>DATJTV010000031.1:0-9998 GCA_035503055.1 Acetobacteraceae bacterium
CGAGCACGCCGGTGCCGCTGCTCTGGGCTCCATTCGCCGCGAGCGTATCATTGAAGCGGCCAAGGTCGGGGCCGGTCGTGAAGGAACCGGTCTCCTGGTTCGTCAGCGTGCGGGAGCTGAGGAAGTAAGGTTGGGAAGCGCCCGCGGCGAATGCAGCGTTGCCGTTCTGATTCGTGTAGTCGAGCGAATAGCCGAGGCTGAGCGTGCCGGTGTCGCCGAATCGGTGCTGAAAGGTAGGGCTCGCGGAGAAGCCGAAGTTGGTGGTCTGATTGTTGGTCGAGAGAGTGGCCGTGCCACCCGGAGCCACGCCGCCGGCCGTGCTCTGCTCGCTCGCATAGGCGCGGAGCGAGAACAGCAGCGTTTGTGGCAGAATTGTTGCATCGAGCGCGCCGTTAAGGTTTTCGGCGATGTTGTTGTCGGAAGAATGGTTGGCGTAGAGCGAAAACGTCGGCGCATAGCTGAGAGTGCCGGTGGCCTTCGGCGTCGCGAGGTTCACGAGCAGGCCGGGCGTGAGGCTGGTGATAAAGTCGTCACCGCCGCCTCCCGTGGTGCCGAAGACGTTGGTGGTGAACTCCTCCTGCAAGCCGACGCTCGGCGTGATGGTGAGGCCCGGCGGCCGCTCAAGCTGAGCGGTGCCGAGGCTGCTCGCCGCGGCGAGGATGCTGCCGAGATCCCCGAGCCTGACGGCGACGCCGACGGGAGGTGCGGCCGTGGCGGCCAGCCCCGGCGCGGGTGCAACCGTGGTTTCGGCGGCATTTTCCGTGGCGGTGCCCGTGGCGTTCGCCGCGGCAGCACCCGGGCCGGCGCCGGTCTGGCCGCTCGCCCCGGTGCTGCCCGCTTCGGGCGCCGTGCCGCCGGCCGAGCCCGCTTGGTCCTGCGCAAACGCCTTGCCCGCCGCGCCGGAGCAGGCGAGGAGCACGGCAATCACGGTACCTGTGCTGGCCCCCCGCCGGCGGCCACGGCGGATCATGGTCGCCCGAAACGGCGCGTCATGAGCGCGTGCCGAACGTGTCGCGCGTGGTGAGCCGGATCTTGTTTAGGATGAGCTTGATATTCGGGCAGGAGTCGATCAGGTCGAGCGCCGCCTCGATCTCGCCGCGGCGGGTCTTCTCGGCCTCGACGACGAGCAGGACCTGCCCCGCCACAGCGGCAAGCGCCGCGGGATCGCTACTTGAGAGGCAGGGCGGCGCGTCGATGACGAAGAGGTACTGGGTAAAGCGGCGAGCCAGCGTCGCCACCAAGCCCGCGATCGGATGATGCGCGGAGATCAGGGCGCGGCCGCTCGGGTCGGTGCCCCCGCCGATCGGCAGCACCGAAAGAGACTCGATGCGCGAGCGGACCAGCGCACCCTCGCCAAGCTGCGCCGGCGAGCTCGCGAGGTCGAGCAGGCCGGTTTCCGCCTCCAGGCCGAGACTTTTGCTCAAGGAGCCCGGCCCGATATCGGCATCCACGAGGATGATCGACCGGTCGTGTCCGAGGGCGAGATTAGCCGCGAGGTTGAGTGCTGCAAAGCTCTTGCCTTCTCCCCCCCGCGCGCTGGTCACCATGACGACGTTGCGTTGGGCGGTCGATCCCTCCACCGTGGCCATGCCCGCCAGCACCTGCTGGCCGACGATGCGAAATTCCTCGCCAATGCGGTCGCGCTGTTCGCGAGTAGGAATCATGCCGGCACCTTCCAGTGTCTCGACCGCGAGGGTTACGTCGGCGCGCCCCGCCGGCGCCTCCGCGGTCCGCTCGCCGATTGCCGGCACGGCAATCCGGCCGAGCGCGCCATCGGGCAGCAGCACGGATTCGGGTCCGCCCTCAGGGCCATCCCGCAGCTGCTGGGCTGCACGCTCGACGAGGTGCAGCGGTTTGACCGGGCGGTTCATGCCAGCCCGGCGAGGTGGCCGGCCCCGACCACCAGACCGGCGAAGGTGAAGACGAGCAGGAAAAGCCCTGCACCAAATGCGAGTGCAGGAAGGGCGCGGGGTCTTTGTGCCGAGGTTCGTCTGAGCGAGATCCCGCCTGCGACCGGCACGCCGATGCTCCGAAGATCTTGCAGCGTGTAGCTGCAGCTGTCGGCATGGGCGAGCAGCAGGGCAAGCCCGACGCCTCCGCCGAGACCGGCCAGCAGCACCGCGGCGAGCAGCAGCTCGCGCGGCGGCGCGACCGGGATCGTCGGCATCTGCGGCGGATTGACCACCTGCAGCTGGACCCGGTTGGCATCGATGTTCGCCGCGGCCGTGATCTGCATCGATTCCTGCCGTGTGAGCAGATCCTGGTATTGCCGCCGGAGAACCTCGTAGTTGCGGTCGAGATTGATGAATTCCGCCTGCAATCCAGGCTGCGAGCGCGCCAGGGATGCCAGGCGGTCCCTCTCGGTGACGGCGGCCTTCAGCTCGCGCTCGAGCGAGAGCGCGCTGGTCGTGGCGTCGATCAGCTGCAGCTTGAGATCGTCATAGACCGGGTTGGGAAGGGACTCGCGGACCACGGGCATCGCTACCGCTCCCTTGCCTGCCGCCTGGGCGGCGAGCGCGGCAACCAGCTTGCGTGCGTCGATCACCCCTGGGTAGGCGTCGGTGTAGCGCTGGCGAAGCTCGGTCAGATTCTGCTCCGCGGCCGCAAGGGCCCCTGCGTTCCCTGACGAACCGCCGCTGCCCTGCCCGGTTTCGACCATCGGGGGGGTCTCGGCGAGCTGGCTCTGCAGCAAGGCGCTCCTCGCCTTGGCGTCGGCCAATTGTCCTTCGAGCGAGCGGACCTGGGCGCGCGCGGCATCGAACTGCGAGACGCTGCCGTCCGCGCCGGGCAGCAGCTGGATGTATTTCGCCAGGAACGCCGCACGCCGCTGCTCGGTGTCGCGCAGCCTCTGCCGGTAGAGCGCGATCTGGCTCTCGAGGAAGCGCTGGGCGTTGGCGACGTCGCTCTGATCGGACCCGGTCGCCCGCTCGATGAAGATGCTGAGCAGGGACTGGACGATCGCGTACGCGCGCCTGGGATCGGCGTCGCGGTACGCGATGGTGAGGAGGCTATCGGTCTCCGGGACGATCCGGACGGTCTTCGCCAGACTTCTGACCATGGCCTCGCGAGCAGTCACCGTATCGTTGTTACGCAGGAGATCGGCTTTGGCGATCAGGGCTTCGAGATTGGGCCGGCTGAGCAGGGTACGCTGCAGCAGCGCGACCTCGCTGCTGATGCCGCCGCCGATGGCGATTCCGTGCAGCAGCGGCGTCAGGACAGGATCCGCGGCGACGTACACCTGAGCGCTCGCCTCGTAAGTCGGTGGCAGGCTCATCACGCCCGCCCAGCCTCCAAGACAGAAGAGCCATGCAGCGCCGAGCGCGATCCAGCGCCGCCGCCAGGTTCCGAGGGCATAGCGGCGCAGCAGTGCGGCGATATCGTCCATGATCGTTCAGAACCAGCTTTCTGGAATAACGACGACGTCGCCCGGGCGCATCGCGACGTTCTGCGACATGTTGCCGGCATTGAGCAGCGAGCCGATCCTTACCGGGATCGTGTGCTCCTTGCCGTTCACGTCGCGCACGATTTTCGCGCTATTGCCCGCCGCATAGGGCGTCAGGCCTTTCACCGCGACCATCACGTCGAGCAGGGTCATGCCATCGACATAGGGGATGCTCTCCGGGACGGTCGCCTGGCCGATGACGCGGATCGCGCGATCGAGCGGACCGTTGAAGCTGTCCACCATCACGGTGACGTTCGGGTCGGTGACATATTTGCGCAGCCGGGCCGCGATTTCCTTGCCGAGCGCGCTCGGGGTCAGGCCGACGGCCGGGACGTCCGGAACCAGCGGGATCGAGATCTTTCCGTCCGGACGGACCGGCAGTGACTTGACGCTGAGATCGGGCGAGCCGTCGACGAAAATGCTGAGCGTATCCCCCGGTCCGATCCGATATGCCGCGTCCGCATCGGCGGTCGGCGCCCGGAGCGGCGCCGGAGGGTCTGAAACGGTGGCGCAGGCGGACAGGCTCAGCACGACCAATGCCGCCGCGACGGCACCCAGCGCCCAACTCCACCGAGTGGGCACCTGCCTACGGAGTAGATTGCGTTCCGGTGTCACCTTTGCACACTTCTTTCACCCCGCCGCGGCGGCCAGGAAGCAACCGGCCCACATGGCGGACGAATGCGACAGGTGTAAAAGAGACTGGCATTGGCGCCTGTGCAACGTCAAACAGTGCCTACGCAGTCTTTCTCCCAGAAAGTTGATAAAGGATGTAATTTTCTCTCATCGTTATCCGTTACAGACTGTGTTAAGAAATTATCTCGTGATCCGTCCAGAGAATCGACTTGCGTCCATGTTTTTGTCAATCCCTCCTTCTGTCATCGGTGCTTGTCGAGGCCGTCCGCCCGCAGCCATGCGAAACGTTCCTCGCGGGTACGCGAAGGGCGGGAACCCACGCTTTGCGCTCGGCCGTCGAACCAAGGACGCAAAATTTCAGGCGGAAGGTGGCCGGGCGGACAAGGTGCACCTCGGAAATACTCAACCAAGACGAGAAGAGACGGGGCCGGTGCCGGCCGCGTCATCAATTCGTCCGACCCTCCTGCCTCGCCGCCGCCCAGGGCTGGCACCGCCGCGTTGCCGCGAGCTTGGGTGCGTCATCGTGACGGAAGCCCAAGCTGCGGCGTTTCCTTGCGGGGCGCTCGCCATTCGCGGGATCGCGGGTCGGCGTCGCGGCGGTGCGCGACAGAGGTGGCCTGACCCAAATCGGTTGCAGGTTCGCGCTCCGCGCGGTGGAGCGGCGGGCTTGGCTGGCGCTCTGCGTGCCGAGGCACGCTCATCGGGAGGCTCGACCGCTGTCGCGGATGCAAGTTGTTGGCTGCGAGCGGACCATTGCGATTGGTCGCATCGAGAAGCGGCCAATCAGACGCGATAGATTTCCGATTCGATAGAAACTCTTTGCGAATTCTGAAGATCGCGACGACGTGGCGAGAGGGATCAGAGGAATGTCTTTGGGTACGCCAGCAGTTGCGTCGGTGCCGCGCCGGAGCGGGGCATCGCCCGGGCCCCGAGCGCTGAATAGGCTCGGGGCATTTTCGCGACTGGACGTCTCGCCATATCGGTTCGCGGCGCGTCTTCCGGCCGTGCGTCTTTGCGGTCTCCGCCGATCGCCGATCGCCGCTCGCGGTCCAGGAAGAAGGGGGGGGCGATGATCAGCCTTTTCGGTCGCGCCACCGCAGGGGGCGGGGCGGCCCTGAGCAATCCCGTCGCCGCGGCCCACCCGGGTCTCTCGATCGGTGTCGGATGGCATGGGCTTGTCGGGGCTTTGCCGCTGACGCCGCACGGTCCGGGCAGCGCTGCCGCAATGGCGCTCGTCACGCTCGGAGCGCTCTGGACCGCCGTCGAACTGCCGGCGGCGCCCGCGCGTTTGCCGTCCCGGCGCCTTTCGGCTGCCGTGCTCGGCGTCACAATCACCACGGCGGCGCTGTTGCTTCTGGCTGCCCTCCTCGTCTGGCTCCTTCCGTTGCGGCTCTTCGCGGCCGGATGGCCGGCGGCCCTCGAGTTGCTCATCGTCTGCGCGGCAGGCGGCGCCGCGGTCGCGATCGGGCTCCACGTGCTCACCCGGCTCGGGCTGTTCCAGCGGCCGATCCTCGTGCTCGGGGACGCGCCGGAGTGGGCCGCCGCCGGTGCCACTCTCGATCCTGGGCGCGGCCCTCTCTTCCGCGTCGCCGACATCCTGCCGGCCGACCATCGGCGGGGGCTGACGGCCGAGACGCTGCGGCGGCGGAAGATCTGGGCCGTCGTGCTCGCCGGCGGTGCGGGCGGGACGGATGGCGAACTCCGGCGGCGCTGCCGGCACGCCGGCGTGCGGATGCTGGCCGAGCAGGATTTCCGCGAGCAATGGTTGGGACGGGTCGATCTCGATCGTCTCCTGCCGGGCGCAATCGCGGCATCGCGGCCTTGCAAGAACGAACGTCTCGTCGGGATCGTCCGTCGCGGGGCCGACATCGCGTTCGCCGTCGCACTCCTCCTCCTCACCCTGCCGCTGACGCTGCTTGCGGCTCTGCTCATCAAGATCGAAAGCCCAGGCCCGGTACTCTACCGCCAGGAGCGGGTCGGGCTGAACGGCAGGCGGTTTCAAGTGATCAAGTTCCGGAGCATGCGCACCGACGCCGAAGCCGGGCTCGGCCCGCAATGGGCCAAGCCCGCCGACCCGCGCGTCACGCGGATCGGCCGCTTTATCAGGCTGGCGCGGATCGACGAGCTGCCGCAGCTCTGGAACGTGCTCCGCGGCGAGATGAGCGTGATCGGCCCACGGCCCGAACGTCCCTATTTCGTCGAGCGGCTCGCGGCGACGCTCCCCTGCTACGACGACCGCGCGATGGTCAAGCCCGGCATCACCGGCTGGGCGCAGGTGAAGTATCGCTACGGCGCCTCGATCGAGGACGCGCGGGCAAAGCTTGCCTACGACCTCTATTACGTAAAGCACCGCAGTCTCCTGCTGGATCTTCGCATCCTCGCGGTGACCGTTCGGGTGGTGCTGCTCCAGGAGGGGGCGCGGTGATGGTCGGGCCCGAAGCCAGTGTCCGATCGCAGAGTTTCGTGGGAAGCGTAGCGATCATGAAACGCCGCGTGAATCCGGTGCTTGGACAAAGACCTCTGTGTCAGCTTTCCATCACACCGGACACGGGTAAGGGCGCGCGCTAGGGCGATGCCGGGCGCTTCTATCCTTTTCGCAGTCTGCGCGGCGGTTTACGCCGCCGCCGCCGGCGCTGTGGTCCTGCCGCGCCTGCCGGGGCGGAGCAATGTCGCGCTGGCGGGAGCCTGTGCGGTTTCCGCAATCTGGGCGGCAACGCTTGCGGCGGACCCTCTGCCGAGCCTCATAGGGGCGGCGGCGGCGCTCGATTTCCTCCGCGCCGGCGCGTGGTTCGGTGCGATTCTGGTGCTCGCCCGAGGGATTGCGGGTCCCGCCGGAGGCTGGCGCGCCGGCACGCTCCTCGGGCTGGCGTTCGCTTTCGGCACGCTGCTCGCGGCGTTCATTGCGTGGCAGAGCCCGGGAAGCGAGGTGGAGCCCTCGCTCGTCTCGCTCGGGATCGATGCGCGACTCGGGTTCGCTATCGGCATCCTGCTGCTGGTCGAAAACCTCTATCGCAATGCTCCGGAGGAGGCCCGCTGGCACATCAACCTGACCTGCATCGCGGTCGGTGGGACATTCCTCTACGAGATCATGCTTTACGCCGATACGGTGCTCTATCGGCGCGTCTCACCCCTGCTGTTCGCCGGCCAGGCTCCCGCCAGCCTCATGGTCGTGCCGCTGCTCCTGATCGGGGCCCGGCGTCAGCTTCGCTGGAAGGAGGATGTCGGCGTTTCCCGCAGCGTCGTCTTCCACACGGCGACCTTGCTGCTGGGCGGCATCTTTCTCGTCGGGCTCGCCGCGGCGGGCGAGGTGTTCCGCCGCTTCGGCCCCGGCTGGGGGAGGCTCGCGGAAGCCAGCCTCATCTTCGGCGGCTGCATCGCCCTGGCCGTCCTTGTGACCTCGGGCTCGGCACGCTCGCAACTCCGCGCGCTGGTGGTCGATCACTTCTTCAGCCGCCGTTACGACTATCAACGCGAGTGGGTCCGCTGCATCGCCACGCTCTCGGCGGCCGGCCCCTATCTCGCCCTGCACAAGCGGGTCATCCGTGCGGTCGCCGACATCGTCGACAGCCCGGCGGGCGTGCTGTTCCTGAACGAGGCGTCATTCGCCGCCGGGTCCGCCTCCTTCCGCGCCGCCGGAAGCTGGAATGCGCCGGCGCTGGAGGGCGCGCGGGTGACGTCCGGCCACCCGCTGCTCGTGTCTCTCCGCGCCGGCGGCTCGGTCGCCGTGACCACCCCCGGTGCCCCCGCCTGGTTCCCCGACATGGCGGATGCGTGGCTTGCCGTGGCGCTGCCCGAAGCGAGCGTGCCCGGCGGAGTCCCGATGGGATTTATCGTTCTGGCAAGGCCGCGCGCCTCGTTCCGCCTTGAGCGCGAGGTTTTCGATCTCCTGCGCATCGTCGGCCGCGAGGTCGCTCTCTTCATTGCCGAGCAGCGCGCCACCGAGGCGCTGGTGGAGGCGCGTCAGTTCGCCGAGGCCGGCCGGCGCTTCACCTTCGTCGCCCACGACATCAAGAACGTTGCGAGCGGGCTCTCCCTGCTGCTCGCCAATGCCGAGCAACACTTGGAGAATCCCGAGTTCCGCGCCGACCTGCTAGCGACACTCCGGGCATCGATCGAGAAAATCTCGGCACTCTTGGGGCGGCTGCAGGGGCCGGCAGCGCGCGCCGCGCGGCCACTGCTCTCTCCGCGGCAGCGTTTGGAGGTCATGGCGGCCAGCTTGCGCGGGCTCGGACCGACGCCGGTTTTGCTCGAATGCGAGCCCGGGCGGACTCCCGAGGAAATCGCGGTGGCGATGGAGGAGCCGGCGTTCGACGCGGCGGTCCGGCACCTCATCGACAACGCGATCGAGGCCTCGCCGCCCGGCGTTCCGGTCCGCATACGCCTCCGCCGCGAGGCCGGCTCGGCCATCATCGAGATCCGCGATAGCGGGCGTGGCATGCCCGAGGAGTTCGTGCGCGAGGCGTTGTTCCGTCCCTTTGAGTCCACTAAGCCCGCCGGGTTCGGCCTCGGCGCCTTCCAGGCGCGTGCCCTGCTCGGCGAAGCCGGCGGCGAGCTTACGGTGTCGAGCGCACCGGGACAGGGCACGACGATGCGAATTGTTCTGCCGCTCGCGCACTGCGGCGCGCCCGCGCCGCTTGCCCTCAGTGCGTGAGGGGCGGCGAATGGGCGAACCCTCACTCCTGATTGTCGAGGACGATGTCGGTCTGCTGAGCCAGTATCGTTGGGCCTTCCCGGGCCGAACGGTACTGACCGCCTCATCGCGGCCGGAAGCGCTGCCGATCGTCGAGAAGCGGCAGCCTGCGGTCGCGGTTATCGATCTCGGCTTGCCGCCGGATCCGGACGGCGTCACGGAGGGCTTCGCCACTCTCGCCGCCCTGCTCAAAATGGCTCCTGAGATGAAGGTGATCGTGGCGACCGGCAACACCAGCCGCCCCAACGCGCTCCGTGCCGTCGCCGCCGGCGCCCACGATTTCTACGAGAAGCCGGTGGAGATCGATGTCCTGCGCCTGATCGTCGATCGGGGCTTCCGTTTGCACGCGCTTGAGTCGGAGAATCGCCGCCTGAGCGAGGGCGCCGGCTCGGGCGCGATCAAGCGGATCATCACCGCCGCGGAACCGATGCTACGCGTCTGCCGTGACATCGAGAAGCTGGCACCCACCAACGTTCCGGTCCTGCTGCTCGGCGAGAGCGGCACCGGCAAGGAGGCCCTCGCGCGCGCCCTGCACGATCTCGGGCCGCGCGCCGGCAAGCCGTTCGTTGCCATCAATTGCGGTGCCATCCCGGAGACGCTGCTGGAAAGCGAGCTCTTCGGCTACGAGCGCGGCGCCTTTACCGGGGCGGCGAAACAGACCATCGGCCGGATCGAGAGCGCCCAGAACGGCACCCTCTTCCTCGACGAGATCGGCGATCTGCCGCACCCGCTGCAGGTGAAGCTGCTCCGCTTCCTCCAGGAGCAGACCGTCGAGCGGGTTGGTGGCCGGCAGTCGATCGCGGTCGATGTGCGGGTCGTCTCGGCGACCAACCAGGCGCTCGAGCAGCAGGTGGAGGCGGGTCGCTTCCGCTCCGATCTCTTCTATCGGCTCAATCCCGTCACCGTGCGCATTCCGCCGTTGCGCGAACGCGGCACCGATGCGGTGCTGCTCGCGCGTTTCTTCCTCAATCGCTTCAATCGCGAGATCGGCCGCAATCTGCGCGGCTTTAGCGAGGCGGCGCTCGCAGCGCTCGCCGGCCATGACTGGCCGGGCAACGTCCGCGAGCTCGAGAACCGCGTAAAGCGTGCGGTGATCATGGCCGAGGGGCGGGTGATCGATGGTGCCGATCTCGAGCTCGCGGCAAGCCCGCCGCCCGATCTCGATTTGCGCGCGGCCCGCCACCGCGCCGAGCGCGACGTGATCGAACGGGCACTGGTGCAGAGCCGCGGGAC
>DATJTV010000032.1:0-2502 GCA_035503055.1 Acetobacteraceae bacterium
AGCCTGAAACGGCTCCGCACCGACCGGATCGACCTCTACCTCCTGCACTGGCCGGGCTCGGTGCCGATCGCCGAGACGGTGGAAGCCTTCGAGGCGCTCCGCGCGCAGGGGAAAATACGAAGCTGGGGCGTTTCGAATTTCGACACCTCCGCGATGAGGGCGCTCATGGCTGCGCCTCACGGCGCGGCGTGCGCGACCGACCAGGTCCTCTACAACCTCGACGAGCGCGGGATCGAGTTCGACCTTCTCCCCGCGTGCGCGGCACGCGGCATCCCGGTGATGGCCTACACCCCGCTCGGCCAGGGCGGGCGGCTGCTGCGCTCGAAGGCGCTCGCCGCGGTCGGCGCCCGCCACAACACGGCGCCCGCGACGGTGGCGCTCGCCTTCCTCCTCACGCGGCCCGGCGTCATCGTCATCCCGAAAGCGACGCAAGCGGAACACGTGCGCGCCAACGCCGCCGCCGCCACGCTCCGCCTCGACGCAGCCGACCTCGCCACGCTCGATGCGGCGCACCCGCCGCCGCGGCGCAAGCAAGGGCTCGCGATGCTTTAGCCAGGGGCTCTGCCCCTGGACCCCGCTGGGGCCTGGAGGCCCCAGACCCCCATCCGTTTAGGATAAGTAATGGATTGCAAAGGCTCCGCCTTTGCCAGGGGTGCAGGGGACAGCGTCCCCTGCTGGGGTTGCCAGGGGCAAAGCCCCTGGCCTTCCTTTTCGCGACTTCCTGCTAGACTGGCCCCAAGCCAGTACGAGGGAACGCAAGCATGCAACGGATTTTCGACCGAGGGGCCGAAGACCTCGGCAACATCGTGCATCTGGAGCACGTGAACACGCGCGTGCCGGACCAGCGGATTGCGACGGTCTTCTATGTCTCGGGCCTCGGCCTCGCCCGCGATCCCTACATGATGACCGGGGTCGACAACATGTGGGCGAATGTGGGCCGCAGCCAGTTCCATCTGCCGACCGGCAGGCCTCAGGTGCTGCGCGGCGTGACCGGGCTGGTGCTGCCGGACCGCGCCGCGCTGCTCCGCCGCCTCGCGGCGCAGCGCGAGCCGCTCGCCGGCACCGCGTTCGATTTCCGCGAGGAAGCCGACCATGTGCTGGTGATCTCGCCGTGGGGCAACCGGATCCGCGCGCATGCGCCGGATGCGCGCTTCGGGCCGGTCTCGCTTGGGATCGCCTATGTCGCCTTCGACGTGCCGCGCGAGACCGCCGAGCCGATCGCGCGCTTCTATCGCGAGGTGTTCGCGACCCCGGCGACGCTGGAGGAAGGCAAGCGCGCGCGGGTGATGGTCGGCGCCGACCAGTACCTTTTGTTCGAGGAGACCGATCGCGCTTCGCCGCCGTTCGATGGGCATCACGTCGCAATCTACATCGCCAATTTCTCCGCGCCGTACCGCTGGCTGCTCGAGCGCAAGCTCATCACCGAGGAGAGCGACCAGCATCAATGGCGCTTCGAGGACATCGTCGATCCGGCGAGCGGCCAAACGCTCTTCACGCTGCAGCACGAGGTGCGCAGCATGCGCCACCCGTTCTACAATCGCCATCTCGTCAACCGCGATCCCGGGCAGAACAACCGCAACTACGCCCCCGAGCACGAGAGCTGGCGCTGGGCGATGATGAACGCGGACTAGAGCGTGATGACCGAAGGCGGAATCGGGGCACCCCGCGAACTCGTTCGCGGGGACCCCGGCGCCGAAGGTCTGAATCACGCGATAAAACAAAGAGCTAGAGCGGGATACGCGAGCGACGGCGAACGTATCCCACTCTAGAACCTGGCCTTCGGTTGCACTTCACCGAAACGAGCGGACGGGCGGCTTTCGGAGGAACCGTCACGTCTGCGGCTCCGGCGGAAAATCGAAAGCGACGTGGCGCTCCAGCTCCATCGCGTCGTGCAGGACGCGGCCGACCTCCACGATCGAGCCCTCGGCGATCCTGTAGAGGATCAGATGTCGAGGGCGTGCGACGTCCGAGTGCATCCGGCTGTGCCACAAATGGTAGCTCCGGACACCGCAGCCGAACTCCGGCCTGGCAGCGCTGCCGAGCCGGAGCCGCGCCACTCCTATGGCCGAATGCTGCGATCCCGCCCTCGGGCCCGACGCCCGAGATCCCCAATGATCTCCTCTATTGCGTCATCCTCCAGCTCGACAAAGCGGCCGGCATCGAAGTCTGCGAAGCCGGCCCGCGCGGCCCCTAACAGGATCTTGAGCTTGGCCGCGTCCCGTGAGTCCCGCTGCTCGATCAGCCGCAACCCTTCGCGCAAAACCTCGCTCGCGTTCTGATACCGGCCGGAGGCCACAAGCTCGGAAATGACCCTTTCATGGTGCTCCGTTAGAACGACGTTCCGTGTCGGCATTTGGGGCGCCTCCGTTGGGGCTGGCGGCATGCATACCAGGATTGGCATTATATGCCAATTTCCCTGTCGTCCCCGGCCGGGCCCGGGCTGGGCCGGCGCTGGGCGATGTCGAGCGTGGGCTAGCTCTCGGCGAGCGCCGCCGACCAGGG
>DATJTV010000033.1:0-2254 GCA_035503055.1 Acetobacteraceae bacterium
CGGCCGGTTCTCGTGCAGATTGTGCGCGCCGTAGCGGCCGCCGCGATGGATGTGCTCCTCGGGCGGCGGCAGCGGCAGGGTGGCGATCGGCACGAGGTTGCTCTCGAGCCGCGCATCGAGGACCCAGGCGAGCTTCGGCCAATCCTTGCCGTCGTCCTGCACGCACTCGTCCGTCACGATGAAGAGGTCGCGCGCGAAGAGCGGCAGCACCGTGTGCGTGAAGCCCGGAAAGGGAGGATGGGGATTCCAGTGCCCGACCATGCGCGGTGCGCCGATATCGGAAATGTCGAGCACAATGGCGCCGCCGTCGAGATAGCCGACATAGGCGCGGTCCGGCCGCTCGGGGTAGACGTTGGTGTTGTGCGCGCGAAAGCCCGAGTCGAAGCGCGGATGGCGCGGCGCCGGGGGCGCGGTGTCGCCCTCGGCGGTTCCGGGATACCACCAGCGGCCGAGCTCACGCGGCCGCGCCGGGTCGGCGACGTCGAGCGCACGGTAGCATTGATCGTCGCGCTGATTGCGCGGGATGAAATCGGCGGCGCCGCCGGCGAAGTGGATCGTTTTTCCGTCGACGAACCAGAGCTGATGCACGCCGCGCGAATGGGGGCCCGAGCAGTCGAAATAGGAGATGCGCTTGGGGCTTTCGGGGCTGGCAATGTCGAAGAGCTCGATCCCGGCGGGCGTTTGGCCCGGCGTTGCGGTCTGGTAGGCGACCGCCATCACGTCTCCCACGACCTCGAGCGAGTTGGAGCGCACCGTCCGGTGCGGCAGGTCGGTCTGTACGATCACCTTCGGCTTGCGCGGGTCCGTGACGTCGACGCCGGTGAAGTTCTTCGGCGCCGATTCGTGCGCGAGCCATAGGATGCGCCGCCCGTCGCGCGCGAGCTGTAGGCTCATGCCTTCGCCGACGCCGCCGAAGCCGGCGAGCCGGTCCTCGGCGAGGAGCCGCATGTTGAGCGCTTCCGCTTGCGCCATCGAGGCATTCCTCCCACTCTGAGCGGTGAACGCGCGGGAGGATGGATGGACCAGCCCACACGCCGACGATCGATTCCCGTCACCATCGTGACCGGGTTCCTCGGCAGCGGCAAGACGACCCTCCTCAACCGGCTGCTCAAGCAGAAGGCGCTCGCCGACACGGCCGTCATCGTCAACGAGTTCGGCGAAGTCGGGATCGACCATCTGCTGGTCGAGCAGGCGATTGAGAATGCGGTGCTGCTCAAGAACGGCTGCATCTGCTGCACGGTGCGCGGCGATATCGCAGACACGCTGACGGAGCTTCGGGAGCGGCAAGAGAGGGGCGAGATCCCGAAATTCGGGCGCATCGCGATCGAGACCACCGGGCTCGCCGATCCGGGGCCGGTCGCGCATACGCTCGCCGAGGGCGGGGCGGAGACCGCGTGCCGGCTCGAGGGGATCGTGGCGACCCTCGATGCCCTGGCCGGCGCGGCGACGCTCGCCGCGCACGAGGAAGCGCGCCGGCAGGTCGCGATGGCCGACCGCGTCCTGCTCACCAAGACCGACCTCGCCTCGGCAGCCGAGCGGAGTGAAACGGAGCACGCCCTGCGCGCGCTGAACGCAAGCGTGCCGATGCGGGTTGCCGTCCACGGCGATGCACCGGCGGCAGAGGTCTTCGGGGTGGGGCCGGCGGGCGGCGTTGTGGACTGGCTCGGCGCGACGCATGCGCACGATCATTCCGCGCATGCGCATGGGCCGGAGGTCGCCGCCATCCTGATCACCCACACGGCGCCGCTCGCGTGGTCGGCGCTGAAGCTCTGGCTCGATTCGGTGCTGTCGACGCGCGGGGCGGAGATTCTCCGCCTCAAGGGAATCGTTCGGCTCGCGGGGCAGGAACGGCGGCTGGTGCTGCACGGCGTGCATCACGTGCTTCACCCGCCGGCGTGGCTGCCGGCGGCGGCGGTAGCACCCGAGGAGACGGCGATCGTGGTGATCGCGCGCGGGCTCGATGCGGGGGGTTTGCGCGAGAGCTTCGCCGCAGCGGTCGGTTAGCGCGTGATCGCCGGAGGTGGATGAGCCGAAGGCGTTCGATCACGCGATCAAACAATGACCTGGAGCGGGACTGGTGAGCGCGAGCGAACCTATCCCTCTCGCAGGCTGCTGAAAATCCCCCTGATCTTTCTGACTTTTGCTCCTGGTTTCTGGGGTTCTTGACGTTCCCGGAGCTTTCCCTCGGTTTTGTTGGCTCAAGACCCCCGCCCGGGGCATGTCGGGCGATCTTTGGACGGACTCATCGCGTTGC
>DATJTV010000034.1:0-11070 GCA_035503055.1 Acetobacteraceae bacterium
GCCTCGTCCGGATGATCGATGATCAGGCGGTCGGCCTCCTCGAGGGCGGCGAGAAAGATCGGCACCAGCTTCGGGTTCCTCTGCACGAAGCGGCCGGTCGTCCAGACGACGTTGAAGGTCGCCGGGCCGCCGAGCACGTCGTAGCTGTCGAGCACGCGATGCACGCCGGGTTGCGCCAGCTCCTCGTACATGTAGGGCGGCGAGGTGAAGTGCGCGGTGATCCCGGCCTTGCGGGCGAGCAGCGCCGCCATGCCGTCTGGGTGCGACATCGAGACCATCAGCGGGTTGAGCTTCTTCGCCTCCGCCGGGCCGAAGGTCTTGGCGGCCGCCATCATCAGCGTGATCGCCTGGATCGAGACCCCGGCCGCCGGCATCGCGATCCGGTCCTTGCTCGTGAAGTCCTTGATCGAATGCACGTTTGCGTCGATCGTATTGAGATAGAGCGGCATCGAGTTGAGCGCCGAGATGCCGCGGACGTGGAGATTGTCGCGCGTGCGCGACCAGAGCAGGACCATCGGCGCGACGCCGCCCGAGGCGATGTCGAGCTGACCGGCGATCAGCGCCTCGTTCATCGAGGCGCCGCCGGTGAATTGCAGCCAGCGCGTCTTGATATCCAGTCCCTGCGCCGCGCCGAGCCGCTCGAGGATGTGCTGCGTCTGGATGATGGTGAGCGGCAGATAGGAGATGCCGTATTCGGCGGCGATCCGGATCGTCTCCGCGCGCGCCGGCCGCATCCCGCCGCAGGCGATCAGCAATGCGCCCAAGCCCACGAGCCAACCGCGTATCCTCGGCTTCATTTCTCGAGCCCCTCCCGACCGCATGCGTGCGGTTTGTCATGGCAAGCTGCCGCCGGCCGGAGCGACGGTCAAGAAACGCCCCCACGGCCATCTTCGCCGGAATTGTCTGTTGCCGGAATGGCCGGCAGCGGCCAGGATCGCACGGCCTCGCTTCGCAAAGGACCAGGCATGCCGAGAAGATCCGCGCCACCCAACGAGCCGCCGCCGGCCTCGCCGCCGCCTTCGCCGCCGTCCCTGGGCGCCCCCGACCTCGAGCCCCTGCTCCGCGAGCTCACGGGGCGCGTGCTCGATGCCCTCAACCGCAACACCGCCGCCATCCTCGCCTCCGGCCTGATGGCTGCGCGCGGGCGCCCGCACACGCCCGAGGAGGCGGTCCGCCTCCATCAGGAGATGATCGCCACCCTGTGGCCGCGCGCGCAGGCCACCCCGAAGCCGGTTGAGCGGGAGGCAGCCGCCTAGCCGGCCGCACGCCTCGACAGGCGGCCGGCCGTTCCCCATCTCCCTTGCCGCCGGTCCGGAGTTGCCGATGTCCGAGACGCTCGCCCGCCCCCCGCGGGTTCTGTTCATGCCGCAGAAGCTCGCCGCCCGCCCGGCGGAGCGGCGCTTCTCCGTCGTCTCGTCCTATGACCCGAACGGCGACCAGCCGACCGCGATCCGCGACCTCGTCAAGGGGCTCGGCGCCGGCGAACGCGACCAGGTCCTGCTCGGCGTCACCGGCTCGGGCAAGACCTTCACGATGGCGAAGGTGATCGAGGAGGTGCAGCGCCCGACGCTCATCCTCGCTCCCAACAAGACGCTGGCCGCCCAGCTCTACGGCGAGATGAAATCGTTCTTTCCGGAGAACGCGGTCGAGTATTTCGTGAGCTACTACGACTATTACCAGCCGGAGGCGTACGTCCCGCGCACCGACACCTATATCGAGAAGGACGCGCAGATCAACGAGCAGATCGACCGCATGCGCCACGCCGCGACGCAGGCGCTGCTCGAGCGCAACGACGTTGTCATCGTCGCCTCGGTCTCATGCATCTACGGCATCGGCTCGGTCGAGACCTATCAGCGCATGGTGGTCAGGCTCAAGCTCGGCGGACGGATCGAGCGCGAGCGGCTGGCCCGCGCGCTCGTCGAGCTGCAGTACCGCCGCAACGATCAGGCCTTCCAGCGTGGCACGTTTCGTCTGCGTGGCGAAACGATCGACATCTTCCCCAGCCACTACGAGGACCGCGCCTGGCGTGTCATCCTGTTCGGAGACGAGATCGAGGAGATCGCGGAGTTCGACCCGCTGACCGGCGAGCGCACCGCAAAGCTCGAGGAGATCACGGTCTACGCCAATAGCCACTACGTCACGCCGCGGCCGACGCTCACCCAGGCGATCGCCGAGATCAAGATCGAGCTCAGGGAGCGGCTCGCCGAGCTCACCGCGCAGGGCAAGCCGCTCGAGGCCGAACGGCTCGCCCAGCGCACCCAGTACGACCTCGAAATGCTCGAGATCACCGGCTCCTGCAAGGGGATCGAGAACTATTCCCGTTACCTCACCGGGCGCCGGCCGGGCGATCCACCGCCCACGCTCTTCGAATACCTCCCCGAGAACGCGCTGCTCATCGTCGATGAGAGCCACGTGACCGTGCCGCAGCTCGGGGGAATGTACCGCGGCGACTTCAACCGCAAGTCGGTTCTCGCCGAGTTCGGCTTCCGCCTGCCCTCCTGCGTCGACAACCGGCCGCTCCAGTTCGAGGAGTGGGACCGCTTCCGCCCGCCGAGCCTCTTCGTCTCCGCAACCCCAGGACCCTGGGAGCTGGAGCGCACCGGCGGCAGCTTCGCCGAGCAGGTGATCCGCCCGACCGGCCTGATCGATCCGGTGGTGGAGATCCGCCCTGTCGAGCGGCAGGTGGACGATCTTCTCGCCGAATGCCGCGCCGCCGCGCTCGCCGCCAACCGCGTGCTGGTGACGACGCTCACCAAGCGGATGGCGGAGGAGCTGACCGAATACCTCAACGAGAACGGCGTCCGCGTCCGCTATCTCCATTCCGATATCGACACGCTCGAGCGCGTCGAGATCATCCGCGACCTCCGGCTTGGCGTGTTCGACGTGCTGGTCGGCATCAATCTCCTGCGCGAGGGCCTCGATATTCCCGAATGCGCGCTGGTCGCGATCCTGGACGCCGACAAGGAAGGCTTCCTCCGTTCGGCGACGAGTTTGATCCAGACCATCGGGCGCGCGGCGCGCAACGTGGACGGGCGGGTGATCCTTTATGCCGACCACGAGACGGAGAGCATCAAGCGTGCGCTCGCCGAGACGAACCGGCGGCGGACCAAGCAGCGGGAATGGAACGAGGCGCACGGCATCACGCCGCAATCGGTGAGGAAGGGGATCGGCAAGGCGCTCCAGAGCGTCTTCGAGCAGGATTACGTGACCGTGGCACCCGAGATCGACACCGAAGCGGACGCGCTGATCGGCAAGGACTTCAAGACGGTGATCGCCGAGCTCGAGGCGCGGATGCGGCACGCGGCCGCCGACCTCGCCTTCGAGGAGGCGGCGCGGCTGCGCGACGAGATCCGCCGGCTCGAGGCGCAGGAACTGGGGCTCGCGCCGACCCAGGTCGCCGCCGAGCGGCCCCGGCAAGGCCCGCCCCGGCCCTTCGGGCCCGGCGGCGGCGGCGCCGAGCCGCGGCACGGGCGGCGCGCCAACCATCACGGCGGGCGCGTTCGCCGCGGCCCCTGAGCCATTCGGCATGGAGCTGCCCTTCTCCGAGCGCTTGCCGCGCGTGGCGCTCGTCACGGGTGGGGCGCGGCGGGTCGGCCGGGCGATTTCGCTCGCACTCGCCGCCGCGGGCTTCGACGTCGCGATCCAGATCCGCACCGCCCGCGCCGAGGCCGAAACCCTCGCCGGCGAGATCGCGGCTCTCGGCCGCCGAGCCCTCATCCTCGAGGCCGACCTCGGCCGGGAGGAGAACGTCCACGGACTCTTCCCGGCCGCCGCACCGCTCGGGCCGATCGGCCTCCTCGTCAACAACGCGAGCACCTTCGAGCGCGACGAATGGGAAAGCGCCACCCGCGAGTCCTGGGACCGCCATATGGAGCCCAACCTGCGCGCGCCCTTCGTGCTCACGCAGCATTTCGCGCGCGCGCTTCCGCCCAAGGCCGAAGGCGTGGTGATCAGCCTGCTCGACGAGCGCGTCTGGGCACTCACGCCGCACTTCGTCTCCTACACCCTCTCCAAGGCCGGTCTCTGGACGCTGACGCGCACGCTCGCGCTCGCGCTCGCCCCGCGCATTCGCGTCGCGGCGATCGGCCCGGGCCCGACGCTGCCGAGCGCGCGCCAAACCGCGGCGCAATTCGCGCGCCAGATGGAGGAGGTGCCGCTCAAGCACGGCCCGACGCCGGAGGAAATCGCCCGCGCCGTGCTGATGATTCTGGCACTGCCCTCCTTCACCGGCCAGATGCTGGCGCTCGACGGCGGCCAGCACCTGCGCTGGACGCGCGCCGGCGCCGCTATCGCCGAATGACCGAGACCCCACGCATCGCCGACGCGGCGCACGGCGTGCGCCATGTCTTCATCCGCGACATGACGCTCTCGGCGCGCATCGGCGTCACCAGCGGCGAGAAGCGCGCGCCCCAGCGCGTGCGTGTCAATGTCGATCTCGCCGTCGAGGACGAGGGTGCCCGCCCGCTCTCCCGCGCAAGCGTCGGAGAGGACCGGCTCGCACGTGTGGTCGATTACGAGCCGATCGCCGCCGCCGTGCGCCGGATCGTGGCCGAGGGCCATGTCGGGCTCGTCGAGACGCTCGCCGAACGAATCGCCGAGGCGTGCCTCACCGACCGGCGCGTCCTCGCCGCGCGCGTGCGCGTCGAAAAGCCGGACGTGTTCGCCGACGCAGCCGCCGTCGGCGTCGAGATCGAACGTCGGAGAGACCGCTCCTTCGAGGAAAGGACAGGGGGGCTCTGCCCCCCTGCCAAGGGCTGAGCCCTTGGAACCCGGAATGGGGTCCAGGGCCTCAGGCCCTGAAAGGGGGTGCAGGGGGACAGCGTCCCCCTGATCTTACTTACCTATTACAGCGCGATCGGTTCGCAGCGGTGGCGGGTGGCGTGAGGTTCGCCCGTGCGCCAGAGGTAGTATTCGTTGCGGCCGTCGCCGTTCACGGCGACGGTGCGGTGGTTGTCGCGTGTGTCGATGGCGTGGATGGTGATCCGGCCGATCAGGCCGCCGCGCATTGCGCGCATGTCTTCCACGGCTTCGGAGACGGCGTCGTGGAGGGTGGCGCCTTTCTTGAGGTAGAGGACGACGGCCCGGGCGGTGCCGCAGCGGATCGCCATTTCGCCGACGCCCGTGCAGGCGCAGGCGCCGTAGCGCGTGTCGGCGTAGGAGCCGGCGCCGATGATCGGTGTGTCGCCGAGGCGGCCGGGATATTTCCATTGCCAGCCGGAGGTGCTGGTACCCGAGGCGATGGCGCCCGAGCGGTCGCGGGCGATGAAGACGGTGGTGCCGGCCGGCCGTTCCGGTTGGACCTGGGCGCGGACGTGGGCGATGAGGCCGGAGCTGGGCCAGTGGGCACGCTCGGCGGGGGAGATCTCGGCGTCGAACCAGGCTTGCCAGGCCTCGCGCGCGTGGGGGAGGAGGTTTTCCGCGGTTTCGGCGCCGATCTCGCGGGCGAAGCGTTCGGCCCCGGTGCCGACCAGGAAGACGTGGGGCAGGCGTTCCATGACCGCCCGCGCGATCGAGACCGGGTGGAGAAAGCCCTGGACCGACCCCACCGCGCCGGTGCGCAGGCTGGTGCCGTCCATCATGGCGGCGTCCAGCTCGACCTCGCCCAGGATATTGGCCCAGCCGCCGCGGCCGACGGTGCGCACCCGCTCGTCCTGCTCGACCAGGCGGACGCCGGCCTCGATCGCGTCGAGCGCGGGGGAGCCCTGGCTGAGCAGGCGGGCTGTGGTGTCGGCGCCGGGATAGCCCTCGCCGTTGGTGACCAGGATCAGGGGCGGAGCTCCTCAGATCACGAGGGCGGCTTGGCGGGAGGAGGCGCGCGCCCAGGCGAGGGCTGCGTCCTCGTCGAAGAGCTCGGCGAGCTTCTTCATCATGGTGCCGCCCAGCTCCTCGGCGTCGACGATCGTCACCGCGCGGCGGTAGTAGCGCGTCACGTCGTGCCCGATCCCGATCGCGATCAGCTCGACCAAGTCACGGTTCTCGACCTCGTGGATGACCTCGCGCAGGTGCTTCTCCAGATAGTTGCCGGGGTTGACCGAGAGGGTGGAGTCGTCGACCGGCGCGCCGTCGCTGATCACCATCAGGATGCGCCGGTATTCGGGCCGGGCGAGCAGGCGGCGGTAGGCCCAGAGCAGCGCCTCGCCGTCGATGTTCTCCTTGAGCAGCCCCTCGCGGAGCATGAGGCCGAGATTCTTGCGCGCCCGGCGCCAGGGCTGGTCGGCGGCCTTGTAGATGATGTGGCGGAGGTCGTTGAGCCGGCCGGGGTTGCGCGGCTTGCCGTCCGCCACCCAGCGCTCGCGGCTTTGCCCGCCCTTCCAGGCCCGCGTGGTGAAGCCGAGGATCTCCGCCTTTACCCCGCAGCGCTCGAGCGTGCGGGCGAGGATGTCCCCGCACATCGCGGCGACCGTGATGGGCCGGCCGCGCATGCTGCCCGAGTTGTCGAGCAGGAGGGAGACGACGGTGTCGCGGAAGTCGGTCTCGCGCTCGCGCTTGTAGGAGAGCGACTGGAGCGGGTTGACGACGACACGGGCGAGGCGGCCGGCATCGAGCAGGCCCTCGTCGAGATCGAAGTCCCAGGCGCGCTGCTGCTGGGCGAGCAGGCGGCGCTGGAGGCGGTTGGCGAGCTTGGAGACGACGCCGTGGAGGTGCTGGAGCTGCTGGTCGAGCTGCTGGCGCAGCCGGCCGAGCTCCTCGGGGTCGCAGAGATCGTCGGCCGAGATTTCTTCGTCGAAGCTCCTCGTATACGCGCGATAGGCGCCTTCGTTGGCCCCGGCGGCGGCCTCGCGGCGGGGCCGCGGCCCGCCCGGCTGCTCGTCCCCTTCGGTCGCTTCTTCGTCGGACTCCTCGCCTTCCTCGGTGGCCTCGCCTTCCGCCTCCTCGGCCTCGGCCCCGAGCAGCGCCTCGGAATCGGACTCGGGGCGGCCCTTGCCTTCGGCGCTGTTGTCCTGGGCGCCGGACTGCTCGCCCTCCTGGTTCTCCTCGCCGCCTTCCTCGGCCTCGGTCTCGGCCTCCGCCTCGGCGAGATCGAGGGCGGCGAGCAGCCGCCGCGCCGCCCGCGCGTAGGCCACCTGGTCGTCCTGGGCACGGGCGAGATCGACCATCGCCGTCTCGGCTTCCGGGCCGAGCGTGCCGCGCCAGGTATCGAGGATCTGGGCGGCGGCCGCCGGCACCGCCTCGCCCGAGAGGCGTTCGCGGGCAAGAAGCGCGAGTGCTGCGGAGAGCGGAAGCTGGTCCTTCCGCGTCATCCGATCGTAGCCTTCGACCTCGCATTCCTCGGCCAGCCGCGCGCGGAGGTTCGCTGCCACGCCCGCCATGTGGCGCGAGCCCACGACCTCGACGCGCACCTGCTCGAGCGCATCGTAGACTTCCTTCGCCTCGCGCCCGCCCGGGCTGCGCGCGGCGTGCGTGCCGTCGTCGTGGTAGCGGAGCCGGAGTGCGACGGAATCGGCGGTCCCGCGCAGGCGCGAGCGCTCGCCGGGCGGCAGCGCACGTGTCGGCAACGGGAGGCGGGCGCGCTTGCCGGCGAGCCCGGGCGGGCCGGGCTGGAAGGCGACCTGCACCTCGGGCTCGGCGGCGATCGCGCGGAGCGCGCTCGCGGTGGCGCGCTTGAACTCCTCGACCCGTTCGTTGCCTTGCGAAGCGTTCCCGCTCATCGGCCCGGGATGCGGATCAGGAGGCCTTGCGCATGAAGGCGCCGGTCGGGATCTCCTCGTTGAAGCAGCGCTGATAGTATTCGGCGACGATCTGGCGCTCGGCCTCGTCGCACTTGTTGAGGAAGGTGAGGCGGAAGGCGAAGCCGAGATCGCCGAAGATCTGCGCGTTCTCGGCGAGCGTGATCACCGTGCGCGGGCTCATCACGGTCGAAATATCGCCGTTGATGAAGCCGGCGCGGGTGAGATCGGCGAGGGCCACCATGCTTTCGATGCGCCGCCTCGTCGCCGCATCGTCGGGATCGACGCCGAGCTTGGCCATGACGATCCCGACCTCCTGGTCGTGCTGGAGGTAGTTGAGGGTGGCGACGATGTTCCAGCGGTCCATCTGGCCCTGGTTGATCTGCTGCGTGCCGTGATAGAGGCCGGTGGTATCGCCGAGGCCGACCGTGTTGGTGGTCGCGTAGAGGCGGAAGGCCGGATGCGGCCGGATGACGCGGTTCTGGTCGAGCAGCGTGAGCTTGCCCTCGACCTCGAGCACGCGCTGGATCACGAACATCACGTCCGGGCGGCCGGCGTCGTACTCGTCGAAGACGAGGGCGCAAGCGTGCTGGAGCGCCCAGGGCAGGATGCCCTCGCGGAACTCCGTCACCTGCTTGCCCTCCTTCAGCACGATCGCGTCCTTGCCGATCAGGTCGATGCGGCTGATGTGGCTGTCGAGATTGATGCGGATGCAGGGCCAGTTGAGCCTTGCTGCCACCTGCTCGATGTGGGTCGATTTGCCGGTCCCGTGATACCCCTGGATGAGGACGCGCCGGTTGTGGGCAAAGCCCGCGAGGATCGCCAAGGTGGTTTCGCGATCGAACCGATATGCCTCGTCGATGTCGGGCACGTGCTCGGTGCGGATCGAGAAGGCCGGCACCGTCATGTCGGTGTCGAGCCCGAAGGTCTGGCGGGCATTGACCGAGATATCGGGCAGGTCGATGGCCGAAGTCGGCGCGATGCGTGGATCGGAGGAGGCGGCGAGCTGATTCATCGGCCGAACGGTCCTGTGACGGTCAGTAAATGCCTATGTAATGCCGGCGCCCGCACCTGCGAAGAGAGCGCTATCAGCCCGACGCGGCGGACGTGTCGCGGTCAGGCGCGGCGTGGCGGCCGGCGGCGGGGCTGCGGCCCAGCCGGGTGCGCAGGGTGGCATAGGCGAGATTGATGGTCTTCAGCCGTTCCTCGGCGCTGCGGTCCCCGCCGTTGGCATCCGGGTGGTGGCGCTTGGCGAGCTCCTTGTAGCGCGTCTTCACCGCCTCGAGCGTCACCGGCCAGGCAAGCTCGAGGGTGGCGAGGTGGGGACGAAGCTCGGGCGGCGCCGCTTCCGCCGGCGCGCGGGGCGGCGCGTGCGCGGCCAGCGCGCCGAGCGGATCCTCGACCCAGGCCGAATGGCGCCAGTCCTGCCCGCCGATCCGGCCGAGCGGCCAAGTCGGCCGCTGCCAGGAGACGTCGGCGCGGATCTCGGCCTCGATTTGGCCCGGGCTCATCCCGCGATAATAGTCCCACGAGGCGTTGTACTCGCGCACATGCCCGAGGCAGAACCAGAGCCATTCGCGGAGCGCCCGGCGCGAGCGCGGCGCGCGATACTCGCCGAGCGCCGAACAGCCCGGCATGTCGCAGCTGCGCCCCGGCGCATCGGGGTCCGGGGCGAAGGCGCGCGGGCGCGTGGAGCGGCGGGAGGGCGTTGGTTCCACCCCACGCTTATGGGGTCTCATACCCCCTTTTGGCAACGGGACACGGCGCGAGCGCCGGGCAGGACTGCCCGGATTCCGCCACCGGAACCCTTGGCGCGGCATGACAATCCGCCAATATCGGCGCAATGCAGACGCGCAAGGATCGCATCGCCGCCGCCCTCTGCGCCGCCTTCGCGCCGGGCGCGCTCGAGATCACCGACGATTCCGCGCGCCACGCCGGCCACGCCGGCGCGCGCGCGGAGGGCGAGACCCATTTTTCCGTCCGCCTCGTCTCGCCCCTCTTCCGTGGCCGGAGCCGCGTCGAACGCGCGCGCGCCGTGCATGAAGCCCTTGGGGCCGAGCTGCGCGGCGGGCTGCATGCGCTCTCGCTCACCCTGCAAACGCCGGAGGAGAGCGCGGCGGGGAAGCCCGGCCCGGCTTCCGGATAAAAATCTTTCCTTCGAGCGGCGGAATATCCCTGCCATACGGTCATTCCGCGGAGGGGGAAGAAGGAGCTTCCATGAATGACGGGCCCACCATGACCGGGCCGAGCGGGAAGCCCGCGCGGGAGATCGACGCCGTCGACCGCGCGATCCTCAAGCTGCTCGGCGCCGACGCGAGCCTTTCGCTCAGCGAGATCGCCGAGCGGGTCGGGCTCACCTCCACCCCGTGCTGGAAGCGGATCCGCCGCCTCGAGGAGGCAGGCATCATAAGCAGCCGCGTTGCCGTGATCGATGCCGAGAAGGTGGGGTTGCCGGTCAGCGCCTTCGTCTCGGTCGAGACCGCCGATCACTCCGCGGCCTGGCTCGAACGGTTCGCGGCGCTGATCGCGAAAACGCCGGAGATCGTCGGCGCCTGGCGGATGAGCGGGGACATCGACTACCTGCTGCACGTGGTGGTGCCGGACATCGCCGCCTATGACGGCTTCTATCGCCGCCTGATCGAGGCCTTGCCGCTGCGCAACGTCACCAGCCGCTTTGCAATGGAGCACATGAAGCGGGCGCCGTTGCCGCTCTGACCGCGATCAGCTTGTCAACGCTGCGGCATCGACCGGCGCGTTGCGGTCGATCCGGATGCCGGCGGGCGGGAGCGGATATTTCAGCCCCGTCGCGCAGTTGAAGAGCACGGCGCGCTCGTCCGGTCCGATGCGGCCGGACCCGACGGCGGCGCGCCAGGCGGCGAAGGTCGCCGCACCCTCGGGGCAGAGCAGCAGCCCCTCCTTTCGCCCGACTTCCTCGCGCGCCGCGAGGATCGCCTCGTCGGAGACGGCGATCGCGAAGCCGTTGCTCTCGCGGATCGCGGCGAGCATCAGGAAATCGCCGAGCGCCTGTGGCACGCGGATGCCCGACGCGATGGTATGCGCGCCCTCCCAGCGCTCGGCATGCGCCGAGCCGGCCTCGAAGGCGCGGACGATCGGCGCGCAGCCGGCGGCCTGCACCGCGACCATGCGCGGCCGGCGCGCGCCGATCAGGCCGACCGCCTCGAGCTCGGCGAAGGCTTTCCACATGCCGATCAGGCCGGTGCCGCCGCCGGTCGGGTAGAAGATCGCGTCCGGCACCTCCCAGCCGAGCTGCTCGGCCAGCTCGAAGCCCATCGTCTTCTTGCCCTCGATGCGGTACGGCTCCTTGAGCGTCGAGAGATCGAACCAGCCGACGGCCTCCTTGCCGCCGGCGACGATCCGGCCGCAATCGTCGATCAGCCCGTTG
>DATJTV010000035.1:0-7403 GCA_035503055.1 Acetobacteraceae bacterium
TCGTCGCGGTGCGGGCCGGCGATCACCGCGGCTTCGGCCGGCTGGTCTTCGACTTCCCGGACTGGGTGGCCTACCGCCTGAAGAGGGTCGGGCAGAGCGTCGTGCTGGACTTCGCGGACCCGGCCCCGATCGGCTCGCCGCCGTTCTTGCCGCGCAACGTCATGGCCTTCACCGCGGGCGCCGGCACGGCGAGCCTCGGGCTCTCCTCCGGCGCCGGGCTTCGCACCATGCGGGTCGGCAATCGCATCGTCCTGGACGCGCTCGATCCGGCGGCTGCTCCCGCCGCTGCATCGGCCCCAGCAAGCGTGCGCGTGGCCACCAACGATCCGGGCCTGCCGCTTCCGCCGCCGCCCATCCCGCTTCCCCTGCCGCCGCTGCCGGGCGGCTCCACTGCAACCACGCCGGCCGCCACGCCGGCGGCTCCGCCGGTGCTCGCCGCCGAGCGGCCCCAACCGGCCGCGACTTCTCCCGCGCCACCCGCCCCAAAGGCGGCGGGAATCCCGGCACCGGCCGCCACGCCCGCGCCGAGCGGGGACGCGGGCCCCGACCTCGCCGATCTCGACGGGCTCGCGCTCGCCGCGAACCGCGTCGCCGCGCCCGCCGGCGCGCTCGCCGCCATCCTCCTTCCCTTTAGTCACGATTCCGGCGCGGCCGCCTTCCGTCGCGGCGACGCCGGCTACGTGGTGTTCGACGAGAACCGCCCGATCGACATGGCGGAGCTGGCCGGGGACCCGGCCTTCGGCGCCGCGCGGGTGACGCTGCTGCCGGCGGGGACGCTGCTCCGCGTCCCGCTGCCGCCCTCGCTCGGCCTCGCGCTCAGCCACCGCGAGGCGGGCTGGGTGGTGGCGATCACGGCGGCGGCGCCCACGGCAAGCGCGATCGTCTCGAAGACCGCCTCCGGCACGCTCGCCCTGCCACTCCCGACCGCTTCGCGGGTGGTGGTGATGCCCGATCCCGAAACCGGGGCCGATTTGCTGGTGGGCACGCTCCACGTGCCGGGCGCGGCGGTGGCGGTGAGCCGGCACTTCCCGGGCTTCGTGCTGCTCCGCACCTGGCTCGGGATCGCGGTCGAGCCGCAAAGCGACCATCTCGTGCTCGCCGCCGACGCCGACGGCTTCACGCTGCGCTCCGATGCGCCGGGCGGGCTGCCGCTCGGCCCCGAGCCCGCGCATCTCGCGGCACTCGAAGATGCCGCGAGCCTCACAACCCGCTTCGATTTTCCGGCGCTTCCGCTGGCGGCGCTCGCGCCGCTTCTCGACCAGGAACTGGACGCCGCCGTGGCCGCGCCGCGGCTGGCGCGCTTCGCCCCGCGGCTCGCCGAAGCGAAGACCATGCTCGCCCTCGGCATGGGCCCCGAGGCGGCGGCGCTGATCCGGCTCGCCGTGACCGACGATCCGCGCCACGCGAACGACCCCGAGGTGCACGGGCTCGCCGCCGTCGCCGCCTTGCTCGCCGGACGGATCGATCGGTCCGGCGGGCTCGCGGACCCGGCACTTTCCGGCAGCGACGAGGTGGCGCTCTGGCGCGCCGCCCGCGCCACCCTGCGCGGCGAGGACCCGGCCGGCACCGCCCCGGTCTTCGCCGCCACCTGCCCGCTCATCCTCGCCTATCCGGACGCCTTGCGCGACTTCCTCGCCCCCATCGCGGCGGAGGCGATGGTGAAGGGCGGCGAGCTTCAGGCGGCCTCTTCGTTCCTGGCAAAGGCCCCGGACGATCCGCCGCTCGCGCTCGCGCGCGCCGGGCTCCTCGCCGCCGAGGGAAAGACGAAGGCGGCGCTCGCCGCCTATCAAACCCTCGTGAATTCGCCGGACCGGCCGGTCGCCGCGCGCGCGGCCAGCCGCGCCGTGCTGCTCCAGCTGGCGAGCGGCGCGATCGGCGAGAAGGCTGCCGCCGACGCCCTCTCGCGCCAGTTCTATGCCTGGCGCGGCGGGGCGCACGAGCTCCGGCTTCGCCTCAAGGTCGCCCAGCTGCGCGCCGATGCGGGCGAGTGGCGCGCCGCGCTCGACCTTCTCGCCCGCACCCAGGCGCTCTTTCCCGCCGACGCGACGAGGCTCCGCGATGCGCGCGCCGCAACCTTCGAGCGACTCTTCGCGGGCCACGCCGCCGATCGGCTCGCCCCGCTCGCGCTGGTAAGCCTGATCGAGGACAACGCCGACCTGATTCAGGCCGGCCCGGCCGGAGAGCGGCTCGGCGAAATGCTCGCCGACCGTCTGGTCGCGCTCGACCTCCCCGACCGCGCCGAGCCGGTGCTGGCAAAACTCATGGCGGAAGCGCCGCCGGGCGCGCCCCAGGCCGGCCTCGGCGCGCGGCTGGCCGAGGTTCGCCTGGCGCGGGACGACCCGGCCGGCGCGCTCGCCGCCCTCGCCCAGTCCCGCGCGGCCGACCTGCCGCCGGCGCTCGCCGAGCGGCGGACGATCGCCTACGCGCGCGCCATGGCCGCCGAGGGCCACGACGGAACCGCGCTCGCCGCCCTCGCCGCCTTCGACGATCCCCCGGCCGAGACCCTCCGCGCCGGCCTCCTGGAGAGGCAACGGAACTGGGCCGGCGCGGAAAGTGCGCTCGCCGCCCTCGTCGCGAGCAAGGTGCCCGCCGCCGGCCCGCTCTCCGACGCCGACCGCCAGGCGCTGGTCCGGCTGGCGAGCGTCGCCACCGAGGCGGGCGATACGGGAGGGCTCGCTACGCTCGGCGCCGATTACGGCCCGCGCATGGGCGAGGGGCCGCTTGCCGATATGTTCCGCCTGCTGACGGATCCGCCGGCGCGAAGCCTCGGCGATCTCCCGCGCGTCTCGCGCGAGACGACGATCGCCGAAGAGCTGCCCGACGAATTGAAGGCCATCGGCGCCACGATGCAGGTCGTGCCTTAGACCAACAGGTCAATAGAGCCGCGGTCTTTGCTCTTGCGCCGATGGCGCGCTTTGCCTATGTGCCGGGACCTTAGCCCGCCGGCGCGAAGCGAAAGCTTGGCCCGAGAGGCTGTCTGCTGGTTGCAGGGGTACGCGATGAACGCACTTGCTCAACTGGGGATGGTCTCGGAAAGCTCCCGAGAGAACCAGGAAAACGCCTCCGCGCCCGAGGCAAAGGACTATTTCGTCACGCGCGACGGACTTCGCTTCGCCGGCACGCATCTGCTGATCGATCTGTGGGGCGCGGAAAATCTCACCGATCCCGCCGCCATCGAGGAAGCGCTTTCCGACGCCGCGCGCGCGGCGGAAGCGACGATCCTGCACGCGCACCTGCACCATTTCGGGCCGGAGGGCGGCGTTTCCGGCGTGCTCGTGCTGGCGGAAAGCCATATTTCGATTCTCACTTGGCCTGAGCGCGCGTTCGCCGCGATCGACATCTTCATGTGCGGCGCCTGCGATCCCTACCGCTCGGTGCCGGTCATCAAGGAAGCTTTCCGTCCGCGTTCGATCCAGCTCTCCGAGCAGCGGCGCGGCCTGATCGCGTGATGCGCCGATGGCGCTCGATGCGTGGGTCAATGAGAGCCTCTATCCCGCGTGGGGCCAGCGCTTCCGCGTGAAGCGCTGGCTCGCGTCGGCGCAAAGCGCGTTCCAGGACATCGCGATCTTCGAGAGCGAGACGCACGGGCGCGTGCTCATGCTCGACGGCGTGGTGCAGATCACCGAAGCGGACGAGTTCGTGTATCAGGAGATGCTCGTGCACGTTCCGCTGATCGCGCACGGCAAGCCCGAACGCGTGCTCATCATCGGCGCGGGCGACGGCGGCGTGCTCCGGCGCGTGCTTGCGCACCGCAGCGTGCGCCGCGCGGTCATGGTGGAAATCGATGCGGAGGTGATCCGTCTCGCCCGCCAGTTCCTTCCCGCGATCGGCGGCGCGGCCTGGGAAGATCCGCGCGCCGAGGTGATCGTGGGCGACGGCATCGCCTACGCGGCGGCGGCGCCGGATGCGGCATTCGATGTCGTGATCGTCGATTCCACCGACCCGATCGGCGTCGGCGAAACCCTGTTCACCGAGGCGTTCTACGCCCACGCCGCCCGCATCCTCTCGCCCTCCGGCATCGTCGTGAACCAGTGCGGCGTGCCCTTCATGCAGGGCGACGAGCTCGCCGAGACCAGCCGCCGGCGGCGCAGCGCGTTCGCCCATGTCGGCGCCTATCTCGCCGCGGTGCCGACCTATGTCGGCGGCTTCATGACGCTCGGCTGGGCGGCGAACGACTCCACCCTGGCCGCGCTTTCGCCCGCCCAGGCGCGCGAGCGCGCGAAGGAGGCGGGAATTCTCGGCACGACGCGCTACTGGACCCCCGAGATCCAGGCGAGCGCCTTCCACCTTCCTCCCTACATCGCCGAGCTTCTTTCGCGCTGAGATGTCCCGGGGCAAAAGCCCAAGATCGGCCGATGAGGTCCAGGCGGCGCTGCACGAGGCCGCCCTTGCCCACCTCGCGCGCTACGCGGCGACCTCCGCAGGGCTCGAACGCGTGCTGCTCCGCCGCCTCGCCCGCTGGGCGCGCGAGCCCGACGCGATCCAATCCGAGCCCGCCGCGGCGCGCGCCGCCGCCAAATCCGTGGTCGCGCGGCTGGTCGCGGCAGGCGCGGTGGACGACGCCGCCTTCGCCGCCGCCCGCGCCAGACGCCTCGCCCGCACCGGCAACTCCCGGCTCAGGATCGCGGCCCACCTCGCCCGGCACGGCATAACCGGCACCACGCTTGCCGCCGCCCTCCCCTCGGACCGCACGGCCGAGCTGCTGGCCGCGCTGACGCTCGCACGGCGCCGCCACATCGGACCCTTCCGCGCAGCACCCCGCCCCGACCCGGACACGGCACGGCGCGAGCTCGCGATCCTGGCGCGCGCCGGCTTCCCGGCCCCGGTCGCAAAGCAGGCGCTCGCCATGCCACGCGCGGACGCGGAGGAGCGGCTTGCCGCGTCCCGCCGGGCAGGGGCAGAGCCCCTTGTCTAAACCGCAGGTTGCGCCCCGAACCTCCCACTGGCCGCTTGACCCGCGCCGCGGCCGGTCCCAGCTTCGCCCCGTCTTCACAGGAGGATCTGATGGCGCCACGCCTCGTTTTCGGTCTCGGCGCGCTTGCACTCGTGCTTGGGGCGGCGTCGGCTCAGGCCGGTGATCAGCCGCCGCTCGTTCCCACGCGTGACGTCGCCGTGACCTATCGTGTGCAGGCCCCCCCCAATGTGCAGGACCCCCAAGGGGCCACCCGCGTCGTGCACATGTATTTCGACGCCGCCGACCAGCGCGTGCATATCGATATGTCGAGCCAGCCGGGCTTCCTGGTGATCGACCACAAGGCCGACCTGGTGACGATGGTGAACGACGCCACCCACAGCTACATGCAGTTGCAAGCGCCGCCGGCGATGGGCGAGCTGATGTTCCGCAGCCCCGATCTGCACCTCGTTCCCCACGGCACGCAAACGGTGGCGGGCCAGTCCTGCACCGTCTGGGAGATGTCCGAGGCCGGCCAGGTCCGCGGCGACGCCTGCATCACCGCCGATGGCGTGGTGCTGAGCGGCCGGCCCGCCAACGCCCCGACTTCGGACACGGGGATCGTCGCGACCTCCGTCTCCTACGGTCCGCAGCCGGCGTCGCTCTTCGTGGCGCCCGCGGGCTATCAGCGCGTCCAGCCGAACCTGCCGCCCGGCGGCGCCGCGCCCGCGAAGCCGTGAACCTGGCCCCGCCTACCGCCGGAAGGTCATGACCGGGGTCCGCGGACGCGCCCCTTGGCGCGACCGCAGCGGCCGCCTCTCGGCCCTCAAGACTGTCGTATTCGTCCTTCTGCCCCTGCCGGCCCTCGCCCAGCTCGTCGCCTGGGCCGTCTACGGCGTCGCCGGCCATCCCTCGCAGACGGTCCTCCTGCTCACCGGCTTCTGGTCGGACCGGCTCCTGGTGGCGACACTCGCGGTAACGCCGCTCGCCGCGCTCTTCGCCCTCCCGCGCCTCACCCTGGTGCGGCGGATGCTGGGCGTCGCGGCGGCCGCCTACGCCGCGGCGCACCTCGTCGTCTATGCCTTCCAGCAGGGCTTCGCCTGGGGCTTCATCGCCGTCCAGATGGTGAGCCATCCGGTGCTCACCGTCGGCCTCGCGTCCCTCCTCGGCCTTGCCGCGCTCGCCGTCACCTCCACCGACGGTTGGGTACGCCGCCTCGGCCGTGCCTGGAAGCGGCTCCATCTCCTCGTCCATCCCGCCATCGTCCTGGCCCTCCTCCACAGCTTCATGGAGGCGCCGGCGAACGTCACGCTCTCCGCCACCTGCGCCGGCCTCTATCTCTGGCTGCTCCTCTGGCGGTTCCTGCCCAAGGGCGCGCGCCGCCAGCCGCTCGCCCTGCTCGGGCTGGCATGCGTCGCCGCCGCCGGCACTGCCGGGCTCGAGGCGGGCTGGTACGCGCTCGCCACCGGCCTCCCGTGGCCGCGCATCCTCGGCGCAAATCTCTCCCTCGAAGCGGGCATCCGCCCCGCCCAATGGGTGGCGCTCGCCGGACTCGCCATCGCCGGCGCGATGGCCGCGCGGCGGGTTGGTCCCAGACTGATGACCCGGCTCTTCGCTTCGGCTATCAGCCTTCCGGCAAGAGAGACCGAGCGGTGAACGAGACCCCCCTGGCCCAACGTTCGAACAGCCTGCGCACCGGCCCGGACACGCGCGGGCGCTTCGGCGCCTATGGCGGCCGCTTCGTCGCCGAGACGCTGATGCCGCTCGTCCTCGACCTCGAGCGCGCGTACGAGGAAGCCAAGCGCGACCCCGAATTCCGCACCGAGCTCGATTACCATCTCGAGCATTATGTCGGCCGGCCGAGCCCGCTCTGGCACGCCGCCCGCCTCTCGCGCGCCCTCGGCGGCGCCCGCATCTACTTCAAGCGCGACGAGCTCAACCACACCGGCGCGCACAAGATCAACAACTGCCTGGGCCAGATTCTGCTCGCCCGGCGCATGGGCAAGACGCGGATCATCGCCGAGACCGGCGCCGGCCAGCATGGCGTTGCGACCGCGACCGTCTGCGCGCTCTTCGGCCTGCCCTGCACGGTCTATATGGGCACCACCGATGTCGAGCGGCAGAAGCCCAATGTCTTCCGCATGAAGCTCTTGGGCGCCGAAGTCCGTCCCGTCTCCTCCGGCGCCGGCACGCTCAAGGACGCGATGAACGAGGCGCTGCGCGACTGGGTCGCCAATGTCCGCGATACTTATTACCTGATCGGGACGGTCGCCGGCCCCCATCCCTATCCGATGATGGTCCGGGACTTCCAAAGCGTGATCGGCGAAGAGGCGAAGGCGCAGCTCCAGGCGGCCGAGGGCCGGCTGCCGGACGTCGCGATCGCCTGCATCGGCGGCGGCTCGAACGCGATGGGCCTCTTCCATCCCTTCCTCGACGATCCCTCGGTCCGGCTGATCGGCGTCGAGGCGGCGGGCGAGGGGCTCGATTCCGGCCGCCAGGCCGCGAGCCTGCT
>DATJTV010000036.1:0-2001 GCA_035503055.1 Acetobacteraceae bacterium
GGCTCGAGCCGCCGCTCGAGCAGGCGGCGGCGCTCGAGCGCGAGCAGCGTGAACGCCGATTTCTGGGTGCCGACCGCGAGCGTGCCCACCTCCCCGCCGGCGAGTGGGCGGCAGCTCGCGAAGCCATGGGCGGCGAACGCGTGGTCTCGCATGGCGTGCCCTTCCGGTAGCGGTTGCCTGGGCGCCATGAGAGCGCATCAATCTATAGTGAGTCAATAGGACTTAAGTGGTCTCCCGGCCGGGCGGAAACCCCGTTGCCAGGCCGGCCCGCGCGGCCGAGCATCGGGCAAGCTGGAGAGGAGATCGACGATGGACTACGCGCCGCCGCCGCACGTCACGCAGCACTGGGACATCGCCAAGCCCGCCGCGCGCGGCAGGCGCGGGATCGTCGCCTCCCAGGCGCGCGACGCGGCGGAGGCGGGCGTCGCCATTCTCGACGCCGGCGGCAATGCGGCGGACGCGGCAGTGGCGACCGCCTTCGCGCTCGCGGCGGTCGAGCCGTGGAACTCCGGGCTCGGCGGGATCGGCTTCGCGCTCGTCCACCCGGCCGGCGCCGCGCGCGCGGAGGTGGTGGATTTCGGCCCGGTGGCCCCGCGCGGGCTCGATCCGTCCCGCTTCCGCCTTACCGGAAGGATGAAGCAGGATCTCTTCGCATGGCCTGAAGTCGAGAACGACGCCAACATCCATGGCCCGCTCTCCTTCGTCATCCCCTCCTCGGTCGCCGGTTACGCGGCCCTGCACGAAGGCTGGGGGCGGCTGCCGATTGCCGATGTGCTGGCGCCTGCGGTGGCGCTCGCGCGCCGCGGACTCGCCGCCGACTGGTTCACCACGCTCAAGATTGCGAACTCGGCCGCCGTGTTGCGGCTCTATCCGGAGAGTGCGCGTATCTATCTTCCGGACGGCCTGCCCCGCGTCGCGCCCTATCAGGGAACGCCCGGCTTCTTCTCCCTGGGCAACCTCGCAGCAACCCTCGAGCGGCTGCAGCGCGCCGGCCTGCGCGACTTCTACGAGGGTGAGGTCGCGGCGAGCATCGCGGCCGACGTCAAATCGATGGGCGGCCTGCTCGACCGCGAGGACCTCGCCGCCTGCCGCGCGCGCACGCGCCCGGCGATGGAGGTTTCATGGAACGGTGGCCGCACGCTCGCGCTGGCGGGCGGGCTCACCGCCGCGCCGACCTTCGCCCGCGTGCTCGAGCTTTGCCACACCGGCCAGGCGCTTCCGAAAACCCCCGATGCCGCCTGGTATGTTTCCCTCGCCCGGGCGCTGAAGACCGCCTATGCCGAACGCCTCGCCGGCGTCGGCGACGCGGAGCCGAAGGCCGCGGAAAGCTGCACCACGCATCTCTCGGTCTGCGACGCGGAGGGCGGGATGGTGGCGATGACCACCACGCTCCTTTCCTCGATGGGCAGCCGCGTCGTGCTTCCGGGCGCGGGCGCGCTGATGAACAACGGCGTCATGTGGTTCGATCCGCGCCCGAACCAGCCCAACTCGATGGCGCCGGGCAAGCGGCCGCTTTGCAACATGTGCCCGAGCATCGTCCGCGAGGGCGCGCGGCCGTGGATCGCCGCCGGAGCCTCGGGCGGGCGGCGCATCCTTGCCGCGGTGGTACAGATGCTCGCTTTCGTCGCGGACTTCGCCATGGATCCGCAAGCGGCGGCGCACCATCCGCGTATCGACGTTTCGGGGCCGGACGAGATCACCGCCGATCGCCGCCTCGCCCCCGACATTCTCGCCGCACTCGGCAAAGAGGGCCCGCTCGAGATCGTCGAGCACGGCGTGCTGCCGGTCAATTTCGCCTGCCCGAACCTCATCGAGAGCCGCGCCGACGGCGCGCGCGTCGGCATCAGCGACGCGATGTCCCCCTGGTCGGCGGCGCTCGCCGAGAGCTAGCCCACGCTCGACATCGCCCAGCGCCGGCCCAGCCCGGGCCCGGCCGGGGACGACAGGGAAATTGGCATATAATGCCAATCCTGGTATGCATGCCGCCAGCCCCAACGGAGG
>DATJTV010000037.1:0-5851 GCA_035503055.1 Acetobacteraceae bacterium
AGCGTGCGGACGGCGGGATCGAGCGTCGTCTTCCAGAGCTGATCGGGGTTCATCTCGCCCAAGCCTTTGAAGCGCTGGATGGCGAGGCCCTTGCGGCCCTGGGCGAGGATGCGCTCGAAGGCGCTCGCGGGGCCGGCGACGGTCTCGGCGTTGCCGGCGAGCGTGAGGGTGGCGGGCTCGCCGAACTTCTCGGCGAGCGGTGCGGCGCGCTCGGCGAGCCAGCGCGCCTCGGCGGAGCGGAGTGCTGCCGCATCGAGGGTGTACTGCTCGGTGACGCCGCGGACGGTGCGGCCGATGACGAGGCGGCCTGCTTCGAAGGCTGCGTGCCAGCCGCGCTCGGAGGGTAGGGCGAGCGCGTCGAGGCGCGCGGCGAGGACGGCGGCGGCGGCGACGGCGCGGGCGGGATCGGGCGTCAGCGCGCCGGCGATCGCGGCCTGCTCGAGCACGGAGATGGGCGCCTCGGCGGCGAGGAGGCGGAGACGGAGGGTGGCTTCGCGGAGGAAATTGGCCTCCGCCGTGAGCGCGGGGCCGGCGAGCTCCGGGCTGCCGGCGTACGAGAGGGTCGCCTCGGAGAGCGATTTGACGAGGAGATAGTCCTCGAGCCCGCGCTCGTCCTTGAGGTAGCGCTCCTCCGCGCCGCGCTTGGCGCGGAAGAGGGGCGGCTGGGCGATGAAGAGATGGCCGCGATCGACGAGCTCGGGCATCTGGCGGAAGAAGAAGGTGAGCAGCAGCGTGCGGATGTGCGAACCGTCGACGTCCGCGTCCGTCATGATGACGATGCGGTGGTAGCGGAGCTTGGCGATGTCGAAGCCGCCCTGCTCGGGCTCGCCGTGGCCGATGCCGGTGCCGAGCGCGGTGACGAGCGTGCCGATCTCGGCCGAGCCCAGCATGCGGTCGAAGCGCGCGCGCTCCACATTGAGGATTTTCCCGCGCAACGGCAGGATCGCCTGGTTGCGGCGGGCGCGCGCCTGCTTGGCCGAGCCGCCGGCCGAGTCGCCCTCGACGATGAAGATCTCGCATTCCGCGGGGTCGCGCTCCTGGCAGTCCGCGAGCTTGCCGGGGAGGGTGGAGATGTCGAGCGCGCCCTTGCGGCGAGTGAGCTCGCGGGCCTTGCGCGCGGCCTCGCGAGCGGAGGCGGCGTCCATCACCTTCTGGATGATGGCGCGGGCCTCCTTGGGATGGGTCTCGAACCAGTGCGAGAGCCCGTCGGCGACCGCGGCCTGGACGATCGGCTGGACCTCGGAGCTGACGAGCTTGTCCTTGGTCTGGGAGGAAAATTTCGGATCCGGAACCTTGACCGAGAGGACGGCGGTGAGGCCCTCGCGCATATCCTCGCCGACCAGGGAGAGGCCTTCCTTCTTGCCCATGCTTTCCGCGTAGCGGCTGACGACGCGGGTGAGCGCGCTCCGGAAGCCGGCGAGATGGGTGCCGCCGTCGCGCTGGGGGATGTTGTTGGTGAAGCAGAGCATCATCTCGTGGTAGCTGTCGTTCCACGAGAGCGCCAACTCGACCTTGATACCCTGGTCCTCGGTCGAGACGTAGATCGGGGGCGCGAAGGCCGGGTTCTTGGCGCGGTCGAGCCAGGCCACGAAGGCGACGAGGCCGCCCTCGTAGCAGAAGGCCGCTTCCTGGGCGGGCGCGTGGCGCTCGTCGCGAAGCCTGACGGCGACGCCGGAATTGAGGAAGGCGAGCTCGCGCAGGCGCCGCTCGAGCACGGCGAAATCGAAATCCGTACGGGTGAAGATCACGGGATTCGGCTTGAAGGTGACCTCGGTGCCGGAGGGCTCGTCCGAGGGACCGACGATGGCGAGAGGCGCCTCGGCATCGCCATTGGCGAAGCGGATGCGATGCTCCTTGCCCTCGCGCCAGATGCGCACCTCCATCCATTCGGAGAGCGCGTTGACGACGGCAGCGCCGAGCCCGTGCAGGCCGCCCGAGACCTTGTAGGAATTCTGGTTGAACTTGCCGCCGGCGTGCAGGCGCGTGAGCACCACCTCGGCGGCCGAGATGCCCTCCTCGGCATGGATGTCGGTCGGGATGCCACGGCCGTCGTCGCGGACGGTGAGGCTGCCGTCGCCGTTGAGGGTGACGGTGATGTGGCGGGCGAAGCCGGCCTGGGCCTCGTCGAGCGCATTGTCGATGATCTCGGTGGCCATGTGGTGCAGGCCCGAGCCGTCGTCGGTGTCGCCGATATACATCCCCGGGCGCTTGCGCACGGCATCGAGCCCGCGCAGCACCGAGATCGACGCCGCATCGTAGGCGAGCGGGTCGGGAAGAGAGGGTTCGAGAGGTCTGGCGGCATTTCCGGACATGCCGATGGGATGCTCCTGGGTGGGCGTGCGGGGGGTGAGGGAGTATAGGCCGCGGCGCCATCGCGGCCCAGGGGCCCGGGCACGGAAGTCGCCTATTTTCCGGGGATTCCGGGGCGGATTCGGTCCTAATCGGGCTCCTCGAGGCTGAACTGGTCGGCCTCCTCGTCATAGGAATATAGTTCGCCGTAGCGCCCCCAGGAGATCACCGTGCGCAGCGTGTCGTGGGCGTATTCGGGGGACATGTGGTCCTCGAGCTCGTCGCGGAAGCGCTCGGCCGAGGCACGGTGGTTCCAGCGCTCCTCCAGCACCTGGCGGATGGCGGCGGCAAGCGGCACGTAGGCGCGGAGCGCAGCGGCGAACATCGCCTTGCGGGCGTCGGTCTCCGCGGCGGCGAAGCGGCGGCCGGGCTCGGTGAGGCGGATATCGCCCTCCTCGACCTCGGCGAAGCGCAGGAGGGCGAGCGATTCGCCCAAGGGCAGAAGCTCGTCCGCCTCGAGCTGCAGCGCCGCGGCGAGCGCCGGGAGGTCGGCGCGGCCCTCATAGGGCGGGGCGGCGAGGGTCTCGATCAGGCCGGAGAGGAGGTTGGTGGAGACCGGATGCAGCGCGGTGCCGAAGGCGGGCGCGGGCTGGGCCGCGACGCGCGCCTCGGCGGGGGCGCGGCGCGTCATCAGCGCATAGATATCGTCCACCATCTGGCGGAAGGCCGGATCCAGCCGGTTGCGCGGGTGGGGGAAGGAGACGCGGAGCTCGGTCGCGATCCGGCCCGGATTGGAGGCGAAGACGAGGATGCGGTCGCACATCAGGACCGCCTCCTCGATATTGTGGGTGACCATCAGGATCGATTTGACCGGCAGCCTTTTTTCCGACCAGAGATCGATGAGGTCGGTGCGGAGCGTCTCGGCGGTGAGCACGTCGAGCGCGCTGAAGGGCTCGTCCATGAGCAGGAGGTCGGGGTGCACGACGAGCGCGCGGGCGAGGCCGACGCGCTGGCGCATGCCGCCCGAGAGCTCCTTGGGATAGGCGCTGTCGTAGCCGCCGAGGCCGATGAGGTCGATCGCGGCCTCGGCCCGCTCGTTGCGCTCCGCCGGCGGCAATCCCTGCGCCTCGAGGCCGAGCTCGACATTCTCGCGCACCGTGAGCCACGGGAAGAGGGCGAAGCTCTGGAACACCATGGCGATGCCGTCGGCCGGACCGTGGAGCGCAGCACCTCGCCAGCGCACCTCGCCGGCGGTGGGCGAAAGGAGGCCCGCGACGACGCGGAGCAGCGTCGATTTGCCGGACCCGGAACGGCCGAGGAGGCCCACGATCTCGGCCTCGGCGATGGCGAGATCGACCTTGTCGAGCACGAGCAGCTCGGTCGCGGCGTCCGTGCGGTAGGACTGGCGGCAATTGTGCACCTCGAGCAGGCTGGCGTGGGCGATTGCGGTGTCCATCCGGAGGCCTCCCAGAGCGTGACGACCGAAGGCGGGATCGCCATAGGTCTCGATCACGCGGGAAAACAAAAAGCGAGACGCGGGATAAGCGAGCGCAAGCGAACGCATCCCGCTCTAGCCGAGATTCGCGCGCCGGCGGGCGAAATCATAGAGCGGCCGCCAGAAGAGCCGGTTCACCACGATGACGAAGCCGGACATCACGGCGACGCCGAGGACGATGTGCGCGGTGTTGCCCTCGTTCGTCGCCTCCGCGATATAGGAGCCGAGGCCGCGGGCGACCAGCGTGCGGTTGCCCCAGGTCGCGACCTCCGCGACGATCGTCGTGTTCCAGGCCGCGCCGCTCGCGGTGATCGCGCCGGTGACGAAATAGGGCAGGATCCCGGGCAGCATCACGCGCCGCCACCAGAGCAGGCCGCGGAGATGGAGGTTCGCCGCGGCCTCCTTGAGATCGCCGGGGAATGCGGCCGCACCCGCGATGACGTTGAAGAGGATGTACCATTGCGTGCCGATGATCATCAGCGGCTCGAGGCCGATATTTGGATCGATCCCGTAATGAACTATCACGACGACGACGAGCGGGAAGATGAGGTTCGCGGGGAAGGCGGCGAGGAACTGCGCGGCCGGCTGGGAGAGGCGGGCGAGCCGCGGGCGAAGCCCCATCCAGACGCCGATCGGCACCCAGACGAGGGAGGAGACGAAGACGGCGACGAGCACGCGGGCGAGGCTGAAGAGCCCGTCGACCAGGGTTTCTCCGAAGGCGGAGAGGGTGAGGCCGGTCGAGACGAAGACGACGATCCGCCAGAGTGCCACGGCGACGACGAGCGAGACGAAGCCGATCCAGAGCGCATCGCCCGTGCGCGAGGATTTGCGGCGCGGGCGATGGCGCGCGCGGCGCGGCGCGAGGCGGAGCCCGCCTGCGGTGTCGAGCAGGGTGCCGATCACGCGGCTGGCGAGGCGGAGGAGCCGCGTGCGGCGGAGGAGTGCGAGCACCCAGGGCTCGGGCGGCTCGGCGGCGGCCGTCGTCTCGAAGCGGAATTTCGCCGACCAGGCGACCAGCGGACGGAAGAGGATCTGGTCGTAGAGGAGGATGACGACGAGCATCGCGCCGATCGCCCAGCCGATCGCGCCGATGTCCTGCTCGCGGAGTGCGAGGGCGACGAAGGAGCCGATGCCGGGCAGCTCCCAGGTATGGCTGCCGACGGTGATCGCCTCGGAGGCGACGACGAAGAACCAGCTTCCCGACATCGAGAGCATGGTGTTCCAAACGAGGCCCGGCATGGCGAAGGGCACTTCGAGGCGCCAGAAGCGCTGCCAGGCTGAGAGGCGGAAGCTCTTCGCCGCCTCGTCGAGATCGGCCGGAACCGTGGTCAGCGACTGGTAGAAGCTGAAGGTCATGTTCCAGGCCTGGCTCGTGAAGATCGCGAAGATCGCGGCGAGCTCGACGCCGAGCACGCGGCCGGGGAAGAGACCCACGAAGAAGACGACGGTGAAGGAGAGGAAGCCCAGGATCGGGACCGACTGGAGGATGTCGAGCAGCGGGACCAGGACCATCTCGGCGCGCCGGCTCTTCGCCGCGAGCGTGCCGTAGGTGAAGGTGAAGACGATCGAGGCGACGAGGGCCGCGAACATGCGCAGCGTCGTGCGCACCGCGTAGTCGGGCAGGAGCGCGGGATCGAGATGGACGGTGACGGCGCCCGGCGCGGAGAGCGGGGCGAGCGTGCCGCGCACGGCGGGCGCGATCGCCATCAGCGCGCCGAGCACGCAGGCGATGGCGACGAAGTCCCAGCCGTTGGGCAGCCGCCGGCCGGCGGCCAGGGCAGGAAAGGCGCTGCTCGACATGAGGTCTTCCCCTCTCGGGGGCGTTCGGGTGCGTGGGGGGCCAGCGTTGGCGGGCGTTGGCGGGCGTGCGAGGCCGGCTCTAGCCGGTTCCGCGCGCCCTGTCAGCACCCGCGCGCGAGGCCCGGCATGGCATTTCCGTGACCGGAAGGAGATCAGAGCGTGATCGCTGAAGGCGGCTTCGCCGGAAGCGTGAATCACGCGAGAAAACAAAAAGCTAGAGCGGGATGCGTGAGCAAGAGCGAACGCGTCCCGCGCTAGCTCCCGGTG
>DATJTV010000038.1:0-3852 GCA_035503055.1 Acetobacteraceae bacterium
TGAGCGTCAGTTCCTCGAGGCCGTGGCCGAGCCGCTGGCCGAGGCCATCGACGAGGCGCATGACGTTCCGCCGCACCAGCGGCTCGCCGCCGGTGAGGCGGATCTTCGTGGTGCCGAGCCGGATGAAGGCGCCGCAGAGGAGCTCCAGCTCCTCGAGCGTGAGGACCTCCGCCTTGGGAAGAAAGCTCATGTCCTCGGCCATGCAGTAAACGCAGCGAAGGTCGCAACGGTCGGTGACCGAGACGCGGATGTAGGTGATGTTGCGGCCGAAGGGATCGATCATGACGGCTCGTCGGGGACGGGCACGGAAAGGGACGACGCCGGGGCGGTAAAGCCCGCGCGCTTGTGGCTGCCGTCGCAGAGAGGTTTTTGGGCGGATTGCCCGCAACGGCAGAGTGCGAGCTTCGCGCGCTCGAGCGTTTGCACCTCCCCGTCGAGCGTGAAGGCGGTGCCGGCGGGAAGGTCGATGACAATGGATCCGTTCTCGCGAAAGCGAATCGAGATTGCCGCCATCTTCCTCCCCGCCGAAAGCTGTTCCCGGCTGGGGTTTTAACCGAAGTCGTTGGTCGGCAGGAAGCTCGTCGTCTGCATTACGCTCGGCAGGCTGCCCGCGAGCTTGCGAATGCCCACCCTTGTGCCCTTGTACCAGGGATTGGTGCTCATCGGGTCGGTATAGGGCGAGGTCAGGCTGTTGGAGGTGCCGAGCCAATGGTACATCAGCGCGAAGACCATTCCGTCCGGGACAGCGTCGGTCTCGTACACGGCGAAGGTCTCGTTGCCCTGGTCGTTGTACACCATCACGATGTCGCCGTTCTTCACGCCGAGCCTGGCGGCATCCGCCGGGCTCACCTGCACGTAAGGAAGCGGCACGGTGTACGTCTTCTCCGCGAGCAGGCGCTGATGATACGCGGTCTGCCAGATGACCTGGCTCCGCCCCATGCTGAACCAGAACGGATAGCGCTCGCGGTCGGACCCCAGATAGCCGGCGACCGTGGCAGCCTCCGCGAAATCGTCCCATGGCCGCGTGCCGTACCACGAGAACTTGCCGTCCGGCGTCATGAACTTCCAGGTCGGATAGAGGCGCTCGGTCCCGACCAGCTCGCCGGTGGCGGGATCCATCCGCACCGGCGTCTGGATGCCTTTCTGCCCGACCCGGCGGAGATAGGCGTAGTCCACGCCCTTGAAGCTCTCGGGATCGAGCGTCCCCGCCTCGGACGCCGGCACGCGCGTGTTGACGCCCGCATAAAGATCCGCCTGGATCGCCTGGACGACGTCCGCCCCGCTCGTCCAGTTCATGCCCGCGAAGCGCTTGGCGATGTCCGGCTTGCCTTCGGCGGCGTAGAGCGCTTCGAGCTTCTGCCCGACCAGAGCGTGGATCTCCCAGTCCGGCTTCGCATCGCCCGGCGGGTCCATGAACCGCTCGTCCAGCCGGAGCAGGCGGCTGTTGCAATTGAGCGAGATGTTGTCGGCCTCGCCCCATTGCGCGACCGGAAGGATCAAATGGGCGTCGCGCGCGCTCTCCACCATGTAGATGTTCTGCACGGTGACGAAGAGGCCCTCGGTCTTGTCGAGGCCCTCGAGGATGGCGTTCGCCCGCGCTTCGATCGAGGCCGGTTCGCCCGCCTCGGTCAGCGAGCGCGAGAGGAAGTCGGTGAGCGCCTGCGCCCGTTCGCCGATCCGTTTGCGGAAATAGGCGTTGTTCTGCGCGGCGAGATAGGGATTGCAGCCGATGATCCAGAAGCTTTTCGCCTGGCCCGACTGGACATATTTGTCGACGTCCGGCGGCGGCCGCGGGCCGGGATAGCCGGGCCGCGCGTAGCCCTCCTGATGCCCGCCCTGGCGGCCGGTGCCGGTGCCCGGCCGGCCGATATTGAAGGTGAGCGCGCCGAGCTGGGCGATCGCGGCCACCGCGTCGTACTGGCGGTAGTTCCAGATCACGCCCTTCTCGTAAAGGATGAGCGTGCGGCGCCAGAAATTCCCGGGCTTCGGCTGCGCGATCCAGACCGCGGCCTGCTCGATCTCGGCGGGCGCGACCCCTGTGATCTGCTCGGCGCGCGCCATGAACGCCGCATAGGGCATGGAGAGCTCGAGCGACTTTGCCTTGTAGTCCTCGAAGCTCTTCATGTCCGTGTGCTGCTCGAGGAACGCCCGGTTGTAGTAGCCCTTCTGCCACACCGCGCGGGCGACGGCGTTCATCAGCATATAGTCGGTGCCGAGCTTGGGCCGGATGTGCAGCACCTGCGCTCCTTGCGCGCGCGCCGCGTTGACCGTCGCCGTGGCCCGCGGATCGACGACCACCAGCCGCGCGGCCGCCATCGGCTCCCCCTTGGCGTAGTAGCTCTTCTTCTCGTCCGCCGTCGCGTTCTGGAAGTTCGGCACGATATGGGCTTCGAAGAAGACCGTGGCGGTGTCGTAGCTGTTAGCGCCCCAGAGCACGATGGTGTCGGCGAGCCGGGCGTCCTGCACCGTGTAGTTGAGCTCGTGCAGGCCACGGTCGCGCGTGCCGAAGGTTTCCGAGCTGTACGCGGGGCGGTTGTGGATGCCGGTATAGACCATCTGCAGGCCGGTGAAGAGCAGGCGGCCGGTGCCGTACGTGTTCTCCATGCCGCCGCCGCCGCCGCCATGATCGAAAATCTTGGCCGCGAGCTGATCGGAGCCGTATTTGTCGAGGATTCCCTTGAGCACGCGCGCCTGCAGCTCAATCGCCGCGTCCCACGGGATGGGGTTGAAGTCGTCGCCCACGCGGAGCAGCGGATAATGGAGCCGCGCCTGCGTCGGCCGGCTGTCCGACCAGGTCGTGCGCGCGTTCGAGCCGCCGCGGCTTGAATGGTTGCCGAGCAGGTTGATCGGCGAATCCTTGGCCGGCACGATCGCCACATGGTAGTCGCGCCCGTCGTTGCGGCGGATGGTCGCGTGCATCGACTCCGTGTAGGCGATGCCGGTAAGCATCGGCTGCTGGGTGGTGAAATCGGCCGCGAAGGCGTTCTCGTCCGGCTTCGGGCCGCCCTCCGTTCCGTTCGGCCAGACATAGACGTGATAGCCGCAGCCCACGTTGCAGTACTGGCAGACCGTGTTGTAGCGCTCGGCGTCCGGCGGCGGGAGCGGAACCGAGTTCGCGCGCGTATAGATCGGCATCTCCGTTCCCCCCTCAACCGTTGCTTTTCGCCATGACGTTGCTGGCGCGGCCCCAGACGAGGCCGCTCATCGCCTCGGCATAGATGTCGCCGGCGGCATCGACGCGAAGCTGCACCTGCGGGAGATAGTCGGAGGCCAGGCCCTGATAGATCTGCCCGTTCCTGCCCGGATCGAACATCGATTTGTGGCAGGGGCAGACGAAGCGCTCGCCCTCAAGCGCAACCGGGCAGCCCATGTGCGTGCAGAGGGCGGAGAAGGCGACGATATCGCTGCCGGGACCGACGCCCCCATAGGCCGGCGCACTCAGCTTGAGGAGCCAGGCGGGCGAGCTTGCATCGGGATAATTGAAGGCGACCGCCTTGCCTGGCTCGAGCTGATTGGCGTTGCCGACCCGAACCGACGGCCAAGGTCGGCCATCCGCCATCGTCAATGCGGCGCGCGCCAGCACCGGATCGGCGAGCAGCCCGGCGGCAACGCCCGATTGTACGAGAGCACGACGCGTAAGCGACATGGCAGCCTCCCTCCCCGGTCGTTATTTTGATGTTACTCTAATTTTCGGGAAATCGAACGGCCTTGTCAAGCGCCAGGGGGACGCTGTCCCCCTGGACCGGGTCCCCATCGCGCAGGCGCGATGGGAGCCCCGCCCTGGCAAAGGCGGAGCCTTTGCAATCCATTCGTTTGCGGCGGCTGAGGGCGGCCCAGGCGATGCGCAAGATG
>DATJTV010000039.1:0-8907 GCA_035503055.1 Acetobacteraceae bacterium
TGCCGCGCGGAACGCGAGGAGATCGGCGAGCCCCTGGATGGTCTCGGTGACGTGCGCGCCGAGCAGCCCGAGCGCGTCGCGGGCCTCCGCGCCCAGCCGATCGATCCGGGCCCGGCCTGCCACGGGCGAGAGCATCGCGTACCCGAGGAAGGGCAGCAGGACGAGCGCGATCGGCCAGCCGAAAGCGGCGAGGACGCCAAGCACCGAGAGCGGCACGAGGATCGCGACGACCGCGGGGGCGACGGTGTGGGCGTAGAAATACTCGATGGTCTCCACGTCCTGCGTGGCGAGCGAAACGAGATCGCCGGAGCGCCGGCGCAGCAGATAGGCGGGTGCCAGCCGCTCCAGCACGGCGAAGAGGTCGATCCGCATCTCCGCGAGCAGCCGGTAGGCCATGTCGTGGGCGAGCGTGGATTCGAGCCAGTGGCAGAGCGCGGTGATGGGTGCGGCCGCCAGCAGCGCGACGACCAGCCAGAAGATCGGCGCATGGACACGGACCGCGGCGATGACGAGCGCGCCGAGAGCGCTCACGCCGATGAAGGAGGCGACGCGCCCGATCCCGAGCAGGACGGTTGCCGCCAATGTTCCGCGCCAGGGCCGGATGAAGCCGAGCAGGGTCCTCGCCGTCTCGGGCCAGCCGATCGAGGCTGCATCCTCGTCGAGCGGCCGCGGCTGCCCGGCATCGCCGGTTTCGGATGGTTCGACGGGCGGGGCCGCGGAAGCGGGCAGCGCCGGGTGCGCGAGCACGGCGCTCTCCTCCGCCTGCGCGCCCATCAGGCGGCGATAGAGCCCGTCCTCGCGCATCAGGGCGGCATGCGTGCCCTCCTCGACGATGCGGCCGCCCGCCAGCACGAGGATCCGGTCCGCGCCGATGACGCTCGAGAGCCGGTGCGCGAGGATGAGCGTCGTGCGGCCTTGCATCAGCCGCTCCAGCGCCTGCTGGATCGCCGCCTCGTTCTCCGCATCGACCGAGGAGAGCGCCTCGTCGAGGACGAGGATCGGGGCGTCGAGGAGCAGCGCGCGGGCGATCGCGATGCGCTGGCGCTGGCCGCCCGAGAGGCGCGCGCCGCGCTCGCCGATGCGCGTTTCGTAGCCGTCGGGCAGGCCGAGGATGAAATCATGCGCGTTGGCCGCGCGCGCCGCGGCCTCGATCTCCGCCTGGCTCGCGTTGGGGCGGCCGAGGCGCAGATTCTCGGCAACCGTTCCTTCGAAGAGCACGGCGTCCTGGGCGACGACCGCGATGGAGGCGCGGAGCGCCTCGGGGTCGAGCGTGCGGAGATCCGCCCCGCCGAAGAGTATTCTTCCCGCCTCGGGGTCGTATTCGCGGAGCAGGAGCCGGACGATCGAGGATTTCCCGGCCCCGCTGGGGCCGACGATGCCGACGCGCTCGCCGGCGGCGACGCGGAAGGAAAGCCCATCATGCGCGGCGGCGCGGCCGCCGCGATAGGCGAAGCGCACAGCCTCGAAGGCGATGCTTGGCGCGAGGCCGGCGACGCCGGCGGCGCCGGCGGGCGGGAGCGAGGGACGCGCCTCGAGGAGGGAAAAGAGTCCGGCCGCGGCGGATTGGCCGAGCAGGCCGTTGTGCAGGACAGTGCGGAGATCGCGGAGGGGGCGGAAAATCTCCGTCCCCGCCATCAGCACGATCAGCAGCGCAGCGAGGCTCATCTCCCCGTGGGTGACCCGCCAGGCGCCAAGGGCGAGCGCCGCGGCGGCACCGAGCGCGGTGCCGAGATCGGTGATCGCGCGGGTGAGCAGGCTCGCGCCGAGCACCCAGAACGTGTTCTTGGCCAGCGCGTGGGCGTGCTCGGCAAGCCGCGCGGCAAAGGCGCCGCTCTGGCCGAAGGCTTTGAGGGTCGGCAGGCCCTGGACTGCGTCGAGGAATTCCTCGCCGAAGGATTTGAGGGCAGCCGAGCGCGCGAGGCTGGCGCGGCGCTCGCGCATGTGGACCGAAATCGGGCCGATGAGCGAGAGGAGCGCGCCCAGGAGCAGGACCACGGCGACCGGGAGGTCCCAGATCGCTGCGAAGGCGAAGATCGCGAAGGGCGCGGCCATGGCGATGACGAGCTGGGGCAGATACTGGCCGAACCAGGTCTGGAGCTGCTCGACGCCGTCCACCACCGAGAGCATCACCCCGCCGGTGCGGCTGCCAGAGAAGCTGCCATGGAACCAGGCCGGGCCGAGGGCCGCGATGCGGTCGAAGAGTTGTCCCCGCAATTGCTCCTGGACGCGGATCGCGGTGCCGTGGGCGATCCGGGCACGGGCCTCCTCGAGGACGGCGCGGATCAGGATCATGGCAGCGGTGGCGAGTGCGAGAAGAAGCGCCTCCCGCAAGCTGCCGCCGCGGAAGACGAGGGCGAGAAGCAGGCCGAGGAAGGCGAATCGGGCGATGCCGGCCGCCAGCGCCAGGAGCCCCAGTGCGACGGCGAAGGCGATGCGCGGGCGCACGCCGCGCGTGAGCGCCCAGAGACGGAGATCGAAATACACGGCGGGATCATCCGCCAGGACACTTCATTTGGAAACCGGGCGGTTTGGAAACCGGCCGGCGGCGTTGACAGGGCGGGCGGGCCTCGACTAGGCCCCGATGCGCAGGTGCAAGTGACTCGCACCTCGCTTTTCAGCGCCGAAGGACCGCCTTGTCGGAGATGGTACGCGGCCAGGCGTCGCGCGCGCGCCTGCTGAGATTCCTCGCCGTCCTCGGGCCCGGCATCGTCGTGATGCTGGCCGACACCGATGTCGGCAGCATCGTCACCGCCGCGCAGTCCGGCGTGGCCTGGGGCTATCGGCTGCTGCTGCTGCAGTTCCTGCTGATCCCGATCCTCTTCGTCGTGCAGGAGCTGACGGTCCGGCTCGGCATCTTCACGGGGAAGGGGCACGGCGAGCTGATCCGCAATACGTTCGGGCCGGCCTGGGCGTGGGTCTCGGCGGGCGGGCTCGCGATCGCGACGGTGGGGGCGCTGCTCTCCGAGTTCTCGGGTGTTGCGGGCGTGGGCGAGCTTTACGGGCTGCCGCGGATTTTCACGGTTGCGTTCGCGGCGGTCTTCCTGATGCTGGTGGCGCTCACGGGCTCCTATCGCCGGGTCGAGCGGATCGCGATCGCGCTCGGGCTTTTCGAGCTGGTGTTCTTCGCGATCGCCTTCCTCGCCCGCCCGGACCCGGCGCGGATCGCCGCGGACGCGTTCCGCCCGGCGTTCCGCGACCCGGCCTATCTCTATTTGGTCGCGGCGAATATCGGGGCGGTGATCATGCCCTGGATGATCTTCTACCAGCAGTCCGCGATCGCCGATAAGCGGCTCAAGGCGCAGGATTTTCACTATGCGCGGCTGGATACCGCGATCGGCGCGGTGGTGACCCAGCTCGTCATGGCGGCGGTGCTGGTGGCGGCGGCGGCGACGATCGGGCGGCACAATCCGGGGGCGAGCCTCAACTCGGTGGGCGACGTCGCCGATGCGCTGATCCCCTATCTCGGGGCGACGATCGGCAAGCTGGTGTTCGGGATCGGCGTGCTCGGCGCGGGGCTGGTGGCGGCGATCGTGGCATCGCTCGCGCTCGCGTGGGGGTTGGGCGAGGTCGCGGGGTACCGGCGGTCGCTCGAGGACCATCCGCTCAAGGCGCGCTGGTTCTACGCAACCTACGCGCTCTGCCTGCTGACCGGGGCGAGCCTGGTCGCGATCGTGCCCAACCTCGTCTTCCTCAATATCGCGGTCGAGGTCATGAACGCGCTGCTGCTGCCGCTCGTTCTGGGCTTCCTGGTCGCGCTCGGGCTGACGGCGCTGCCGGCGCATCTCAGGCTGCGGGGCTGGTACATGTGGCTCACGCTCGTCTTCGCGGTGGCGACGGCCGGGCTCGGCGTCTATGGCGGGCTGTCGGGGGCTGGGTTGCTCTAACCGTGGAAAGTCCCGAGCGGCAGCTGAGGGCGGCGGCGCGGCCGGCGCGGGCGAAGCTCTATGCGGCGATCGGGCTCGGGCTCGCGGCGGGGATGCTGGTGATCCTCCAGGCGTTCCTGCTGGCGCGGATCGTCGATGGCGCGGTGTTTCGGCATTGGCCGCTCGCAGCGCTGATGCCCGGGATCGAGGGTCTGTTCGGGCTGTTCGCGATGCGGGCGGGGCTCACGTTCCTCTCCGAGATCGCGGCGCACCATGCGGCGGCTTCGGTGAAGCGGGAGCTTTTTCGCGACGTTCTGGGGCAGATCGTCGGGCTGGGGCCGGCGTATCTGGCCGGGGAACGGAGTGCGGATCTCGCCGCCACGCTGACGGACGGGATCGAGGCGCTGGAGCCCTATCTCGCGCGCTATCTGCCGCAGATGGCGATCGTGGCGCTGGTGCCGCTCGCGATCCTTGCGACGCTGTTCCCGATCGACTGGGTGAGCGCGCTGGTGCTCGCGGTGAGCGGGCCGCTGATTCCCTTCTTCATGGTGCTCGTGGGCTCGCAGGCCGAGGCGATCAACCAGCGCCAGTGGAGCCAGCTGCTGGCGATGAGCGCGCAGCTGCTCGACGCCATCCAGGGGATCACGACGCTCAAGCTGTTCGGGCGGGCGCGGGACGAGATCGCGCTGATCGGGCGCATCTCCGAGGACTATCGGCGGGCGACGATGGCGAGCCTTCGGGTAGCATTTCTGACCTCCGCGGTGCTCGAATTCTTCGCCTCTCTGGCAATCGCGCTGGTTGCGGTGATCTTCGGGGCGCGGCTGCTGCATGGGCGGGCCGACTTCTTTCCGGCCTTCCTGGTGCTCTTGCTGGTGCCCGAATTCTTCTTGCCGCTCAGGACCTTGGCCACTCATTACCATGCCAGAATGAGCGCGCTCGCGGCGGCGAAACGAATTTTCGAGATACAAGATACGGCCCGACCCACGGGCGCGCGCGCGAGGGAGGCCGCGCGGCCGGACGGGCCGATCGGGATCGTCTGCCGCGGCCTCGCCGCCGGCTACGAGCCCGGGCAAAGAATTATCCACGGAATCGACTGCGAGTTTCAGGCCGGACGGACGACGGCGATTGTCGGAAGGTCGGGCACGGGGAAGTCGAGCCTGGCGGCCGCGATCCTCGGCTTCATCGAGCCCGAGGAGGGAGAGATCCTGGCGGGCGGGGTGCCGCTTTCGATGATCGGGCGGGAGGCGTGGTGGCGCGGCCTCGCCTACGTGCCGCAGGCGCCGAGAATCTTCGCGGGCACGATCGCGGAGAATCTGCGGCTGGGACGGAAGGAGGCGGACGAGGCGGCGATGCGCGAGGCGTGCCGGAAGGCGATGCTGCTCAACGTGGTCGAGGCGCTGCCGGAGGGGTTCGCGACGAGGCTCGGCGAAGGCGGGATCGGGCTTTCGGGGGGCGAGGTGCAGCGGCTGGCGCTGGCGCGCGCCTTCCTCAAGGACGCGCCGATCCTGATCCTCGACGAGGCGACGGCGCATCTCGACCTCGAGACCGAGGCGCTGATCGCCGAGGCGATCGGGGCGCTGGCGCGAGGGCGGACGGCGATCCTGATCGCGCACCGGCTGGCGACGGTGCGGCGGGCGGAGCGGATCCTGGTGATGGAGGGCGGAACGATCGCCGAGCGCGGCAGCCATGAGGCGCTGGTTGCGCAGGGCGGGGCGTACGCGGAGCTGCTGTGCGCGAGCTGATCCGCCTGATGCGGCTCTATGCGCCGTACCGCGTGTGGATAGCGGGCGGGCTGGCGCTCGCCTTGGCGACGATCCTCGCCAATTTCGGGCTGCTGGCCCTGGCGGGGTGGTTCCTGGCGACGGCGGGGCTGGTGGGGCTGGCGGGGTCCGCCGCGCAAAACGCGTTCGACTTCTTCACGCCGGCGGCCGGGGTGCGGTTCTTCGCCACGCTGCGCGTGCTCGGGCGGTACGCGGGGCGGATCGTCGATCACGAGGCGGCGCTGCGGCAGATCGCGGGGCTACGGGTGTTCTTGTTTGAAAGACTCGAGCCACTGGCGCCGGCGGGGCTCGCGGGCGAGCGGAGCGGGGATCTGCTCTCGCGGCTTGTCGCCGACATCGACCGGCTGGGCGATTTCTATCTACGCGTGCTGGCGCCGTTCGCGGTCGCGGCGGCGGGCGCGCTGGCGATGGCGGCCGCGCTCGCCGCTTTCGCCCCGCTCGCCGGGCTCGCGCTGCTGGCGGGGCTGGCACTCGCGGGGATCGGCCTGCCGGCGGCGAGTGCGGCGATGGGCGCGCGGGCGAGCCGCGAGGCGGTGGCTGTGCAGAACGTGATGCGGGCCGATATCGTCGATGCGCTCCAGGGGATGGCGGAGCTGCTGACCTACGGGGCGGCGCCCGCGATGCAGGTGCGGATTGGGGCGGCGCAGGAGAGGCTGATCGGGCGGCAGGCGCGGCTCGCGGCGATCGCGGGATTGGGGGCAGGGGCGAGCCTCTTCGTCGCCAACGCGACGATGGGGGCGGCGCTGATCATCGGGATTCCGTTGGTCGCAGGGCATCGGCTGGATGGCGCGGACGTGCCGCTGCTCGCCTTGGGCGCGCTTGCGGCGTTCGAGGCGGTGGCCCCGCTGCCGGGGGCGTTCCAGCTCCTGGGGGGGATGGCGGAGTCGGCGGGGCGGGTGTTCGGGGTCGCGGACCGGAAGGCGCCGGTGCGGGAGCCGGCGGCGAGCCCGGGGCGGCCGGCGCGGCTCGATATCGCGCTCAAGGGCGTGCGGCTCCGTTACGCGGCGGGGGCGAAATGGGCGCTCGATGGGCTCGATCTCGCGATCGGCGAGGGCGAGCACGTGACCATCGTCGGGCGTTCGGGGGCGGGGAAGACGTCCGTGCTGAACTTGCTGCTGCGTTTCGCCGAGTACGAGGAGGGGTCGGCCCGCTTGGGCGGGATAGAGCTGAGGGAGATAAGGGGGGACGATGTCAGGAGCCTCTTCTCGGTGGTTTCGCAGCGGACCCAACTCTTCGCCGGATCGATCCGGGAGAATCTACTGATCGCGCGGCCCGAGGCGGCGGATGACGCGCTGTGGCGGGCGCTGGAGGCGGCCTCGCTCGCGGAGTTCGTGCGCGCGCGGCCGGGCGGGCTCGCGGCGGCTGTGGGGGAAGGTGCGGCGCGGATCTCGGGCGGCGAGGCGCGGCGGCTCGCCGTGGCGCGGGCGGCGCTGAGGGACGCGCCGTTGCTGGTGCTCGACGAGCCGACCGAGGGGCTCGACCCGCTGACGGCGGCCGCGTTGCGGGCCGACCTCGCGGGGCTGGCCGCCGGGCGGACGATGATCGGCATCACCCATCGGCTGGCGGGGATCGGCGCGGACGAACGGGTGGTCGTGCTCGAGGCGGGGCGGGTGGTGGAGGACGGGCGGTTCGCGGCGCTCAGGGCGGCGGGCGGGCGGGCGGCGAAGCTGGCGCGGCTCGAAGCGGATCTGGCACTGATATAAATCAAATCAGGCGGCCGGGCGGGCCGGTAGAAGAAAAAGCCGTTTCGCCCGAGCACGGGCCGCGGCCGTCTGTCATCCGATCGTCCGGAGAGCAACGCCATGATCGATCCGACCGTCGTCGACCTCTCCCGGCTGCAATTCGCGCTCACCGCGCTCTACCATTTCCAGTTCGTGCCGCTGACGCTCGGCCTCACCTTCATCCTCGCCGCGATGGAGACGGTGTACGTCATCACCGGCAAGCCGATCTACAAGGAGATGACCCTATTCTGGGGCAAGCTCTTCGCGATCAACTTCGCGATCGGCGTGGCGACCGGGCTCACGATGGAGTTCGAGTTCGGGACCAACTGGTCGATGTATTCGCACTTCGTGGGCGACGTGTTCGGCACGCCGCTCGCGATCGAGGGCCTGATGGCCTTCTTCATGGAATCGACGTTCGTCGGGCTGATGTTCTTCGGCTGGGACCGGATGAGCAAGGAGGCGCATCTCGCGGTCACCTACCTGGTGGCACTTGGCTCGAACCTCTCCGCGCTCTGGATCCTGATCGCCAACGCCTTCATGCAGAATCCGCAGGGTGCGAGCTTCGACCCGCAGACGATGCGGATGCAGTTCAACAGCTTCGGCGCGCTGGTGTTCAGCGAGAAGGCGCAGGCCGAGTTCGTGCACACCTCGATCGCCGGGTTCGTGTGCGGGGCGATGTTCGTGATGGGGGTGAGCGGGTACTACCTGCTGACGAAGAGGCATCGCGAGTTCGCGCTGCGCTCGTTCCGGATCGCGGCCTTGTTCGGGCTGATCTCGACGCTCGCAGTGATCACGCTCGGCGACGCGGCGGGACGGGAGGACTATCTCGTGCAGCCGACCAAGCTCGCGGCGATGGAGGGGCTCTGGACGACGACGAAGCCGCCGGAGGAGCCGTGGAAGCTGATCGCGTTTCCGAACGATGCGAAGCAGAAGGACCTCTTCGATTTCTCGATCGGGATTCCCTATGTGCTGACGCCCCTGGTGACGCACACGACGACGATCGCGATCCCCGGCATCGACGAGCTGCAGATGGAGGCGGCGGCCAGGGTGCAGAACGGGATCGACGCGGTGCTGGCGCTCGAGCAGTACGCCAAGACGAGGAATCCGAACGCGCTTTCCGAGTTCGAGTTCTATGAGCCCGATATGGGCTACGGGTTCCTGGCGCAGCGATTCGCGCCGGACCAGGACCTGGCGAAGGTCACGGACTCCAATTTGCCGGGCGTCGTGACGAGGACCGCGCGGGCGACGATCCCCAATGTGTTCGTCGAGTTCTGGGCGTTCCGCATCATGATCGCGTTCGGCTTTGCGTTCCTCGTGATCTTCGCTTTCAGCGCCTATTACAGCCTCCGGAACACGATCGAGAGGCAGCGCTGGGTGCTGCATCTGGCGATGTGGTTCATTCCGGCACCGGTGCTGGTGGCGCTCTATGGTTGGATCACCGCGGAGAACGGACGCCAGCCCTGGAGCGTGTTCGGCTGGCTGCCGACGTTCCAGGCGGCCTCGACGCATTCGGTGGGCTACATGGTCTTCTCGCTCATCGGG
>DATJTV010000040.1:0-9269 GCA_035503055.1 Acetobacteraceae bacterium
CGGCTTGCCGAGGAAATCGGCGTCGACCGCGCAACGCTCGCCGATGTGCTCGCCCGGCTCGAGGCGCGCGGCTTCGTCTCGCGCCGGCGGCCGGGCGCCGACAAGCGCATGAAGCTCGTCTCGATCACCGCCGCGGGAAGAACCCTGCTCGCCCGCATGGACCCGCACGCGCGCCGCGCGCACGAACGCACCATCGCGGCCCTGCCGCCGGAAACCCGCGCAAAATTCATCGAAAGCCTGACGATCCTCGTGGAAGCCAACAACGCCCTCGGCCGCGCCCCGATGCGTTTTCCCCGTACGCCCGAAAGAAAGACCAAGGGGACGTTATCCCCCTGCGGGTCCCCAACGCGCTAGAGCGGGATGCGTTCGCTTCGGCTCACGCATCCCGCTCTAGGTCATTGTTTTCCCGCGTGATTCACGCCTTCGGTGATTCCACCTTCGGCGATCACGCTCTAGCGCGTTGGGAGCCCCTCGACCCCCGCCAAGGGCGGGCCCTCAGGAGATGATGCGCAGCGAATGCACGCGCGAGAAATCGCGGTCATGCGTCGCCAGCGCGGCAGCGTTGACCGCCAGCGCGCTCGCCGCCTGAACGGCGTCCGCCAGCTTCAGGCGGAGCGACGCCCGCAGTCTCGCGGCGCTCTCCGCGATGTCGATGTCGAGCGCGACCGGTTGCCACGATTCGAGGATCGCACGGTAACGCCGCGCGAGCGCGTCGTCTGCCGCTTGCAGCGGCCCGGTCAGCACCTCGGCGATGGTGATGGTCGTCACGGCGAAGCGCAGATGTCCGGCCGCATGGGCTTCGAAGAGCGGCTTGAAGCGCGGCCCGAATTTCGGGTGCCCTTCGAGGGAGTAGATGATGGGCGGCGAATCGACCAGGACCAGCGCGCCCTCCGGCAGATCGCTGAAGTCTAACGGCTCCATTCGTCGCGCAGCTTGCGCAGCGTGCGGGTGCTGTCCTTTCCCCATAGCCCGCGACCGGATCCGGCGACGGGCAGCAGCGGCTGCTGGCGCGCGCCAGCACCATACGCCTCGATGGGCACGAGTGCGGCAACCGGGCGGCCATGCCTGGTGATGATCGTCGACCCGCCCTTCTCCGCAGCCTCGAGAAGGGCGGGGAGCTGATTGCGAGCTTCCTCCGCGCCTTTGCGCAACATGGCGTTCATCGTCCTTGCCTCGGGGAATACCGTACAGCACAGTACTGTTCCAGTCAACAGCGTCCCCCGGGTCTTCAGACGTAGCGGGCGAGGAACTGGCGTGCGCGCGAGGTGGCGGGCGCGGTGAAGAAGCGTTCGGGCGTGTCCTCCTCGACGATCTTTCCGTGGTCGAGGAGGATGATGCGGTTGGCGGCCTCGCGGGCGAAGGCCATTTCGTGGGTGACGATGAGCATGGTCATGCCCTCGTGGCGCAGATCTTCCATGACCGCGAGCACTTCGCCGACGAGCTCGGGGTCGAGCGCGCTCGTGGGTTCGTCGAAGAGCAGCAGCTCGGGGCGCATGGCGAGCGCGCGGGCGATCCCGACCCGCTGTTTCTGCCCGCCGGAGAGGCGCGCGGGGTAGGCGGCACGTTTGTCGGCGAGCCCGACCTTGGCGAGCAGCGCCTCGGCCTCGCCGCGCACTTCGGCGCGCGGGCGGCGCTGCACGCGGAGCGGCGCCTCCATCACGTTCTGCAGCACCGTCATGTGCGGCCAGAGCGCGAAGTGCTGGAACACCATGCCCATGCGGGTGCGCATGCGCGCGAGCGCGGCCTCGCCCATCGGCTTCGTTCCGGACTCGTTCCAACCAACCTGCGAGCCGGAAAGCGTGATCGTGCCCGACTCCGGGACTTCGAGCCAGTTGACGCAGCGCAGGAGGGTGGATTTGCCGGAGCCCGACGGGCCGAGGATGCAGACCGTTTCGCGCTCGCGCACCGTGAGGCTCACGTCGTCGAGCACGCGCTGGGCGCCGAAGGATTTGTGGAGCCGGCTGATCTCCAGGACGACACGGCCGTCCGTGCCGGGGCTGCTCAGCGCCACGCCTCCGCCGTTCGCACCATCGCGCCCACGCCTCTTTCGACCGCGAGGCAGAGCAGCCAGTAGAGGAGGATGGCGGCGACGAAGGACGCGAAGGGAACGTAGAACGTCGCCTGGATCTCGTTCGCGGAGAAGGTGAGCTCGTGGACCGCGATGATGATGAGGAAGGCGCTGTCCTTGATGATCTGGATCACCTGGTTGCCGAGCATCGGCAGCGCGTTGGCGATCACCGGCGGCAGCACGAGGTGGCGGATCAGCCGCCAGCCGTGGAAGCCGAAGGCGCTGCCGGCCTCGATCTCCTCGCGCGGAAGCTGGGTCCAGGCGCCGCGCAGCAATTCGGCGAAGTAGCAGGCGTTGTAGACGGCGAGCGAGAACACGCCCGCCGTCCAGCCGTCCAGCAGCACGCCGCAATAGGGCAGCCCGTAATAGACGAGGTAGCAGAAGAGCATGAAGGGAATGCAGCGCATCAGGTCGATGAGCCAGGCGATCGCGCGCGCAACCGGCCCGCCTTGGGAGCGAACGAGGAGGACGAAGAGGACGAGGCCGAGCGCAAGCGCGAGCACGGCCGCGATCGCGACGATTTCCGCGGTGGTGACGAGGCCGCGGAGCATCATGCCGCGTTCCGCCCACACCACCGCGAGGCCATGGGCGGTCATGCGGGCAGCGTCCCGTAGCGCCGCTCGAGCAGCCGCTGAAGGGCGACGATGCCGCCGATCGCCGGGACGTAGAAGGCAAGTGCGATGAGGAAGGGCGGCACCGGCGCGTAGGTCGTGGCGCCGATGCGCACGGCGGCGCGTGTCAGCTCGACGACGCCGATGACGGAAACGGCGGGGCTCACTTTGATGAGCAGGGTCATCTCGTTGACGAGGGCGGGCAGTGCGAAGCGCCAAGCCTGCGGGGCGACGATGCGCCGGAAGCGCTGCCGGCCGGTCATGCCGAAGGCGCGCGCCGCGTCTAGCTGCTCGGCGGGAAAGGCGAGCAGCACGCCGCGCCAGATCTCGCAATGGAACGCCATCGAGCCGAGTGCGAGCGTCGCGACCGCGGCGGCGAAGGGCGAGAGCGAGAGGCCGACCGTCGGCAGCGCGAAATAGACGAGGAGCACGAGGGTGACGGCGGGGGTGGCGCGGAGCGCGCTGACCAGTGTCGCCACGACCGGGTCGAGCGGGCGGATCTTCGCCCAACGGATCAGGGCGAGGCCGAGGCCGACCGGTGCGGCGAAGAGGATGGCGAGAAATGAGACGCCGAGCGTGGTCGCCGCCCCTTGCGCGAGGCTCCAGAGGTCGGCTCCGCCCACCGGTTCAGACGTTGGCGATCGGCTGTACGGGAAGATCCGCAAACGTCAGTCCGAAGTATTTCTGCTGTAGCTTGGCCATCGTGCCGTTCTTCTTCGCCGCGGCGAGCTGGGCGTTGATGAGGTCGCGGAGCCCCGTGTTGCCCTTCTGGACCGCCCAGGCGATGTACACCGGCTTCGATACCGCCTGGCCGACGGCGAAGACGTTGGGCCTCGCCGCGGCAACCGATTGCACGTTGAGCAGCGTGTTCACCACATAGTCGACCCGGCCGACCGCCAGGTCCTGGTAGGCCTCCGGGTAGCTCTGATACTGCACGACCTTGCCGAGATGCCCGCCGGTCTTTTTCAGCATGGCGTCGAGCTCGGGCAGCAGCTTGAGCATCGCACTTCCCGCTTCCACGCCGAGCGGCTTGCCGCTCAGGTCCGCGATGGCGTGGATCGAATCGTCCTTCGTCCGCTTGAGGTAATAGTCCACCGATTCGGCGATCGGGCTGCAGAAATCGAGCACCTGCATGCGCGCCGCGGTGATCAGGATCGCGGTGACCGCGAGGTCGTATTTGCCGGTGGTGATGCCGGGGAGGATGCCGGTCCAGGGAATGATGGACTGGCGCACGTGGAAGGGGAGCGTCGGCTCCATCGCCTCCATGAGATCCTGGTCGTAGCCGGTCGGCTTGCCGTTGACGATGTATTCGAACGGTTGAAAGTCGTCCTCGGTCGCCACCGTCATGTAGCCGCGCTTCTTGATCTCATCGAGGCTTGCGGCGGCGGCTTGGTTGAACGCGCCGAGAGCGGAGAACGTCATAATTGCTGCGGATCCGGCAAAGGTGCGCAGCAGGCCACGGCGGGTTGCGGTCATCTCCCAGTACCTCCTTGGGCCTCCCTGTCGCGGGGCTCCGCCCGGATGGCAGCAAGGAGCGTGCCAGCGTAAAGTCGTTCGTGTACTGACGAATCGGCGCGACGGCTGCACTGGAAATGGGCAGGGCCCTCCCGGCGCGTTCAAAGAATGGGCACGCGCCTAAAGCGCCGGGATGCCGCTCGTCGTCGAATACTCGAAATGCAGGGCCTGGCCGGGGAAGACGATCGGGTGGATCGCATGGGCCGCGATCGCGGCCTCGGAGAAGCCCTGCAGGATGAGCTTGAGCTTGCCGCGATAGCTCGCGATGTCGCCGATCGCGAAGACGCCCGCATGCGAGGTCTGGCAGGTGCCGGGATCGACCACGAGCTGGTGCCGCTCCAGGGCGAGGCCCCAGCGCGCGATCGGGCCGAGATCCATCGAGAGCCCGAAGAAAGCGAGGAGCACGTCTGCCGGGACGAGCCGCTTCTCGCCGGAGAGGTCGGCGAGCTCCACCGCTTCGAGCACGCCGCCGCTGCCGGCGAGCCCGGAGAGCTGGAAGGGGACGACGAGCGAGAGCGCGCCGCTCTTTGCCGCCGCGGCGAGGCGCGCGGCGCTTTCAGGTGCCGCGCGGAATTTCTCGCGCCGGTGGACGACGCTGATCTCGGCCGCGATGCCGACGAGCGCGAGCGCCCAATCGACGGCCGAATCGCCGCCGCCGGCGATCACCACGCGCTTGCCGCGGAGCGATTCGCGGGAGGTGACGTAGTACTGGACGGCGCCGGTCGCCTCGTACGCGGCGAGGTCCGCGAGCGGCGGCCGGTTGGGGCCGAAGGCGCCGACACCGGCGGCGAGGATCACCGCCTTGGCGCGCACGCTCGCCCCGCCCTCGGTGCCGAGGCGGAAATCCCCCACCTCGCCCGCCAGCGATTCCACCTTGTGGCCGAAGACGCGCGGGGCAGAGAAGGGAAGGATCTGGCGCTCGAGCGCGGCGACGAGCTCGCTCGCACCGATCGTCGGGTGGGCGGGGATGTCGTAGATCGGCTTCTCCGGATAGAGCGCGGTGCACTGGCCGCCGGCTGCTTCGAGCGCGTCGATCAGCACGCTCCGCATACGCAGCATGCCGCACTCGAAGACCGCGAACAGCCCGACCGGCCCGGCGCCGACGATCGCGACGTCGGTGATGATTTCTTCTTCCATGCGGCGCAGCCTAGACGTGATGTGTCGATCGGTCGTCCCCCGTTGGACCCTGCCTCTATTGAATTTCGACCAGAATGTCCATATTGTGGTCAGACAGGACAGGAAGGCGGCCCGCAATGGCGACGTGGCAGGTCCAGGACGCCAAAACGCGGCTCAGCGAGGTAATCGAGCGCGCCCGCACGGAAGGCCCGCAAACCATCACGCGCCATGGCAGGGAGCGTGCGGTCCTGCTCTCGATCGAGGACTACCGTGCCCTGGCCGCGCACCAGCCGGACTTCAGGGCCTACCTGCTCGGCGGCCCCAAGGTCGATGACTTCTCCATCGACCGCGACCGCGACACCGGCCGCCCCATCGAGCTTTGACCCGTGGCGCGCGGCTATCTTCTCGATACCAACGTCATCTCGGAAACGCGCAAGTCCCGCCCCGACGCCGGCGTGATCGCATTCCTCTCGGCCGCGGAGCCGGCCGGGCTCTTCCTCAGCGTTCTCACCTTGGGAGAATTGCGCAAGGGCGTCGCGGCCAAGCGCCGGACCGATCCCGCCGCCGCCGACCGGCTCGGCGCCTGGGTGGACGGCATCGAAACGAGTTTCGCCGAGCACGTGCTGCCCGTCGATGCCGCGGCGGCGCGGCGCTGGGGCGAGCTGTCCGCCAACCGCACTCTACCGGTGATCGATACGTTGATCGCAGCGACGGCGATCAGCAGCGGCCTCGCCCTGGTCACCCGCAACACGCGCGATGTCGAATCTACGGGCGTCGCGCTCGTCGATCCCTGGCACGCGCCTGGGCAGGCGCGATGAACGAGCCCCCCGCAGCCTAAGGACCGGCGGTTGTTTCGCGCCGCGGCGGGCGGCAGATTTCGCCCGTGCCGCCTCCGCAGATCGCTTCACCCGCCGCGCTGATCCTGAGGCTCGCCGACGAGGACGCGACGGCCTCGCTCGGCGCGCGGCTCGCTGCGCTGGCGCGGCCGGGCGATGCGATCCTGCTCGAAGGGCCGCTCGGCGCCGGCAAGACCGCGCTCGCCCGCGCCTTCCTCCGCGCCGCCGCGGGCGATCCCGCGCTCGTAGTGCCGAGCCCGAGCTACACGCTGGTGCAGAGCTACGAAACACGCCTCGGCCCGGTCCACCATTTCGATCTCTGGCGGCTCGATGGGCCGGGCGGGCTCGCCGAGCTCGGCTGGCACGAGGCGGAGGCCGACATCGTGCTGGTGGAATGGCCGGACCGGCTCGGCGCGCTCGCGCCGCGCGAGGCGCTCCGCGTCGCGCTGGCGCTTGCCGGCGAGACCGGCCGCGAGGCGCGCCTTTCCGGCTGGCCCGACCGGCTCACGTGACGCCGGCGCGCGCCATGCTCCTCGCGGCCGGACTCGGCACGCGGATGCGCCCGCTCACCGAGCAGATCCCGAAGCCGCTGCTCCCGCTCGGCGGGTGCGCGCTGATCGACCGCGCGCTCGACCGGCTCGCCGCGGCCGGCGTGGCCGAGGTGGTGGTGAACGCCCATTGGCGGGCCGAGCGGCTGGCGGCGCACCTTGCCGCGCGGCGAGGACGGCCGGCGACGCGCCTCCGCCCCGAGCCGGAGCTTCTGGACACGGGGGGCACGGTGGCGGCGGCGCTGGCGGAGGGTGCGCTGGGGCCGGGGCCGTTCTTCGTCGTCAACGGCGACGTGCTCTGGCTCGACGGGCCGGTGCCGGCTCTGGCCCGCCTCGCCGAGGGCTTCGATCCCGCCCGGCACGACGGCCTCCTCCTGGTTCACCGCACCGCGCACGTCCAGGGCGAGGTCGGGTTCGGCGATTTCGTGCTCGACCCGATGGGAACGGTGCGCTGGCGGAAGGAGGGCGAGATCGCGCCCTATGTGTATGCCGGGATCCAGCTCGTCCGGCCCGCGCTCTTCCGGCAGCCGCCCGCCGCGCGGTTCGCCATGGGCGCGGTCTGGACCCGGGCGATCGAGGAAGGACGGCTCGCCGCTATCGTCCATGACGGGCTCTGGTTCCATCTCTCGAGCCCGAGCGACCTCGTGGAGGCGGAATGGAACCTCGGCGCGCGCGAGACCGGGCGGAGCCGATGAACCTCTTCGCGCTGCCGCCCGAGAGCCCGTTCCTCGACAGCGTCGCCGAGGCGTGGCTCGCCGAGCAGGGCGCGGACCCGCTCGCGGCGGCCGAGTGCCCGATCGCAGAGTTTCGTGGCTCGCGGAGCGACCACGAAACGCCGCGTGAATCGGGCACTGGGACAAAGAGCGTCGTGCCGGCTTTCGGCGAAAGCCGGTACGACGGGCTCATCCTGCTGCCGACGCGGCGCGCGGCGCGCGCGCTGGCCGAAGCCTTCCTCCGGCGCGCCGGCGGGCGCCCGCTGCTGCTGCCCAGGATCGCGGCCTTCGGCGCGCTCGACGAGACGCCGCTCGCGCTCGCGGGCGCGCTCGACCTCCCGCCCGCGGTGGGCGAGGCCGAGCGGCTCGCGGTGCTGACGCGGCTCATCCTTGCCCGCGTGGCGGCGGGGGGGACGGCCGGAAGGGCGGACCGCGCCTGGACGCTTGCGGCCGAGCTTGCCCTCCTGCAGGACGAGGCCGAGCGGGCCGGGATCGATCTCGCGGCGAAGCTGCCGGGGCTGGTTCCGGCCGAATTCGCCGCCCATTGGCAAACCACGCTCGATTTCCTCCGCATCGTCACCAACGCCTGGCCCGCCTGGCTCGCCGAGGAGGGCCTGATGAACCCGGCCGCGCGGCAGGTGGCGCTGCTCGCCGCCCAGGCGCGCGCCTGGGAAGAAGCCCCGCCGGCCCATCCCGTCTGGGTGGCCGGGAGCGTGGGCGAGATCCCCGCGGTGGCAGCGCTCCTCCGCGTCATCGTCCGGCTGAAGCGCGGGCGCGTCATCCTGCCCGGCCTCGACCGCGCGATGGGAGAGGAGCATTTCGCGGCGCTCGGCCCCGAGCACCCCGACTATGCCGACGCCGGCATCGCGCGGCTGCTCACCGCCCTCGGCGCGCGGCGGGAGGACGTCCTCCCGATGCCGGGACTGCCCGGCCCGGTGCCCGCGGACCGCGCGCCCACGCTCCGCCGGGCCCTGCTGCCCGCCCCCGCGCTCGCCTGGCCCGCCGAGCCGGCGGCGGAGATCTCGGGCCTCTCCCGCCTCTCGCCGGCCGATGAGCAGGAGGAGGCGGTGGCGATCGCGCTCGTTCTGCGCGAGGCGCTGGAGACGCCCGCCGCGCGGGCGGCGCTGGTCACGCCCGACCGCGCGCTCGCCCGCCGGGTAGCCGCCGAGCTGCTGCGCTTCGGCGTCGTCGCGGACGACAGCGCCGGCGAGGCGCTCGGCGAGACCCCGCCCGCGGTCTTCCTCCGCCTGCTCGCCGGCGCCGCCGAGGCCGACTACGCGCCGCTGCCGCTGCTGGCGCTGCTGAAGCACCCGCTCTGCGGCGCCGGGCTCGCACTGCCGGCCGCGCGGACGGCGGCGCGGGCGCTCGAGCTTGCCCTGCTGCGCGGCCCGGGGCCGCCGCCCGGCCTCGCTGCGCTCGCAGAGGCCGCCCGCCATAAGCCGGGCGGCGCCGATTTCGTCGGACGGCTGCGGCAGGCGCTGGCCCCGGTCGAGCGCGCGCGCGGCAGGCGCGAGGTCCCGCCCTCCGCTCTCCTCGCCGCCCTGATCGAAAGCGCCGAGGCGCTGGCCGCGACCGACGAAGAGCCCGGCCCGGCGCGCCTCTGGGCGCTGGAGGAGGGCGAGGCGCTGGCGGCCCGGCTCGCCGAGCTCGTGCCGGCGCTCGCCCATCTGCCGCCGATCCCGCCGGCCGAGCTTTCCGGCCTGCTCGCCGAGAGCCTCGCCGGCACGGCGGTGCGGACGCGCCGGGCGCTCCGCGGCCGCTTGGACGCCGGGGCCGAGCACCCGCGGGTCTTCATCTGGGGCCTCCTCGAGGCGCGCTTGCAGTCCGCCGAGGTCATCGTGCTCGGCGGGCTCGCCGAGGGC
>DATJTV010000041.1:0-4742 GCA_035503055.1 Acetobacteraceae bacterium
AGGCGATGGTCGGCGATTACGTGCTGGTGCATGCCGGCTTCGCGATCACGACCATCGATGCGGCGGAGGCGGAGCGGACGCTCTCCTACCTCGCCGAGATCGACCCGGAGGCGATCTCGTGAAATATGTCGATGAATTCCGGGATCCGGTGCTTGCGCGCGCGCTTGCGGAAGCGATTGCGCGGATCACCACGCGGCCCTGGACGATGATGGAGATCTGCGGCGGGCAGACGCACGCGATCGTCCGTCATGGGATCGACCGGATTCTGCCGGAAGGCGTGAGCTTGCTGCACGGGCCGGGGTGCCCGGTCTGCGTTACGCCGGCGGAGACCATCGACCTCGCGGTCGCGATCGCGCGCGAGCCCGAGGTGATCCTCTGCTCCTTCGGCGACATGCTCCGGGTGCCGGGGAACGAGGCGAGCTTGCTCGCGGCGAAGGCGCGCGGGGCCGATGTGCGCATGGTCTATTCGCCGCTCGATGCGCTCCGCATCGCGCGCGAGACGCCGGAGCGCGAGGTCGTGTTCTTCGCGATCGGCTTCGAGACGACGGCGCCGGCAAGTGCCATGACGGTGGCGCAGGCGGCGCGCGAGGGGATCCGGAACTTCTCGCTGCTCGTTTCGCACGTGCTGGTGCCGCCGGCGATCGAGGCGCTGCTCGCCGCGCCCGATAACCGGGTGCAGGGCTTCCTCGCGGCGGGGCATGTCTGCACCGTGATGGGATGCTCCGAATACGAGCCGATCGCGCGGCGCCATCGCGTGCCGATCGTCGTCACCGGCTTCGAGCCGCTCGATATACTGCAGGGGATTTATCTCTGCATCCGCCAGCTCGAGGAGGGAAGGTCCGAGGTGGAGAACCCGTACAGCCGCTCCGTGCGGCGCGAGGGCAACCGCAAGGCGCAGGAGCTTCTGCGCCGGGTCTTTGCGGTGCAGAGGCAGCGCTGGCGCGGCATCGGTGAGATCGCCGAAAGCGGGCTCGGCCTCGCACCCGAATTCGCCGCGTTCGACGCGCGGCTCCGGTTCAACGTGACCGGCCTCGCTCCCGAGCGGCAAAACGAGTGCATCTCGGGGGAGATTCTGCGGGGCGTGCGCAAGCCGCCCGATTGCCCGGCCTTCGGGACGCGCTGCACGCCCGAGCGGCCGCTCGGGGCGACGATGGTCTCCTCGGAAGGAGCCTGTGCCGCTTATTACCGCTATCGCCGCGCGGCCGGAAGCCGGGCGCGCGAGGAAGCCGCCCTGTGAGCGAAGACCGCGCGATCGCCCTCGCCTGCCCCATCCCGGCAGTGGAGAACGAGGTGATCGAGATGGCGCATGGCGGGGGCGGACTCGTCATGCACCGGCTGATCGACGGCATTTTTCGCCCGGCCTTTGCAAGTTCGGCCGGCGATCTGAGCCATGACGGCGCGGTGCTCGATGTCGGCGGCGCGCGGCTGGCCTTCACGACCGATTCTTATGTGGTGCGGCCGCTCTTCTTCCCGGGCGGCGATATCGGCGGGCTCGCCGTCAACGGCACGGTCAACGATATCGCGATGTGCGGAGCGGAGCCGCTTTATCTGAGCGTGGGATTCGTGCTCGAGGAGGGGCTGCCGATCGAGGCGCTTCGCCGCGTGGTGGCCTCGATGCGGGAGGCCGCCGAGCGCGCGGGGGTCAGGCTGGTGACCGGCGATACCAAGGTGGTCGAGCGCGGCAGGGGCGACGGGCTCTATGTCAACACCGCGGGAATCGGCGCCGTACGCGTGGCGCGCGCGCCGGCCCCGCACGAAGTACGGGCGGGCGACGCCGTGCTGCTGAGCGGCGATATCGGGCGGCACGGCATCGCGGTGATGGCGGCGCGCGAAGGGTTCGGGTTCGAAGGCGAGATCGCGAGCGACACGGCACCGGTTGCCGCGACGGTGATGGCGCTGATCGAGGCCGGAATCCCGCTTCACTGCCTGCGCGACCCGACGCGCGGGGGGCTGGCTACGTCACTCGTGGAAATCGCGGAGGCGGCCCGCGTCGATATCCTTCTCGATTCCACCGCCATCGCCGTCTCCGATCCGGTGCGCGGGGCCTGCGAGATCCTCGGGCTCGATCCGCTCTACGTCGCGAACGAAGGACGCTTCGTCGCCTTCGTTCCCACCGACGCAGCCGCAACTTCGCTCGCCATCCTCCGGCAGGCGCCGGACGGCGGCGAGGCCGCCATCATCGGCCGCGTGGAAGCAAGCCAAGGAAACGGCGTGCTGCTGGAGGGAATGATCGGCGGGGCGCGCGTTCTCGATCTCCCGAGCGGCGAACAGCTCCCGCGAATCTGCTGAGACCAACGACCGAAGGAAGGCCAAGGGCTCGGCCCTTGGAACCCGTTCGTTTTGGCGGCCGGTTGCGCCATGCGGCTGAGGACGATGCGCCTCGAGGTCCTTGCCCGAATGCGACGAAATGACTATTATGACCATAGTGATTTTGGCCTTGGAGACAGTGGCCATGAGCATCGGGACGTGGACGGTCGCCGAAGCGAAAGCGAAGTTCAGCGAGCTCGTCGACAAGGCACGGACGAGTGGTCCGCAGACCATCACGAAGAATGGTCACACCGCCGTCGTGGTGGTGTCCGCGGAGGAGTGGGAGCGGAAGACCCGCCGCCCCGGAAATCTGGCCGAGTTCTTCGCGGAGTCTCCCTTGCGGGGCTCGAGCCTCAAGGCCCCTCGGACGAAGGATGGTCCGCGCGAGGTCGATCTGTGAACTTCCTGCTCGATACCAATGTCGTCTCCGAGTGGACGAAGCCGCGCCCCGATACCGGGGTCGTGACCTGGCTCGCGGAGGCGGACGAGGATCGCGTGTTCATCAGCGTCGTCACGCTGGCGGAATTGCGCCACGGCATCGAGAGGTTGCCGGCTGGCGGCCGACGCGACCGGCTCGATGTCTGGCTGACCGAGCAGGTGCCGGCACGTTTCGAGGCACGCGTGCTGCCGGTCGACGCCGAGACCGCCAATTCCTGGGGGCGTGTCATGGCGCGTGGGCAGGCGGCAGGGCGTCCGGTCGGGAGCATGGATGCGTTCATCGCGGCAACCGCCGAACGCCACGATCTCGCCCTCGTCACCCGCAATGTCTCGGACTTCGATGCCCTCGGCATCCGATTGATCAACCCATGGAGCAATGGCTGAGGATCACCATGGGCGACGTGCGCAGGCGGACGCTGTCCCCCCTTGGCCTTCCTTGAAGGTCCGGCTTTCCGGTAGATGTCGCGCATGAAGTCGATTGATGCCGTGATCCTCGACATGGATGGGACGTTGCATGACACCGAGTGGGCTTATCATACGGCGTTGAGGCGGGCGGTCGGCGCCGTCGGGTTTGCGGTGAGCGATGGGTTCGTCCATTCGCTGATCGGGATTCCGGGCAAGGAGAGCGACCGGATGCTTAGGGAGCATCTTGGGCCCGGCTTTCCGTTCGACGAGTACGACCGGCTCTATGACGAGTATTGCGAGGCGCTGCTCGCCGAGGGGATCCGGCTCAAGCCGGGCGTGGCGGAGCTGCTCGACCATCTGGAGGCGGGGGCGGTGCCGGCGGCGATCGCGACCTCGGCGAGCCGGCGGGCGGCGACGCGCCATCTCGCCCGCTCGGGGCTCGCGGCGAGGCTTGCCGTGGTCGTGACGCGCGATGACGTCGTGCAGGGCAAGCCGCACCCGGAGGTCTTTCTCAAGGCGGCGAGCCTCCTTGGCGCGGTGCCGGAACGGTGTTTGGCCGTGGAGGATTCGTTCAACGGGATCCGGGCGGCGCATGCTGCCGGCATGATGGCGGTGATGGTGCCGGACGTTCTGACGCCGACGCCTGAGATCCGCGCGCTCTGCCTGGCAGTAGCGGCGGATCTCCATGCGGTGCGGAGCCTGATCGGCGGGGATTGAGGGCAGCGGTCAGGCGGGTTCGGGAGGCTCCGTCGGCTCCGGGCGGTCGCGGCGCTCGGCCATGAAGCGATCGAATTCCTCGCGGTCCTTGGCGCGGCGCAGGCGCTCGAGATATTCGAGGAATTCGTGCTGCTCGTCCTCGAGCCGGCGGAGGGTCTCGGCGCGGTAATCGTCGAAGGCGGCATTGCCGCTGGTGTCGTGGCGCATGCGGCGGCGCCAGCCGCAGCCGACGCGGCGCGGCGCGTTTTCGGTGTTGTACCAGCGGCCGGGCGCGGCGCAGCCGAGGCGGAAGATGCGGCCGCTGAGCCCGGCGAAGGCGAGCGTCGCGAGGCCGAGCGGCCAGGCGAGCCAGAAGCCCACGATGGTGAGCGCGATCCAGGCGGGCTTGCCGATCTGATCGATCTTCTCGAGGAGGAACATGGGCGGTCTCCTGGGGGAGGGTGATGTGAATGTTAAGCACATTCACATCGGGGCGCAAGGGGGATTCGGGCTGGGGTCAGGAAGCGGTGCCGGCCTTGCCGTGGAGTGGGCCGAGGCCGCGGAGATAGACGAGGAGGGCCGCCTCGAGCAGTTCCTCGGGCGAGATCGGGAGCGGGCGGCGAGGTCCTTCGGGGGCGAGGAAGAGCGAGGCGATGCCGTGCGCCTCGGCCCAGAGATGAAGGGCGACCATGAGGGCGGGCGGACGCTCGGGGCCGGGATAGGTGGCGGCGATCGCTTCGGCCGCGCGGCGCAGGACGGCGAAGGCGCGGTCCGCGGCGGCGCGGAGGGGGGGATCGTCGGCGGCGGTGGCGCCGGCCCCGAACATCGCGGCGTAGGATGCGGGCTCGCGGCGCGCGAAGCCGAGATAGGCGCGGCCGCAGGCCTCCATCGCGGCC
>DATJTV010000042.1:0-8968 GCA_035503055.1 Acetobacteraceae bacterium
CCACGAGCGCCTCGGCCGCACCGTCACCCTCTCGCGCGACCCGTTCGGCATCAAGCCGCTCTATCTCGCCCAGACCGGGGACGGCCTCGCCTTCGCCTCCGAGCCGCAGGCCCTGCTCGAGGCCGGGCTCGTGCCGCGCACTGTGCGCCCCGAAGCACGCGACGAATTGCTGCAGATCCAGTTCGTGACCGGCTCCGAGACGATCTTCGAGGGCATCCATCGCGTCCTGCCCGGTGAGACGCTCACCTGCGCCGACGGGCGCGTGCTCGACCGCCGCCGCCTCGCCGCGCTGCCCGAGGGCGGTCCGGAGGACATCACCGAGGAGGCGGCGCTTGCCCGCCTCGATGCCGCGCTCGCCGAAAGCGTCGAGCTGCATCTCCGGAGCGACGTGCCCTACGGCCTCTTCCTCTCCGGCGGCATCGACAGCTCGGCGGTGCTCGCGATGATGCGCCGCCTCACCAACCAGGAGGTGCTCGCCTTCACCGCCGGCTTCGCCGCTCCTGGTGCTGCCGACGAGCGCGCCAATGCCTCCGTCGTCGCGCGCGCGGTCGGCGCCCGCCACGAGACGATCGAGATCACCGAGGCGATGGTCTGGGAGCATCTGCCCGAGATCGTCGCCTGCATGGACGATCCCGCCGCCGACTACGCGATCATCCCGAGCTGGTTCCTCGCCCGCCGCGCCCGCCAGGACGTGAAGGTCGTCCTCTCGGGCGAGGGCGGGGACGAGATGTTCGCCGGCTACGGCCGCTACCGCACCGCCATGCGGCCCTGGTGGCTGGGCGGACGCGTGATGCGCGCGCGCGGCACCTTCGATCGGCTCTCCGTCCTCCGCGCGCGCCCGAGCGGCTGGCGCGACGGCCTCGCCGCCGACGAGGCGACGACGACGCCCGGCGAGGGAAGAACGCGCCTCGCCACTGTCCAGGCCGCCGACGTCGCCGGCTGGCTCCCGAACGACCTTCTTCTTAAGCTCGATCGCTGCCTGATGGCGCACGGCGTCGAGGGGCGCACGCCGCTCCTCGATCGCGGTGTCGCCGAAGCGACCTTCCGCCTGCCCGATCACCTCAAGGTCCGCCGCGGCCAGGGCAAATGGCTGCTGCGGCGCTGGCTCGAGCAGAACCTCCCCGCCGCGCAACCCTTCGCCCGCAAGCAGGGCTTCACCGTCCCCGTCGGCGCCTGGATTGCCGCCGCCGGCGCCCGCCTCGGCCCGCTGGTCGCCGCCTCGCCCGCGATCGCCGAGCTCGCCGAGCCCGCGCGCGTGACCGCCCTCTTCCGCAACGCCGCCGGCCGCCGCGAGGGCTTCGCCGCCTGGGCGCTCCTCTTCTACGCGCTCTGGCATCGCCGCCACGTCGAGGGGCTGAGGCCCGCCGGCGACGTCTTCGCAACCCTCGCAGCGCACTGAGGCCCACCCGTGCCCGAGCTCTTCGACCTCCTCATCCGGGGCGGCAGCGTCGTCCTGCCCTGGGGGATCGAGGCGCTCGATATCGGCGTCCGGTCGGGGCGGATCGCCGCCCTCGGCGCGACCGGCTCCGCAAGTGCGGCCGAAACCATCGACGCCAAGGGCCTCACCGTCCTCCCAGGGCTGATCGATCCCCACGTCCATCTGCGCGATCCCGGCGATCCCGCCGTCGAGACCATCCCCACGGGCACCCGCGGCGCGGTCCTCGGCGGGCTCACCGCCGTCTTCGACATGCCCAACACCACCCCCGCCGTCACCGATGCCGCGCAGCTCGCCTGGAAGCAGGCCTACGCGGAGCGCTCCTCCTGGTGCGACATCGGCCTCTATTTCGGCGGCACTAAGACCAACATCGCCTCCCTCGCCGCCCTCGAGACCGAGCGCGGCGTCTGCGCGATCAAGATCTTCGCCGGCAGCTCGACCGGCGATCTCCTGGTCGAGGACGACGAGAGCCTGGGGCGGGTCATGCGCGCCGGCCGCCGGCGCATAGCCTACCACTCGGAGGACGAGTACCGCCTCCGCGCCCGCCGCGCCCTCTTCCACGAAGGCGAGCCCTATGCCCGGCACATGGACTGGCGCGACGAGGAGACCGCGTTCCTCGGCACGCGTCGGCTGATGGCGCTCGCGCGCGAGACCGGCCGCCCCGCCCACATCCTCCACGTCTCGACCGCCGAGGAATTCTCCTACCTCGCGGAGTACCGCGACATCGCGACCGTCGAGGTCCTGCTGAACCACCTGACCCAAATCGCCCCGGACGCCTACGATTCCCTCGGCGGCTACGCGGTGATGAACCCGCCGATCCGCGGCCCCCGCCATCGCGATGCCGCCTGGGAAGCCGTCCGCAACGGCACGGTGGACACCATCGGCTCGGACCACGCCCCGCACAGCCGCGCGGCCAAGGAAAAGCCCTGGCCCGACTGCGCCGCCGGCCTCACCGGCGTCCAGACGCTCGTCCCGATGATGCTCGACCACGTCAATGCCGGCAGGCTCGGCCTCTCCTGCCTCGCCGACCTGATGTCCGCCGGCCCGGCCCGCGTCTACGGCGTCGCGGCCAAGGGCCGCATCGTTGCCGGCTACGACGCCGACTTCACCATCGTCGATCTCCGCCGCCGGCGGCGCATCGAGCAGAGCTGGCTCGTCTCGCCCTGCGGCTGGAGCCCCTTCTTGGGCGTGGAAGTGCAGGGCTGGCCAATCCTCACCATCGTGCGCGGCCACGTAGTGATGCGCGAGGACGAGGTCCTCGGCGCACCCGCCGGCCGGCTCGTGCATTTCACGTAGGGCCTGTTGCGGCTCAGAAATGGCCGCCGAACGCCGCGAGGGCGGTTGCGATCGGCAGGAACAGCGACATCGGCCGACTCGCGAAGGACTGAAAACCGACGTGCCGGTAGAACGCGACCACGACCTCGTCCTTGGCATCGACGACGAGAGCGAAGATCGAGGGATCGGCATTGGCCGCGCGCCGCGTCGCATCGAGGATGAGCGCGCCGCCAAGGCGCTGGCCGCGATACCGCCGATCGACGGCCAGGCGGCCGATCAGGCCAGCGGGAAGTGCTGCGTAGCGCGGCAGGCGCTTCGTCAGTACCGGCGGTAGATCTGCAAGCGGGAAGCTGGTGGCCGCCAAGGTGTAGTATGCCGCTATCGCGCCGGAGGCATCGACGGCGACGAAGCAATTGCTGATCCGCCGCCGCATGTCCTGCGCCGCCAACTTGTGCAGATAGCGGTCGAACGGCGGAACGCCGCAGGAAAAATCCTTGCGATCGTGAGCGGCGCCAAGAGGCTCGATCGCGAAGCCTGCCGTCACGCATCGGCCTTGATCAAAGCCCGATAGGCTTGAGCCGCGCGCTTCAAGGCGGCGTTGGGCGGCGGCGGGTTGAGGATGGCTTCGGCGAACGCGCGCTGATCCTCGACCGACAGCCGGATGATCTGCGTTTCCTCGATCGTGCGTTGGGCGGCGGCCTGTGCGGCAGCAACGACGAAATCGCTGACGCTCCGGCCCTGCAGCTCGGCCGCCCGCTTGACGACGGCGAGCGCCTCAGGGGCAATCCGCGCCTCGATGCGGGCGGTACGGCCGGGTTCTGATGGCATCACTGAGCCTTACTTTCCGGTCATAATGTACGGCTTTCCACCGGACAAATCCGGGCCTGTCTGTGTCGCGGCCCGATCGGGACCCCCAATCGGGAGGCGACGTACGACCAGCCTGCTACCCTCCCACGCCCGGCGGATCACGGTCGAGCGCCTTCCTCCACCGCTCGGCGGCCGCCCTGACATTGGCCGGCGCCGTGCCGCCCTCCGAGGTGCGCGAGGCAATCGAGGCCTCGACCGAGAGCACGCCGTAGATCGCCTCCGTGATCCGCGGCTCCTCTGCCTGCATCTCCGCGACTGTCAGGTCGGCCAGCGCCGCGCCCCGCGCCTCCGCCTTCGCCACCAGCCGCCCGGTCACATGGTGCGCCGTCCGGAACGGCAGCCCGAACGTGCGCACCAGCCAGTCGGCGAGGTCGGTCGCGGTCGAGAATCCCTCTCCCGCCATCGCCCGCATCCGCGCGGTGTCGGGCCGAAGGTCGCGCACCATCCCCGCCATCGCCGCTAGCGAGAGCGAAAGCGCCCCGGCCGCGTCGAACACCGGCTCTTTGTCCTCCTGGAGGTCCTTGCCGTACGCGAGCGGCAGGCCCTTCAGCACGGTCAGCAAGCCGACGAACGCGCCACCCACGCGCCCCGTCTTCGCCCGCACCAGCTCGGCCGCGTCCGGGTTGCGCTTCTGCGGCATGATCGAGCTGCCGGTCGTGAATTCGTCCGAGAGCCGGATGAAGCCGAAGCCGGGGCTCGCCCAGAGCACGATCTCCTCGGCGAGCCGCGAGAGATGCGTCGCCAGGATCGCCGCGCCGGCGAGGAACTCCAGCGCGAAATCGCGGTCCGACACCGCATCGACCGAGTTCCCGCACGGCCGGTCGAACCCAAGCCCCGCCGCCGTCATCGCCCGATCGATCGGGAACGCCGTCCCCGCGAGCGCCGCCGCGCCGAGCGGGCATTCGTTGAGCCGCCGCCTGCAATCGGCGAACCGGCCGCGGTCGCGCGCGAGCATCTCGACATAGGCGAGCAAATGATGCCCGAAGGTGATCGGCTGCGCGGACTGGAGGTGCGTGAACCCCGGCATCGGGTCGCCCGCATGCTCGAGCGCGCGCTCGGCCAGCGCCCGCATCAGCACCACCACCTGCCCATCGAGCCCGTCGATCGCCTCGCGGAGCCAGAGCCGCAGGTCCGTCGCCACCTGGTCGTTCCGGCTCCGCGCCGTGTGCAGCCGTCGTCCCGCCTCGCCGATCCGGGCGATCAGCCGCGCCTCGATATTCGTGTGGATGTCCTCGAGCGCCGCGTCGAACGCGAAATTCCCCGCCGCGATCTCCGCCTCGATCGCCTCGAGCCCCTCGCGGATCGCCGCACCGTCCGCCTCGCTCAGCACCCCCACATGCGTGAGCATCGCCGCGTGGGCGAGCGAGCCCTCGATATCCTGCCGCCACAGCCGCCAATCGAACCCGATCGAGGCATTGATCTCCGCCATCACCGCCGCGGGTCCCGCGGCGAACCGCCCGCCCCACTGCAAATTCGCGGGAACTGAGTCCGGCTTCCGTGCTGGCACGAATTCGCTTCCCCAAGGGGTCAATAGGCCGTCCGGACAATACGGGGGGCCCAAATGCCCGGCAACACGGCCGCACCCGCCGTCCTGCCGGCACCCCCTACCGACGCACTGGCCGCGCGCCCGCCTCCTCGCGCACCATCAGATGCCGCACCGCGAACCCGTGCCGGGCCGCAAGAATCTCGGCTACCCGCCGCCGATGGCAGATCGCCGGATCGGCCTCGTAGCAGAGCAGGCAAGAAGGCTCCCGCCCCGCCAGCGCCGCCAGCGCCTGCAACGCGATCTCCGCTTCCGCGGTCGCGAGCCTTGCATCGACGATCCGCCAGAACCTCTCCCACTGGCGCCTGCGGTTGGCCTCGCGCCCCTCCGGCGGCGTGCCGAGCGCGCGCAGATGGACATAGCCGATCCCCGCCTCCGCCAGTCCCGCCGTCAGTTGGCGCTTGGAGAAGCCAGCGCGCCGCGAGAGCGGAAAATCCCGCACATCGATCACCTGCCTGATCCCGGCCGATCTGAGCCTCGCCAGGAATTCCGCCCAACCGGCTTTCTCGTAGCCGATCGTCGAGACGAGCCCGCCCATTCGCTCACCCTACAAGCCGTTTCGCTGACCGCGAACGCGCCGCCTTGAACCGCACCGCGCGCCATCCGACCTGGCCAAAGTCATGCCAGCCGACAATCTCCCCATCATGCCGGAGACGGTTCGCCTGACGACCAAGGGCTGGTCGAACCTCGCCCTTCCGGTGCTGCTCTACCGCAATGCCGTCCCCGCCGCCGCCGGCGGCGAAACCGCGCGCCGCATGGAAGCCCTCTTCCGCGAGACCGGTTGGCCGCCCGCATGGCGCAACGGCGTGTTCCGCTTCCACCATTATCATTCCAACGCCCATGAAGTGCTGGGCTTCGCGCGCGGTGCCGCCCGCCTCATCCTCGGCGGCCCCGACGGCATGGAGCTCGCCGTCGCCGCCGGAGACGTCGCCGTGCTCCCGGCCGGCACCGGCCATTTCCTGATCGAAGCCGATCCCGATTTTCTCGTGGTCGGCGCCTATCCGCCGGACCAGCGCGATTACGACCTCTGCCGCACGGCCGCCACGGCGGCCTCCGCCTCCCGCATGGCCACGCTCGCATTTCCCCCGACCGATCCTGTCCTCGGCCAAAACGGGGCCCTTCCCGAGCTCTGGAGCGCGGCGCGCCGGCGCGCCGGCTGAACCGGCAACCCCACGCCATTCGCCTGCCGCGCGGAACGTCCGTCACGCGGGCGGCGTACTGGCACGGTTACGCCCGTTGCCGCCGTTCAGCCGCCCCGCGCAGGCACCCCGAAGCAGACGTCCCCTTACGTCGCCCTGGTTGGCGGCAAAGGGTGGTTTTGCGACGGTCCGCTTCCGGGCCGGGATGCCCTGAAATCGGACACTCGGCTTAAGCCGGGATTGGCCGTACGATAAATGACTACTCTTCGGGAGAACATCGTCAGAATCGCACGAACACTCAGAGTGGTGGCCTCGACGGCCGATCATTGACCTATATCAATGTCGCCACTGCGGCCCTCGTTACGGTGGACCATCAACCCGGCACAGCCCGCGGGCGGTGGTATTTACGCCCCCAATGACGTTGGCCGAAAGGCCAGGTCGCTGGCCACTGACGGCGCCGGTTGGTTGATTCTGGGCCCATTCTCCAATTGGGAGAACGACGGATGCGCAACACTCTGAGAGCGCTGCTGCTCAGCGCGGCGCTGATCATGGGCGCGCTTGGCTCCGCCGGCACGCCGGCCTTGGCCGCCGTTCACATCGACGGTCAGGTCCAGGCTGGCGGCGGCCCGGTTGTACAATCGACGGTGACCCTTTGGGCCGCGAGCGCAAATGCGCCGGCGCAGCTCGGGCAGGCGATGACCGGCGCCGACGGCCGATTCGCGATTTCCGCCGATCAGGCGCTCACTGGCGCGATCCTCTACCTGACCGCGGCCGGCGGAACGCCCGCAGCCGGCAACCAGGCCGGCAGCAACCCCGCCATCGCTCTGATGGCCGTGCTGGGCAGTGCCCCGCCGGCCAAGGTGACGATCAACGAGATGACAACCGTGGCGTCGGTGTGGACGCACGCGCAGTTCATCGACGGCACGGCGATCGAGGGTCCCGCGCTGAGCCTGCGCATCGCCGCCGGCAACGTGCCCAATTTCGTCGATCTCGCGACCGGCGGATGGGGTGAAGCGATTCAGGGTCCGGTCAACAGCGGGCAAACGCCAACGATGGCGAACTTCGCAACGCTGGCGGACCTGCTCGCCGGCTGCGCGACACGGATCGCCGACGATGCCTGCGGAAAGCTCTTCGCCGCGGCGACGCCGCCCGGAGGCAAAACCCCGACCGACACGCTGACGGCAGCCCAGTCGATCGCCCGCTATCCCTGGTATCAGCCCGGAAGACTCTTTGCGCTGCTGGATGCGTTCTATCCGGTTCCCCGGGGCAAGAACCTGCGGCCGGTCCCATTCATGCCGTATCTGAGCTTCGCGCCCAGCGCGTGGGTGCTGCCGCTGAAGTTCGACGGCGGCGGATTCCGCGCGGGCGGCAAGGCCATGTTCGACAGCAAGGGCGACCTCTGGGTAGGCGACAACTGGACGGTCGGCTGGCAGGGGCAGGATTCGCTGTGGCAGGGCAACGTCAGCGAGTTCGCCCCGAATGGCCGCCCGCTCTCGCCGGCAACCACGGGCTTCACGGGCGGGGGCATGGAGGGGGGTACGTTCGGCGCCGCCATTGACGCCCACGACAATGTCTGGCTGTCCAATTACGGGAGCAAGTCCATTGCGGTGTTCGACAAGAACGGCAAGCCGCTGACGCCCCCGGAGGGTATCACCTTCGGGGGTCGGCTCGGGCTGATGCAGGGGATCATTGTTACGCCCGACGGTGACGTGTGGGCCCTCGGCATCGAGAAGCGGCAGCTCGTTCATTTCCCGAACGGCGATCTCACCAAGGGCCAGATCGTTTGCGAAGGCGATTCGGCCGAGCCGTGCAAGTCATTCGAGGCGCCGTTCCATCTGGGTATCGACCAGCAGGGCCGGATCTGGGTGAGCAACTCCGGCGTCGACCACGTCACCCGCTTCCCGGCCACCGATCCGAGCAAGGCCGAGATCTTCAAGGTGGGAATCAACAGCAGCGGCCTCGCCATCGACAGCCAGGGCGATGTCTGGGTCACCAACCGGTTCGGCAACGGGCTGCTGGCCTGGCTGCACCTGATCGATATGGGGGTGCGTCTGAAGCTTGCGGGCGTCGCGGCGGCGTCCGATTACCTGACGGCGATCATGTCCAGGCAGCGAGGCGGAACCCGCGACGGTGGCAGCGTCACGGTGCTGCGGCCGGACGGCACCCAATATCCTGGCTCGCCATTCAAGGGCAGCGGGCTCCCCGGACCATGGGCCGCGGTGGTGGACGGCAACGACAACGTCTGGATTTCCAACTTCGCGGCGCCGAACAGCCCGATCGCCGAGCTCTGCGGCGTCCGCACCGACACCTGTCCGCCCGGGATGAAAACCGGCGATCAGATTTCGCCGCCCGGTGGCTACGTGGGCGGCGGCCTGCAAATGCAGACCGACCTCGCGATCGACCCGGCCGGCAATGTCTGGGTGATCAACAACTGGCAGGACATCGATAGCTGTATCGGTACGCCCAAGGAGGCGATTTCCACCCGCTGCGGCGGCCAGGGCGTGGTCGTCTTCTACGGCATGGCCAAGCCGGTGCGCGCGCCACAGATCGGCCCGGCGCAGCCCGCGCGCTAGAGTATCCGTTGTGATCAAGCGGGGATTTTGGTCCAGGTGCGATCGTCGCGCAGGAGGGCGTTGGCGAGGACGACGAGCCTGCGCATGAGAGCCGTGATGGCGAGCTTAGGGGGTTTGCCGGCGGCGATCATGGCGG
>DATJTV010000043.1:0-8681 GCA_035503055.1 Acetobacteraceae bacterium
GGACCGCTTCATGCAGCGGGGCAATCTGGGCGATGCGCATCGTTGCGGAAACTCCTGATGGGCCATCGCATGGCCCGATCGACAACCCGAAGGAACGAGAACCCGCAACTTGCATCGTGCGGACATCGACGAGGATCGCAATCTAGCCGGGGACTGTGGCAAAAAACGGGTTGCCCAAGGGGCTGAGAAGGGGCTGAGAAGAGGTTTTGGACGGCCGGGCCGCCATAAAACCGCTTTGATTGAGGACTGTTCTACCCGACGGTCGGTTCATCGCCCTCCGGGCGCCGAGGCCGCGGATCGTTCGCCGGCTGCAACCATAACGCGAATGAATTGGCCCGGCCACACGCCGGCGGGTGAGCGGAACCGGGAGAGAGGAGGCAGGAGCCGTGGACGAGCCTCTCACGCTTGCCGATCCCTCCTCCCCGCTTCGCGGGCTTCGACGGCCACGGAGAGGGCGGCTGACCGTCGTCTCCAACCGCGTCGCCCCGATCACCGAAGGCGAGCCGACCAACGGCGGGCTGGCGGCCGGGGTGCTCGACGCGCTGAGCGAAAAAGGCGGGCTGTGGTTCGGCTGGAGCGGCGAGACGACGGAGGGCGAAACCGTGGCCCAGCCGGAACGCAGGCGGGGCGAAATCCGGCTGATGACGTTCGACCTCTCCCAACGCGACTACGACGAGTACTATCGCGGCTTCGCCAACGGCGCGCTCTGGCCGGTGCTGCACGACAAGCCGCATCTCGCGCGGTTCGAGTGGGAGGAATTCGCCGGCTACAAGCGGGTGAACGCGCTCTTCGCCCGCGCGCTCGCCGCGAACCTCTCACCCGAGGATCCGGTCTGGGTACACGACTATCACCTCTTCTGCCTCGCCGAGGCGCTGCGCGCCGAGGGTGTCGGCAACCGGCTCGGCTTCTTCCTGCATACGCCGTTTCCCGCGCCCTCGGTGTTCATGACCATCCCGGCCCACGCCGAGCTGGCGCGCGCGCTTTGCCGGTTCGACCTGATCGGCTTTCAGACCGAGGCGAGCCGCATGGCGTTCGAGGACTATATCCTGCGCGAAGCCGGCGGAAGGCGCCTGCCGAGCGGGCGGCTCGCCGCCTTCGGGCGCGCCGTGCAGACCGGGGTCTACCCGATCGGGGTGGACGTGGACGAGGTGCGGCGGCAGGCGGAGGCCGAGGCCAACCGGCGCCAGGCGGCGCGGCTTGGCGCCTCGCTCGGCGGCGGCAAGCTCATCCTCAGCGTCGACCGGTTGGACTATTCCAAGGGCCTCAAGCAGCGTTTCGCCGCCTTCGAGCAATTCCTTGAAACGCGCCCCGAATACCACGGGACGGTGACCTTCGTGCAGATCGCGCCCCCCTCGCGGAGCGATATCGAGACCTACCGCGAGATCCGCACCGAGCTCGAGGGCGAGGCCGGGCGCATCAACGGCCGCTTCGCCGAACTCGACTGGATGCCGCTGCACTATCTGAACAAGGGGTTCGCGCGGCATCTTCTCATGCCGCTTTATGCTCTCGCAGAGGTGGGGCTGGTGACGCCGCTCAAGGACGGGATGAATTTGGTGGCGAAGGAATACGTGGCGGCGCAGGACCCGGAGAACCCCGGCGTGCTGGTGCTCTCCCAGTTCGCTGGCGCCGCGGCCGAGCTCGACGCGGCGCTGCTCGTCAACCCCTACGACCGCACCGGCGTCGCCGAGGCGATCGCACGCGGGCTCGCAATGGCGCTGCCGGAACGGCGCGAGCGGCACGCCGCGATGATCGCCGCACTCCGCCGCAACAGCCTGGAGCGGTGGCGCGACCGCTTCCTCGAGGACCTGGCGGGCGAGGAAAGCGCCATCCCCTACCAGCCCGCCGCGATCGTGCGGGCGGGCCGCTCAGGCCTGGCTCAGTGGGGTAGTGCGGCCTGAAGACGCTCGACATACCAGTTGGAGAAGGCCTCGGTCTGGTACTCGATCCCGGTGTAGGGGCCGGGCTCATAGGCCGGGCTGCTCGTCCCACTCTGCGCGAGCGCCACGAAGTGCGCATCCTGCTCGTTCGTCACGCGCCAGACATTGGTTAGGTTCTCGACGTCGTAGTCCACGCCCTCGACCGCCTCCTTGTGCACGAGCCACGTCGTGCGCACCAGCGTGCGATCGATGGCGAGCGGCAGGACCGCGAAAGTCACCGCATGGTCGCTCAGGAAATGATGCCAGGAGTTGGGCTGAGTGTGCAGATGGAGCGAGCCGAGCCGCTTCTCGTCGAAATCCGCCATCGGGCGCCGGCAGGCGGCTTTGGTGTCCATCGTGTAGGATTCGGCGTCCTCGACGAAGGCGAGCCGCTCGGTGCGGAAGCCGCTCGGCCTTCCTTCCAGAAGCTCGATCGCCTCCCACTTCAGCCCGCGCGCCTCCCAGCGCGCGACGTGCGCCTCGCGCACGCGCTCCTGCCGCTCATAGCGGGCGCGCTCGGCCGGGCTCACATCGTTCGCGCCGTAGCCGAAATAATGGAAGAACGAGCGCAATAGCTCGGGATGCCCGTCGCAATGATAGCACTCCCGGTTGTTCTCGATCGTGAGCTTCCAGTTGCCCTCCTCGACGAGATCGATGCGCTTCGCTACCTTGCAGTCGGCCAGCCGATGCGGCGCGAGATAGGGCGCGAAGCTCGCGGCGAATTCCGCGAAATCCGCCGGCGGACCCTCGGCAAGACAGATGAAGATCAGACCCGCGACACTGCGCACATGCACCGGCTTGAGACCGAGTGCGGAACGCGCGCACTCCTCGGGCAAGAGCGGCGCATGCAGGAGCTTGCCGGCCAAATCGTATGTCCAGCGATGGTACGGGCAGACGAGGTTGCCGACGAACCCCCTCTCCTCCTCGAGGATCCGCGCACCGCGATGACGGCAGACATTGTGGAACGCACGCACCTCCCCCTCATCGTCGCGAACGACGATGACCGAAGTGGTCCCGACGTCCACCCGCACATAATCGCCGGGCTCCGGCACGTCCGGCTCGACGGCAACGAAAATCCAGTGCCGATGAAAGATGAGATCGAGATCGGCGGCGAAAATCTCGGGACTGTTGTAGAAAGCGCCCTCCAGCCCATACCCCGCCCGCCGCCTGCCCAGCAACGCGCCGATCCCCGACTCCGACATCACACGCTCCATTCGCTCAATGCCGATCATGGTGATACACTCCCGGCGACACCGCTTCCTCCACTCCGCCATCGGCTTGCACCAAGGCGACATGGCCAGGGGAACGCTGTCCCCTCGGCGGGGTTGCAGGGCTCCCGGCGCGCTCGCGCGTAGGGGACCCGACAACGGGCAGAGCCCCCTGGCCTTACGCTACAGGTCCTTCGCCAGGCGCAGGCCCTCGTAGATCGCGGCGTGGATGTTGCGGCCGGCGATGGCGTCGCCGATGCGGAAGAGGCGGAAGCGGCCGTCGGGGTTGCGTATGATGTCTTGGGGTTTGCCGACGATCAGGGCACCATAGTCCACTTCGCCGCGGTTGACGGACGTTGGGCGCAGCTCCTCGTAGAGGTCGGTCACGGGAAGGGTTCCATGCTCGACCACAATCTGGTCCACTTCGCGTTCGTATTGCTCCGCGCCGAAATCGGAGCCGAGTGTGGCGACGAGTGTGTTGCCTTCGCGCCGCGCGGCAAGGAGCCGTGTGTTGATGGTGATGCGCACGCCGCAGCGATGGAAGATCTTTGCGTAGCCGGCGTGGTTGAGCCCACCGATCTCGGGGGCGAAGTAGCGTTCGGGCGTAACAAGCTCGACCTTGGCGCCGTTTTCGGCGAGGAACTCGGCGGCTTGCATGCCCGGGTGGGCGCCGTTGTCGTCGTAGAGCAAAACCCGTTCGGCCGGCTTCACCTCGCCGGCGAGGATGCTCCAGGTCGAGACCACGAGGTCGTTTCCGCTGTCCAGGACCTCGGTGTTCGGCACGCCGCCGGTGGCGACGAAGACGACGTCCGGGCTCTCGGCCAGGATTTCGGCGCCTTGCGCCCAGGTGGAGAAGCGGATGGAGACGTCCTGCGCTTCGAGCCGCTTGAGCCGCCACTCGACGATGCCCATCAATTCCCTGCGGCGCGGCGCGCGCACGGCGAGGAGTATCTGGCCGCCTGCCTTCTCCGTTGCCTCGAGGAGCGTGACCGCGTGGCCGCGCGCGGATGCGACGCGTGCGGCTTCGAGCCCGGCCGGGCCGGCGCCGGCGATGACGATTTTTTTGAGCGGACCGGAGGTGCGCATCACTACGTGCGGGAGGGAGGATTCGCGGCCCGTCGCGGGATTGTGGACGCAGACGGCATCGTTGCCTTCGTAGATCCGGTCGATGCAGTAGGTGGCGCCGACGCAGGGGCGGATCTCCTCCTCCCGGCCCTCCATCAGCTTCTTGACGATGTGAGGATCGGCGATATGGGCGCGGGTCATGCCGACCATGTCGAGCTTGCCCGCGACGATGGCGTGGCGCGCGGTCGCCACGTCCTGGATGCGTGCCGCGTGGAAGACCGGGAAGCGGGTTGCGGCGCGGACCTCGCCGGCGAAGTCGAGATGTGGCGCGAGCGGTGTGCCGTAGAGCGGAATCACGTTTGCGAGTGCCGCGTCCGTCTCGATATGGCCGCGGATAATGTCGAGGAAGTCGATCTGGCGGCTTGCGACCAGACGCTGCGCAATTTCGATTCCTTCAGCTTTGGTTAGGCCTTTTTCCCAATCCTCGTCGGCAACCATGCGGATGCCGACGAGGAAGCCGGGTGTGGTCGCGGCGCGGATCGCGTTGAGGACGCGGAAGGTGAAGCGGAGCCGGTTGTCGAGGGTGCCGCCGTAGATGTCGGCACGGTGGTTGGTGGCCGGCGACCAGAACTGATCGACCAGATGGCCGTAAGCATTGAACGCGATCCCGTCGAGCCCGGATGCCTCCATCCGTGCCGCCGCGGTTCCGTAATCGGCGACGATCCGTTCGATGTCCCAGTCCTCCGCTTCCTTGGGGAAGGAGCGGTGGGCGGGTTCGCGGATTGGCGACGGGGCGAGGACGGGCAGCCAGTCCGCTTTGTTCCATGCGGTGCGCCGGCCGAGATGGGTGAGCTGGATCATCACCGCCGTCCCGTGCTCGTGGCATTCGTCGGCGAGGCGGCGCATCCAGGGAATGATCTCGTCCTTGTACGCGAGCAGGTTGCCGAACACCGGTGGCGAGTCCGGAGAGACCACGGCCGAGCCCGCGGTCATCGTCAGTGCGATGCCTCCCTTCGCCTTCTCCACGTGATAGAGCCGGTAGCGGTCCTTGGGCATGCCGTCCTCGGAGAAGTTCGGCTCGTGCGAGGTGCTCATGATGCGGTTGCGCAAGGTGAGCCGGCCGAGCTGGAACGGCTGCAGAAGCGGATCATCGCGTGGCGGCATCATGGTCTCCTCGATTGATTGTGCGGCCGGCGCGCTCGTAGACAAGCCGAGCGGCCATCAAGTCGAGATGGCCGCCGCCGCCGTTCTTGAAGATCGTGATCTCCGCGTCGCTTTGTCGGCCCGGGACCTTGTCCTGGGTAAGCTCGAACAGATCGCCCGCGATATCGGCCTCGGCGATCACGCCGTCGCGGATCGGCTGGACGAGGTCGCCGGCGACGCCCGCCGTGAACCAGCGGCTGTCCACGTAGAGCCGGCCGCGGCAGATCACCTCGTCGTCGGCTTCGCGCATCTCCGGTGTGAAGGAGCCGACGAGGTCTACATGCGTGCCGGGCGCGAGCCAGGCGCCACGGAGGATCGGGCTTCGGCTTGCGGTGGCGCAGCAGATCACGTCCGCGCCGCGCGCTGCGGCCTCGAGGTCGGTGGTGGCCTCTACCGCGAGGCCTTGGGCGCGGAGGCGCCCGGCGAGCGCTTCGGCCGCGCTTGCGGTGCGGTTCCAGACGAGGACGCGCGCAAGCCCCGGGCGCACGACGCGATGCGCCTCGATCAAGGAGGGCGCCTGCTTGCCGGCACCGATCATCAGCAGGGTGCGCGCGTCGCGGCGGGCGAGATAATCGGCGCCAAGCGCGGAATCGGCGGCGGTCTTGCGGATCGTGAGCGGGGTTGCGTCGATCACCGCGAGCGGCGCGCCGGTTTCGCCATCGAACAGCACGAAGACCGAGGCGATCGCCGGCATTCCGCGCTCGGCGTTGGCGGGGAAGACCGAGGCGAGCTTCACGCCGAGCGCCTGGCCGCGCTGCCAGGCGGCGAGGACCAGGAGATGGTCCTCGCCTTCCCCGGTTGAAGGCTGCGCGAGCAAAAGGCGTTGGCTCGCCGCGACGCCGGCGCGATGGCCGGCGCGCAGCGCCGCGATCAGGGAGGGAAAGTCGAGCGCGCCGTCGGCCTCATCCGCGCCGATGAGACGGATGGTCCGCGGCTCCGCGCTCACGGCAGGAGCGAACCGGCGAAGGGTGTGCGCGAGAGCGGAACCGCGCCGTTCGCGGTGATCAGGACCTGCTGCTCGAGCTTGACGCCCTCGGCGCCGCCGACCGCGCCGAGATAGCTCTCGACCGAGACCACCATGTTCTCCTCGAACATCCCGTCATAGCCCCAGTCGGCGAAGTCCGCGGCGTAGGCGAGCGAGGGGTATTCGTCGACGAGGCCCACGCCGTGGACCATCGTCATGTAGCGGTTCGGCACAAATGCTTCCGGCACCGTCCAGGCGCGCTCGGCGAATTCGCGAAACGTGAGGCCCGGGCGCAGGAGCGCGATGTTGAAGAGGACCTGCTCCTGGGCGAGACCATGCAGCTTGCGCTGCGCGTCGGTGGGTTTCCGACCCGGGCAGACATAGCTCCGCGAGATGTCGGCGAGATAACCGTTGGGCCCGATCATGTCGGTATCGAAGCCCACCATGTCGCCGGCCTCGATCACCCGGTTGCCACATTCCTGGAACCATGGGTTGGTGCGTTCGCCCGAGGCGAGGAGGCGGCATTCGATCCATTCGCCGTCATGGGCGATGTTCGTTTCGTGGAGGATGCTCCAGAGCTGGTTCTCGGTGATCCCGGGTGCGAGGGCGGCGCGCATGCGGTCGATCGCGGTGTCGCACACCTCCATCGAGAGGCGGAGGCAGGCGATCTCCTCGGCCGACTTGACGGCGCGCGCGCGCTCGAGCGGCTCCTGCGCGTCGAAGAGTTCGATGCCGCGGGCGCGGAGCTTTTCGGCGCCCCAGGGCTCGCAGCGGTCGATCGCGAGGCGGTGGTTGGCGCCCCCGTGCCGGCCGACGAGGCTTGCGACTTCCGCGGCCCAGATCGCGGTTTTTTCCGCAACGCGCGGGCCGGCGATGAAATAGAACCATGGCGTGCTGTCGCGGCGTTCGTCGATCGTTTCAAAGCCCGCGCTCAAATGGCGGGTTGCCGAGAAGTCGAAGAGGACGACCGGTCCCTCGGTTGCGACGAAAGCGTAGCGGCCGGGCGCGTGCATGGTCCAGATCGCCATGTTGCGCGTGCCGGTCGCGTAGCGGATGTTCATCGGGTCCGCGAGCAGCGCGCCGGCATAGTCGAGGCGCGCGAGCTCGGCGCGCAGGCGAGCGAGGCGATGGGTGCGGAGTGCCTTCTGATCGATCTCGGCGAGGCGGGCCGGAAGATCGAAGCCGAGGGGCGCGACGCCGCGTGCGCTTGCGCCGTCGTTCTCGCTAGGGGCGAGGGGCCGCGCCATCCGGACGATCCGGCTTTCGGTCACGTGCGGCGATCCGGTCATGAAGAGCGTTCCTCTGTGGCGGGCGTGGCTTGCCGCGGCGGTCCGGCGGTTATCCCGGCTGCGGTTCGGGCGCGATGGCGAGAGGCGCGCCCAGAGGTGCGGCGAGCGGTGCGAGCGTGCGCAGGCGCTCGAGCGGGATGTGGCAGAAGATGAGATGCCCGTCGCCGGCATCGCGGAGCGGCGGGGGATCGGTGTCGCACACCGCGCCCTGCTTGCGCGGGCAGCGGGTCGCGAAGCGGCAGCCCTGGTGCGGACCGGTCCGGCTCGGCAAATCGCCGACGAGGCGGACGCGGCGGCTTTCCGCGGTGGGGTCTATCGAGGGGACTGCGGAGAGCAGCGCCTCGGTGTAGGGGTGATAAGGCGGCGCATAGAGCGAGGCGGTGGGCCCCGCTTCCATGACGCGGCCGAGATACATCACGACGACATGGTCGGCGATGTAGCGCACCAGGCCGAGATCGTGGCTGATGAAGACCATCGTCGTGCCGGTCTCGGCCTGGATCCTGAGCAGCAGATTGACGACGGCGGCCTGCACCGACACGTCGAGCGCCGAGGTCGGCTCGTCGGCGATCAGGACTTCGGGGCGGCCGGCAAAGGCGCGGGCAATGGCGACGCGCTGCTTCTGGCCGCCGGAGAGCTGGCGCGGCAGCGAATGGCGCACCGATGCGGGAAGCTGGACCATTTCGAGCAGCGTTCGGACGCGGGTGGCGATCTCCGAGCGGCGGCGGGCGATGCCGAATTTCCGGAGCGCGCGCCGGATCGGCCAGCCGACCGAGAAGGAAGGATTGAGCGTGGCTTCCGGGTTCTGAAAGACCATCTGGATCTGCGCCACCTGCTCGGGCGTGCGCTGATGCACCATTCGCTTGGCGATATCGACGCCGGCGAAGCGGAGCGCGCCGCCGGTTGCTGCCTCGAGCCCGGCGAGGAGGCGGGCGAAGGTCGATTTGCCGGATCCGGATTCGCCGACGACCGCGAGCACCTCGCCGCGCCTCACCTCGAGGTCGAGCCGGTCATTGGCGCGCACCACGCCGCGGCGGAG
>DATJTV010000044.1:0-7729 GCA_035503055.1 Acetobacteraceae bacterium
GCGCACGAGGCAGTCCTGGACGAGGTCGTCCGCGTCGCTGGCGTTGCGGAGCAGCGACCAGGCATAACGGCGGAGCGAGGGGATGTTCTCCTCAAGCGTTGCGAGTGCTGACATGCCTGACCGCCCGGCTCCGGTTCCAGATGCAAGACAATCTTGGGCGGGATCTCATCCGTGCACGAAAATCGGGGCTGGCATGACGGAGGATCATGGCCCAGCCGGCCGCACGGCGACGGCGCGGCGTTTGCTTTAGGGCGTGATCGCCGAAGGTTGAATCACCGAAGGCGTGAATCACGCGGGAAAACAAAGACCTGGAGCGGGATGCGTGAGCCGCTGCGAACGCATCCCGCTCTAGATTCTCTTCAGCACGTAGCAGGCGGCAAGCGCCGTGGTGATCTCCTCGGCGTGCGCGGGGTCGCGCGCCTCCACCATCACCTCGAGGTGGGCGGACTGGACGGAGGGCGAGGCGAAGAGCCGCTGGTGCGACACCTCGATGACGTTGCCGTCGTGGGCCGCGATCCGCGTCGCGATGTCGGCGAGCACGCCCGGCCGGTCGGGGATCTCGAGCGAGAGCCGAAGCAGCCGCCCGTCGCGCAGCAGGTTGCGCAGCAGCACGTTGGCGAGGATGCGCGGATCGATGTTGCCCCCGCAGACCGGCACGCCGATCGTCCGCCCCCGGAAGCGCTCGGGGTAGGCGATGAGCGCCGCGACACCCGCCGCGCCCGCGCCTTCGGCGATCACTTTGACCCCCTCGGCGAGCAGCGCGATCGCCTGCTCGATCGCCTGCTCGGTGACGACGAGCACGTCGGACACGCGTTCGCGGACGATGGAGAAGGGCAGATCCCCGATATCGCGCACCGCGATGCCCTCGGCGATCGTCGCCCCGCCGACCGAGACGGGCGCGCCGGCGAGGCGCTGCGCGAGTGCGGCATAGCTCTCGACCTCGACGCCGATGATTTCGATGCCCGGCCTGAGCGCCGCCGCGGCGACCGCGGTGCCCGCGATCATCCCCCCGCCGCCCACCGGGATGACAAGCGTGTCGATCTCGGGCGCGTCCGCGAGCAGCTCGAGCGCCAGCGTGCCCTGGCCCGCGATCACCGCGGGATCGTCGTAGGGATGGACCATGGTGAGGCCCTCGCGCTCGGCCAGCAGGGCTGCATGCGCGGCGCATTCGGCGAGCGTCTCGCCGTGCAGCTCGACGCGCGCCCCCCACGCGGCGGTGCGCGAGACCTTGGTCACCGGCGTGAAGCGCGGCATGACGATGGTGGCCGGGATCCCGGCGAGGCGCGCGTGGCGGGCGACGGCCTGCGCGTGGTTGCCGGCGGAGAGCGCGATGACGCCGGCCGCGCGCTCGGCGGGCGAAAGCAGCGCGAGCTTGTTCGCCGCGCCGCGCTCCTTGAAGCTTCCCGTCGCCTGGAAGACCTCGAGCTTCAGGAAGACCGTTGCGCCGACCGCGCGTCCCACCGCGTCCGAGGGCAGCGTGGGCGTGCGCAGCACGCGCCCGGCGATACGCGCCGCCGCTTCTTCGATATCCGCAAGCGTCAAAATGGCAGCCGACCCGGAAGTCTCAGTCCGGAGACCGTTTAAGAATGCGCTGCGGTGAGTCGGAGGCGCCGCAGGCGCCGGTCCGGCGCGGCTTTCGAGAACCGGAGCGGAGCGGCCTCAAAGGGCCGTGAGCACCGGAAGCGAAGAAAGCCACGTCGGACGACCACCGCAGTAGCATTCGCACATGGTCTCTCAGACGTATTTGACGCCGAGGATCTCGTAGAGCCGGTCGCCGCTCGGCGCCGGCACCGAAACGGTATCGCCGACCTTGCGGCCGATCAGCGCCTTGGCGAGCGGCGAGGAGACGGAGATCCGGCCGTTCTTGATGTCCGCCTCGTGCTGGCCGACGATCTGGAAGGTCGATTCCTTCTCGGAATCCTCCTCGACCACCCAGACATGGGCGCCGAACTTGACGTTGTCGCCAGAGAGCTGCGAGGGGTCGATCACCTCGGCCGAATTGGTGATCTCCTCGAGCTCCGCGATCCGTCCCTCGATGAAGGACTGGCGCTCGCGCGCGGCATGGTATTCGGCGTTCTCGGAGAGATCGCCGTGGGTGCGCGCCTCCGCGATCGCACGGATGATGGCAGGCCGCTCGACACCCTTGAGGTGGCGAAGCTCCTCCTCCAGCCGCTGCAGGCCCCCGGCCGTCATCGGGAATTTCTGGACCATCGAACCCCAAATCTCAGGCAAAAGGTCAACAAACTCCCCCGCAGCCGGGCGGAACCCGGGCCACGGAGGCTCAAAACGTCGCGTCAAAGTAAGACTGAAGCGGCGTCACTTCAAGCGCGCCTGCACGGAGTGCGGCGATCGCGTGGACCGCCGCCCGGGCGCCCGCCAGCGTCGTGTAGTGGGGCACGCCGTGGGTGAGCGCGCTCCGGCGGATGTCGAAGCTGTCGGCGACCGATTGCGGGCCGGAGGCGGTATTGACCACGAGGTCGATCTCGCCCGAGCGGATCGCATCGACGCAATGCGGCCTCCCTTCGAGCACCTTGTTCACCACCCTGACCGCGAGCCCCGCCTCGCGGATGCGCCCCGCGGTGCCGCGCGTCGCAAGGACGGAAAAACCCATCTCGATGAGGCGGCGGGCGAGCGGGACGAGGGCGGTCTTGTCGGAATCCTTGACGGAGAGGAAGGCGGTGCCGGCGAGCGGCAGGCGCACGCCGGCGCCGAGCTGGGACTTGGCGAAGGCGCGCTCGAAGCTCGCGTCGATCCCCATCACTTCGCCCGTCGATTTCATTTCGGGTCCGAGGATCGTGTCGACATCGGGGAAGCGGGCGAAGGGGAACACCGCCTCCTTCACCGCCACGTGCCGCGCCACCGCCTGGCCGTCGAGGCGGAACTCGGCGAGCCGGGCGCCGGCCATCACCCGCGCCGCGATCTTGGCGACCGGCACGCCGGTGGCCTTGGCGACGAAGGGAATGGTGCGCGAGGCGCGCGGGTTCACCTCGAGCACGTGCACGACATCGCCCTGGATCGCGTACTGCACGTTCATCAGCCCGACGACGCCGAGGGCGGCGGCGATCGCTCCCGTCTCCGCCTTCAGCTCGGTCACGATCGCGGGCGAGAGCGTGTAGGGCGGCAGCGCGCAGGCCGAATCGCCGGAATGGATGCCGGCCTCCTCGATATGCTCCATCACGCCCGCGACATAGACGCTCTCGCCGTCGGCGATGCAGTCCACGTCCACCTCGATCGCATCGGCGAGATAGCGGTCGATCAGCACCGGGTTCTCGCCCGAGACGCGCACCGCCTCGCGCACGTAGCGCGCGAGCCCGGCGCGGTCATGGACGATCTGCATCGCCCGCCCGCCGAGCACGTAGCTCGGCCGGATCACCACCGGGTAGCCGATGCGCTCGGCGATCAGCTCCGCCTCCTCGAGCGAGCGCGCGGTGCCGTTCTCGGGCTGGCGGAGGCCCAGCCGCTGGAGCAGCTTCTGGAAGCGCTCGCGGTCCTCGGCGACGTCGATCGCATCCGCGCTCGTGCCCAGGATCGGCACGCCGGCGCGGGCGAGCGCCTGCGAGAGCTTGAGCGGCGTCTGGCCGCCGTACTGCACGATGCAGCCGACGAGTTTTCCCGCGCTCTGCTCGCGGCGGATCAGCGCCAGCACGTCCTCGGCGTCGAGCGGCTCGAAATAGAGCCGGTCCGAGGTGTCGTAATCGGTCGAGACGGTCTCCGGGTTGCAGTTGACCATGATGGTCTCGAACCCGGCCTCCTTGAGCGCGTAGGCGGCGTGCACGCAGCAATAGTCGAACTCGATGCCCTGGCCGATGCGGTTCGGCCCGCCGCCCAGGATGATTATTTTTTCCCGCTCCGTGGGATCTGCCTCGCACTGCGGCCCGCCGAACCCGCCGTCGTAGGTCGAGTACATATAGGGCGTGGCGGAGGCGAACTCGCCCGCGCAGGTGTCGATCCGCTTGTACGCGGGGGTCACGCCAAGGCGCGTGCGCAAGCCCCGCACCATCGCCTCGGTGGGGCCGGCCAGCTCGGCGAGCCGCCGGTCGGAGAAGCCGAGCGCCTTGAGCCGGCGCAAGCCCGCCGCGTCCTGCGGCAATCCCGCCTCGGCCACCTCCCGCTCGGCCGCGACGATGCGCTCGAGCTCGCGCAGGAACCACGGATCGAAGCGCGTCGCCGCCTCTATCTCCTCGACACGGAGCCCGGCCCGCAGCGCCTCGGCCGCCATCAGCAGCCGGTCCGGGCGCGGCGCCGAGAGGGCGGCGCGGAACGCGTCCGCCCCGCCGTCGCCCGGACGGGCGACCGGATCGAGGCCGGAAAGACCGGTCTCCATGCTCCGCAAGCCCTTCTGCAGCGCCTCGCAGAAGCTGCCGCCGATCGCCATCGCCTCGCCCACCGATTTCATGCTGGTGGTGAGAAGTGCAGGCGTGCCGGGGAATTTCTCGAAGGTGAAGCGCGGCAGCTTGACGACGACGTAATCGATCGTCGGCTCGAAGCTCGCCGGCGTCGTCCGCGTGATGTCGTTCGCAAGCTCGTCGAGCGTGTAGCCCACCGCGAGCTTGGCCGCGATCTTGGCGATCGGGAACCCGGTCGCCTTCGAGGCGAGCGCCGAGGAGCGCGAGACGCGCGGGTTCATCTCGATGATCACCATCCGCCCGTCCGCGGGGTCGATCGCGAACTGCACGTTCGATCCCCCGGTATCGACGCCGATCGCGCGCAGGCACGCGATCGAGGCGTCGCGCATAAGCTGGTATTCCTTGTCGGTGAGCGTGAGCGCCGGCGCCACGGTCACGGAATCGCCGGTATGCACGCCCATCGGATCGACGTTCTCGATCGAGCAGACGATGATGCAATTGTCGGCCCGGTCGCGCACGACCTCCATCTCGAACTCTTTCCACCCGAGCACGCTTTCCTCGACCAGCACCTCGCCGGCCGGCGAGGCGTCGAGCCCGCCCTGGACGATCGCGTCGAACTCCTCGCGGTTGTAGGCGATGCCGCCGCCGGTCCCGCCCAGCGTGAAGCTCGGGCGGATCACGGCAGGCAGCCCGATCGTCGCAAGCCCCGCGCGCGCCTCCTCGAGCGAGCGGGCGATCGCGCTCCGCGGCGAGCAGAGCCCGATCGCGGTCATCGCCTCGCGGAATTTCTGCCTATCCTCGGCCCGCTCGATCACCTCTTCGCGCGCCCCGATCAATTCGACCCCATATCGTTCGAGCGTGCCGTCGCGCGCGAGCGCCATCGCCGCATTGAGCGCGGTCTGCCCGCCCATGGTCGGCAGGAGCGCGTCGGGTCTCTCTCTCGCGATGATCCGGGTAACGATCTCGGGCGTGATCGGCTCGATATAGGTCGCGTCCGCGAGCCCCGGGTCGGTCATGATCGTCGCGGGGTTGGAATTCACCAGGACGACGCGAAACCCCTCCTCGCGCAAGCTCTTGCAGGCCTGCGCGCCGGAATAGTCGAACTCGCAGGCCTGGCCGATGATGATCGGTCCGGCCCCGATGATCAGGATCGTTTCGAGATCAGTACGCTTGGGCAAGGGGGCGGCCTATTTCCCGCCACGATCGGCGTCCGCCGCCTGGCGCGCGCGCTTCTTGATCCATTCCCAGCCCCGCTTCGGCAGCCATCCGTCCGAATCGGCGGGATCGACGGCCATGACGAGGAATTTCCCCTCGCCGACGAGCGGCTTCAGTTTCGCGCTGATCGCGTCGGCATCGAGGTCGCTCTGTAGGAGAAACGTGGCGGGAAGATAGTTCCACCAGCCCGCGAAGTCGGTACCGTCCCGGATGAATTCCTGAACCTTCCCGATATCGATGTCGGGGTCGGAGAAATCGAACACGGCGATATAGGTTCGTCTAGCCATTGCCTTCCTCGGTGTCGGTCCCTGATTCGCTGCCGTCCCGGTCCGCGACCTCCCGCTCGGAGGCGTTTTCGCCCAGGTTCTTGCTGAGCGGCCCTGCCACTAGAGCATGTTCACCCTGACTGAACATGCTCTAAGTTGTTTTTCCGAGCGGATTCACGCGCCCCTGGATCGCTTCGCGATTCCAGTCAGGCGCGATCCGCTCTAGTCCCTTCCGAATCACCGGGTCCACCTCGTTGTCGCCGATCAGGTCGAGCATCCGATGAGCAAGCTCGAACCGTTCGAACCTGAGCAGCCTGGGCGCACGCAGGATAGCATAGAGGACGACGAACAGCGCGGCGGCGGCGAATAGCGAGCCGATCGCCGCGAGCAGCCAGCGCAATGCGCCGCCGGCGGCCAGCGCGCCGCCGAGGCAGGCGAGCGCGAACGCGAGCATGGCGGCGAACATGAACGGCACGGGGTAGGACACCGTGACGCTGCGGACCACCTCGCGGAAGGCGCGCGGGTTCAGCATCCTCCCTCGATCATCGCCTCCAGCTTCCCCTCCTCGATCATCGTCATGAAGCGGCGGAAGAGGTAGTGCGCGTCGGTCGGGCCGGGGCTCGCCTCGGGATGGTACTGCACGGCGAAGGCCGGGCGGTCGGTGCAGGCGATGCCCTCGTTGGTGCCGTCGAAGAGGCTCACGTGCGTGACCCGCACCGTCTCGGGCAGCGTCTCCGGATCGACCGCGAAGCCATGGTTCTGGCTGGTGATCTCGACTTTGCCCGTCGCGAGGTCCTTCACCGGCTGGTTGGCGCCGCGATGGCCGCGCGCGAGCTTGAAGGTGCGTGCGCCGAGGGCCAGCGCCAGCAGCTGATGTCCGAGGCAGATGCCGAAGAGCGGCACCCCGGCGGCGAGCACGCGCCGGATCGCCGGCACCGCGTATTCCCCGGTCGCCGCCGGGTCGCCCGGGCCGTTGGAGAGGAACACCCCGTCCGGCGCAAGCCGGAGTATCTCCTCCGCGGTCGTGCTCGCCGGCACCACCGTCACGCGGCAGCCGGCCGAGGCGAGCGAGCGGAGGATGTTGCGCTTGGCCCCATAATCGACCGCAACGACATGGTGGCGCGGCTCGCTCTGGCGCCCGTAGCCCTCGGGCCAGGCCCAGCGCGTCTCGTCCCACGCATACATCTGCGTGGTCGAGACCTCGCGGGCGAGGTCCATCCCCTCGAGCCCGGGCCAGGAAGCCGCAACCGAAGCGAGGCCCTCGATGTCGAAGCGCCCGTCCTCGGGGAAAGCAAGGACGCCCGAAGGCGCGCCGCCGTCGCGAATGCGGATCGTGAGCGCGCGCGTGTCGATGCCGGCGAGGCCGGGCACGCCATGGGAGCGAAGCCAGGAATCGAGCTTCTGGCGCGCGCGCCAGTTCGAGGGCTCGGTCACGTCCTGGCGCACGATCAGGCCGCGCGCAGCCGGGCTCGCCGCCTCGATGTCCTCCGGATTGGTCCCGACATTGCCGATATGGGGGAAGGTGAAGGTGATGATCTGCCCGGCGTAGGAGGGGTCGGTCAGCGTCTCCTGGTAGCCGGTCATGCCGGTGTTGAAGCAGATTTCTCCCACCGCCTCGGCCGCGCTATGGGCGCCGAAGCCCCGACCCCAGAAGACGCTGCCGTCCGCGAGCACGAGCGCCGCCGTCGCGCCCGGCGGCGGCTCGGCGCGGTCGGGCGTGCCCGGTCGCGAAGAGGCGGAAGCCGGGCCGGGAAGATCGGCGAGCGCGAGGCCGGTGGCGCCGATCAGCCGCGGCCAGTGCCTTGTGGGAATCGCGCGGGCCTGGCGCCATTTGCGCACCGCCTCGGTGCTGACGCCGGTGAGCGAAGCTGCCGCCTCGAGCCCGCCGAGGCGCTGGATGAT
>DATJTV010000045.1:0-9689 GCA_035503055.1 Acetobacteraceae bacterium
CGGGACCGCCACAAACCCCGGCGCTACAGTCGGCCGGTCCCGGGTGATCGAGTACAGGTGGATAGCTGCAAGATCCGGCCGGGGCTCTACCAATTCACCGCGATCGACGACTGCAGCCGCTATCTGGTGGCCGGCCTTGCCCCACGCCGGACCGCTGCGGCGACACTCGCCTTCCTTGACCAGGTCTTCGACGAGATGCCGTTCGCTATCCAGCGCATGCAGACCGATCGCGGCAGCGAGTTTTTCGCCGAGGTTGTTCAGCGGCGTCTGGCGGCGGAGGCGGTCAGGTTTCGGCCGCTCCCGCCGCGCTCACCACACCTGAACGGCAAGGTCGAGCGAGTTCAGCGCACCGCACTGGAGGAGTTCTGGCCCACGGTGGATCCCAAGGCTTCGGATATCCCGGATCGCCTTGCCGAGTGGGTCCAACACTACAACTGGGATCGGCGACACGAGGCCTTGAACGGTGCGACACCGATTGACCGCGTGTGCGAACGCGCCGGCAAGATTCCACTGCATGGCGACGTCGGCGATGCCTATGAGCCCGCAAAGGAGCGCATCCGTGTCCGCGACCATGCCGTTGATCTCTCGTTACGATCATTGAAACGATGTGTGTAGACCCCACAGATTTACACCGCTGCTCACGCCGTTTCGCGAAGCAGGCCCCACCGCACGACGGTGGCTCGCTCCAGCCGCGTGAACAGCAGCTCGTCGAGCAGGAGCCAGAGCACCCCGATCACCAACATGCCGAGCACCACGGTGTCCGTCTGATACCATTGCACGGCCGCGATCACGCGAAATCCGATGCCGTTGGTGCCTGCGATCATCTCCGCGGCGACCAGCGCCCGCCAGCCGTACGCCATGGAGGTCCTGAGCCCGACGATTAGCTCGACCAGCGCACCCGGAACGATCAGCTCCTTCAACACCTGGACCCCGCGCGCGCCGTGGCTCAGCACGGCGCGGCGCAACACGGGCGGGATGGCTTCCACGCCGTTGACGGTGTTATAGATCGTGCTGAAGAAAATCTGGTTCACGATCACGAACAGAACCGCGCCTGGCCCGACGCCCAGCCACAGCGCGGCCAGTGGCACCCAAGCGATGCCGCCGATCGAGGCCAGGAATGTCAGCACGGGTCGCAGTAGGTCGGAGACCCATCGGTTGAGTGCAATCGCGATGCCGAGCGGAATCGCCAACCCGTTGCCAATGCAGAAGCCGAGCAGAAGACGGCTGAGGCTCGCCAGCACGTCGCGCGGCAAGCTGCCGTCCGCCACTCCCGACCGCAGGCGCTCGAGCACATCGCCCGGCGTCGGCAGCGCGTAGGGCGGAATCTGCGCCAGCATTGGAGCCAGGAGCCACGCAACCCCCAGCACCACGAACGGCAGCGCGCCAAGCGGCGCCTTATTCTTGCACATTCCGCACCAGCCCCCATCGCTCGATGGTCACGCGCTCGAAGGGGCGGAGATAGAGCTGGTCGATCAGCAGCCACAGCGTGCCGACCACAATCATCCCGGCCATAGTGCGATCGGTCGCGTGGTTGGCCGCGCTCGTGAGGATAAGATAACCGACTCCATCCTTGGCCCCGATCATCTCGGCGAAGATCAGCCCGCGAAAGGCGAACCCGGCACCGACGCGAAAGCCTGTGATGATCCCGGGCAATGCCGCCGGGACGATCACTTCAGTCAGCACCTGTCGCCGAGAGGCCCCGAGCGCGCGCACAACGTCGATCAGCACCCGTGGCGTCGCCCTAACCGCGGTCGCCGTGTTGAACAGCACCGGGAAGGCAACGACGTAGGTCAAGGCGACCAGGATTACGCGGAGGCCATAGCCCCACCAGATCACGAAGATCGGGATCCACGCGACCTCGACGATCGCGTAGAGGAAGTTCAGCAGGGGACCGAGCACGCGTGCGGCGCTCCGGCTCACCCCAAGCGCAAGCCCGAGCGTGAGGCCGACCGCCGTGCCGAGCCCGACGCCCGCCAGATACCGACCCAGACTGTCTGCGACGTCGACCGGCAGGATCCCCCGGTCGATCAGAACCGCAAATGCCCCGGCGACATCCCGGGGCGAAGGGAAGAAGTAAGGTGACACACCGGAGAGGCTCGCCGCCACCTGCCAGAGCGCGATGAGCCCGAGTACGCCCGTCGCTCCGAGCAGCCCGCGCTGGACGTTCCGTGGCCACCACCGCTCGCCCGCAGCCACCCCGGCACTCCCCCCCGCCGAGACCTGCACGCCCCCGCTCACCGCCCGTTCCAGGGCTGGATCCGGGCGATCCAATAGAGCCGTGCGAGCGCCAGCAGCTCGCTTCGCGAGACCGCCTCCAGCCACACATCCCGCCCGCTGATGCGCACCAATCGCCCGGCCTGCTGAAGCCGCTGGATGTTGAACGCTTCCGGCGTGAACGGCAGCTCGATCTCGACATCCCGCGTCCCGCCTTGAGGCGGCAGAGCGACGCCGCCAAGCCGCGCAAGCCCGAGCTCCCACGACCACGCCTTGAACGCGAGGATCCCCATCGCCAGCAGCGCCGTCGCCAGCAGCGGCCTCAGCAGGGGCCTGCTCACGGCCCGCCCTCGGTCCCCCGGACGAGGCCGAGCACGCGCTCGCGCAGCACGGCGAAGCGCGGGTTGCCACCAAGCGCAGCCCAACTCCGCTCCTCCCGCGGAATATCGACGTCGATCGTCGCCTTGAGCCGGCCGGGTCCGGGCGTCAGCACCGCCACCCGGTCGGCCAGGAATACCGCCTCCTCCACGCTGTGCGTCACGAAGAGCACCGTGACGCGGGATTGCGACCAGATGCGCACCAGCTCTTCCTGCAGGGTCATGCGCGATTGCGCGTCCACCGCGGCGAACGGCTCGTCCATCAGCATGATCTCAGGCCGGTTGGCGAGCGTGCGCGCCACTGCGACGCGCTGCTTCATGCCCCCCGAGAGCTGATGAGGATACTTCCCGGCTGCGTCCGCCAGGTTGATCGTCTCCAGGAACTGCCGCCCGATGCGGTCTCGCTCGACGCGCGCGACACCCCTAAGCCGCAGTCCGAGGGTCACGTTGTCAAGCACCGTCCGCCAGGGCAGGAGCGCGTACTCCTGGAACACAACGCCGCGGTCCGCGCCCGGCCCGCTGATCATCCGTCCGTCGAGCAGCAAGCTCCCAGAGCACGGCCGTAGGAAGCCCGCGATTGCCGCGATTAGCGTGCTCTTGCCACAGCCGCTCGGCCCGACCACGGCCAGGAATTCGTTCTCCCTGACGTCGAGGCTCAGTCCCTCGACCGCTCGGTGCCTCGACCGCCCGTCCTCGGTTGCATAGTCGATCGAAAGATCACGGATCGTAATCTTGGCCGCCGCATCAACGCTCTCGGTTCCGGCGCGCGCCGCCGACGCCCAGAGCGCGCCCGTCACTGGCCGCCCGGGACAGGAAGCCGGTCCGCGGCCGGAATGGGTGGAAGGTCGGAGAAATATTGCGGCACTTTTCGCTCCGCCTCGAGAATGAACTCGGCATCGACACTCTTCGCCGGATCGAACCGCCGGCGGATCTCGTGCGCCGCCAGCATTTGCGGAATCGCCTTCCTAGCGAAGCCCTCGAGCGTCAGCCTAGAAATGCGCGGGTCGAAATCCGAGTGATGGAGCGAGGCTTCCAGCACGCCGACGCTGACCCCCTGGATCCAATGGGTGTCGATCGCCGCCGCCGCGTCATTATGCTGGCGCACCCACTGCTCCGCCCGCGCGAACGCGATCATGAAGCGCTGTAACACCACCTTGTCTCCTTCCACGACCTTGCGGCTGGAAAGAACGGTACCCGGCATGAAGCAGGCAACGCACCCGCCCATGATCACAGGGATGGTGCCTTTCACATGCGCAAGCGTGGCGCTGCTCCAGGGCTGCCAAATCGCGATCGCGTCCGCGTCGCCATTCTCGAGCGCGGTAGCCAGCGTCGCGGGCCCCGCGTTGATCAACCGCACGTCAGAGGGGGCCACGCCTGCCTGCCCGAGCAGGTTCATCAGGTAGGCCTCGGCGTCCGTCCCGAACGGTAGCGCCACCCGTTTGCCCGCCAGGACCTTGAGATCGCCCGGCCGGATCCCCGATGCCGCGGAGGCGACGATGCCCTGGTTCTCTGAGTAGGAGTCCGAAAGCGGATCGCCGTGCAGCGTTGCGATCATCACCAACGGAAAGCCGTTCGAGACCCCTGCCAGGAACGGCGAGGTTCCGAGCACGCTCACCTGCTGCGCCCCGTTGAGCTGCCCGTTCACCATATCGACGCCGGTCGAATAGAGCGTCACCTTCGCATCCAGCCCCGCTGCGGCGAAGAAGCCTTTTTCGACGCCGACGAAGATCGGCGCGTGGTTATCCGCCTCGGCAGCGCCGATCACGATCTTCATTGGTTCCGCTCGGCCGAGCGCCGGAAGGCAGGCCGCCATCGCGAGTGCGAAACCGAGCAGAGCCCGTTGCATGTTTCCTCCCCGACGCCCGCTGCGCCCGACCAACGCGGACGACTAATATCTCACTGACATATTACAGGGACGCTTTCGGTGCCTGTCAAGATCCGTCGACGTGCCTCTTGACGTCGTCGGGCGTTCCGGCGAAGCTGAGATATCAGGGCGATATCAGTGGGCGGGCAGCGTGCTTCGAGAGGAAGCCTACGAGCGGTTCAAGCAGCGCCTCTTTTCCCGCAAGCTCCGCCCCGGCCAGTTCGTCTCCCAGCGTGCGCTCGCCGTGCTCGTCGGCTCCTCCGAGGGGCCGATGCGCGAAGCTCTCAAGCGCCTCGAGGCCGAATCCCTGGTTCGTCTTGTCCCGCAGCGCGGGATCCAGATCGCCGACATCAATGTCGCATTCATCCAAAATTCCTTCGGCCTCCGCCTTGCGCTCGAGAGTTTTGCCGTCCGTCGCTTTGCCCTGACCAGAGACAAGCTCGAATGCAGGCGCTTTACGGCAATCTTCACCGACATCGCGGAGCGTATACGCGCCCATCCCACTCCAAAGCTCCTCGACGGGGCGCTCGCCGTCGATCGCGATTTCCATCGCTCCATCGTTGGAAGTCTCGGCAATACGGTGATCGACGAGGTGTATCGCCTGAACGACGACAAAATCCGGCTGATCCGGCTCAACAGCCGCTTCACCGCCGACCGCATAGCTTCCGCCACCGCCGAGCACCTCGCCATCCTCGCCGCGCTCGAGGCGGGTGACGCCGAGGGTGCCGCAGCAGCGCTCGAGCGCCATCTCGCGATTTCGCTCCGCCGCTCGCTCGGCGTGCTGGACCCACCGCCGTGACGACGCGGCCCAACCTTCTTTTCCTGCTTTCCGACCAGCATGCCGCCCGCGTCGCCGGTTGCTACGGCGAGCCGCTTGCCGTCACCCCTGCACTCGATGCGCTGGCCGCGCGGGGCGTCGTCTTCGATAGCGCCTACTGCCCCTCGCCCGTCTGCGTGCCGAGCCGCATGTCCCTCCTCACGGCCACGCACCCACATCGCCAGCAGGTCTGGACCAACGACGACATCCTCGCCTCTGACCGCCCGACCTGGGCGCACGCGCTTGGCGCCGCCTTCTATCGTCCGACGCTCATCGGCCGGTTGCACGCGCTCGGCCCTGACCAGCTGCACGGCTTCCTGCACCGCGAGGTGGGCGAGCACAGCCCGAACTGGCCTGGCGTTCCGCGCCACGATCTCGGTGTGCTCGCCCGCGCCAACGATCCCTGGCCGGAAAGCGTCATTCGCTCCGGCCCTGGCCGTTCCGCGTACGAGGCGAAGGACGAGGACGTCGCCAAAGCCGCCTGCGCTTTTCTGAAGGAGGCCGCGGCCGGGGTTCCTTTCGCGCTGCATGTCGGCTTCATCTTGCCGCATCCACCCTACGTCAGCAGCGCCGATGACTATCGGCGGTTCGCCGGCCGCGTCGGACCGCCCTCCCTCGGGGTGCCCGCGGACGAGCATCCCTGGCTCCGCTGGTGGCGCCAGGACCGCGGCCTCGCCGCCGCAACCTCCTCTGATATCCTGCGCGCCCGCACCGCCTACTACGGCCTCGTAGCCAGCATGGACCGCATGATTGGCCGGATCCTCGAAACCCTCGAGGCAACCGGGCTCTCTCGCAACACGCTCGTTATCTACGCCTCCGATCACGGCGATCACCTTGGCGAGCGGGGCCTCTTCTGGAAGCACACGCTGCATGAGGAATCCGTCCGGGTCCCGCTCATCCTCTCCCATCCCGGCCATCTGCCCGAGGGCGAGCGTCGTGCCCAGATTGTTAATCTCGTCGATCTCGGGCCTACCATTGTCGAGGCGCTCGGCGCGCCGGCGCTGCCCAACGCCGACGGTCGGAGCTTCCTCGCCGTCGCCCGCGACGATGCAGCCCCCTGGCTCGACGAAACCGTTAGCGAATACTGCACTGATGCCGTGCCCGACTGGACCGGCGGCGCAGCAGTCCAGCAGCGCATGCTCCGAAGCGGCCGCTGGAAGCTCTGCTGGTACGCCGGCTACCCTCCGCAGCTGTTCGATATCGAAACCGATCCGCAGGAGCTCCACAACCTGGCTGCCGATCCTGCCTTCGCCACCCTCCGCGAACAACTCACGCGGCGCGTGCTCGTCGGATGGAACCCGGCTGCGATCCGAGCGGGCATGGCCAAGCGCCGGGCGGCGAAGGATCTGCTCGCCGCCTGGGCGCGCGCCGCGCGGCCCCAGAGTGAGCATCTCTGGCCCCTCGTACCCGAACAGAACTGGCTCGATTACATGGAGCCGTAACGGTACGAGGCAAGGCCAGAGGATGCACCATGCCCAATGAGAGAGTCATCGACATTCGCCGTGCGGCCGGCTCCCAATTCCACACCGTTTGACACAGCCTTTTCGGGGGAGCATGCAAGGCCGTGGGAAGCCGCTGAAGCGCAGGATAGGCTAAAGCCTCACAGCAGGACGGAGGGAAATCCTCAATCTTCCGCAGGCCTCACCGGCTTCCCGCGGCTTTGCATGCTCCCCTTTCGTCCTGGGCCGCTTCGTGCTATATCTGACCAACTGGATGGTCATGAGGCTCCCATGGGCAATGTCAGCATCGCCGACGCCAAGGCACATTTGAGTGAACTCGTCGAGCGCGCCGCCGCCGGCGAGACGGTACGGATTACCCGCCGTGGTAAGCCGGTCGCGCAGATCGTCGCCGCCGAGGCGCCCCGCAAGCGCATCGACATTACGGCCGTCCGCGCGATGGTTGCGACCATGCCGAAGCAGAAGGAGCCTGCGCGCAAAGTAGTCCGCCGCATGCGTGACGAAGCGCGCTATTGATCCTTTATCTCGATACATCCGTGCTGGTCGCGGCGCTCACCCGCGAGGCAGAAACTGAGCGCATGCTAACCTGGCTCGGCACGCAAGATCCGGAGCAGCTCGCGATAAGCGACTGGGTAGTAACGGAGTTTTCGTCGGCGCTGTCGATAAAGCTACGGTCACGACAAATCAATGCGACACACCGGGCAAACGCGCTTGCCGTGTTCACGACAATGTGTACTGAGACTTTCACCCTGCTGCCGATCTCCGGCCCGCAGTTCCGTGCCGCCGCGCGATTCGCCGATCAGCAGGCCCTGGGCCTGCGGGCGGGTGATTCGCTGCACTTGGCGATCTGCGCCGATCATGGTGCCACTCTTTGCACCCTGGACCGGCAGCTGTACGACGCAGGGGCCGCCGTGGCCGTGCAGACCGTGCTGCTCTGACTGCCGGCAGGTCAACCTGACGCTTGCCGGTCGAGACGAGCTGCGATTAGGGGCCTAACACGCGATAATCACCCTTCCCGCGTATGGGGCGAGCATTTCGGATTCAGAAGGTGTCGTCGGTCGGGTTCGCAACGATCGCGAGGTCGAGCGCAGCGCAAGCCCGGCCAAGTTGGACCGGGCTCTTGAGCAGAGGTCTGCGTGCCACAACCCGAAGTTTGTTGGCCACCCGCGCCTGAAACAGCGCCAAGTTGTCGCCTGTATGAAAGCGGGAAGGGAAGACTATACCATCGAACTTGGCGGGATGGCGGTGGATGGCTGCTGCCCAAGCGCGAGCGAGTCGTTGGTCGGAGGCACCGACGACATCCGTGGGCACCCGAGATCGGGTGAGTGCTGCGCCTCGCAAATCCACCACGTGCAGATCCCGCACCATCTCGATTTCCGCCCAATCCCATAGAGCCAGCTCGGCGTGCGACACGAGGAACGAACCAACGGAGGCGGCGTTGGCGCGATCCCGTAGCACCGTCTCCTGGAGGCATAGCGTGAACGACCCTCCAAGATAGATTGGAAGCCAGCGCGGCGATTGGCCACGGTTGAGAATGGGATCAGAGAAACGGGACGGACCCGGCCCTGCAGCGAGCGGGTCGCCGTGCACCGCCTTAACAAAGCGCACCCAATGAGCGCCGGTCGGTATAACGGCAACCGCTGGCCGCAGGTCGGCCGCTCGTCGCGGCGGGCGAACCCGCGCACGGCGGTCCGTCACGCGCCGGTCGGTCCGAACGTGCCGATCCTGCGGGCGAGTCGGAGAGCCTCGGCAGCCTGTCGCGGATCTGAGACGGCCTTGAGGCCGGTCTTCATACCAAGCTCCGGGTGGTGCTGGAGAAGGAAGCGGAACACGGCCCAGGGCGCACCCAAGGCCGAATGCAGATCGCGCAACGCGGGTAGCGGCAGGCCGCCAGGTCCGAGCTGCCAAGCGGGGAAGCGCACGCCGCGCTTGACACCTTCCAGCCCCAGGAGTTCGCCGCGGTGGCGCTTTTGGTTCACAGCTTCACGCGACAGCCCGAGGCGCTCAGCGATCGCATCGGAGGAGAGCATGTCGGGCCCGGTAAGGATTTCGGCCGCCGCCGCTGTCCCGCGCGCGTAAGCACGTTTGAGCGCGGCACGCGCGGCGGCTGGAGTAAGTTCGGTCTCGGCGGATTTAGGCTTTGCGACCGAAGAAGCAGTCTCTGACCTCGGCGTCCGAAATTCCTTTACAATGCGGAAGCGCGTCGCGCCCTTGGGCCTTGCTGGCTCGAGCCTGACAGTCAGCGTCCGGCCGGTGCGCGCAGCCGCGCCAGCGCTACTGGCAACGGCGGCGAGAACCCGGCGAGCTTCCTCGGTCGAGAGGCCATACGGCACCTCAACGCGACCGCGCCTGCGGCCGGCAGACCGGGACGTGCGGGGAGCGTCAGCCCCAACCTCTCGTGACGTATCAACGTGTGTTGCGCCAGTCATACCGGGAATATCGGACGGGGTGGCCAGCTCGTCAAGTTCGTCAAGCATACCTTTTGGAACGACCAACGAGCGGCGCCGCCGGAAGGTTTGTGGCGGCGCACGGCTAGATCGTTCGACCTATCCTGAAGTATATCAGAAGCTTAGCCGACTCAGTAGATCGTTCAGTAGCCTTGACCGCGAATCGCTTAACTCGCAAATCCCTTCGGCAAGGTGCAGCCGATCTTTTGCGCGCAATCGCGGAGGACCGGCTGCTCCGCGTGGAGTTGATGTGGGGCGACGTGCTATCGCTGTGCGTCGCAGCCGGCGCGGGATCCTAGTGCGTCATTGGAGAACGAGTTAGCCGTGCGCCGACACGCGCTGGACGGCCGCAACAGCAGCTAGGCAACGCGCGATAACAGCCCTTCCCGCGTCTTTGAAGGTTTGAAAAAACGGAGAGCCCTCCGGCACCCTGAGCTTATCCCGTTCGCTTCGTCGCCCGGCCCATTGCTTTCACTTTCGCATTGGGATTTACTGTCTTGACTGCCGCGTTCC
>DATJTV010000046.1:0-5110 GCA_035503055.1 Acetobacteraceae bacterium
CGGGATCAGGCCGGCGTCGGACTGGCGGACCCAGAGCTCGCCGCCGCTGAGCGAGAGCGGGTGCGCTCCTACCTCGATATAGGCGTCGTTCAGGGTCTCGGCCCGGGCGTAGGTGACCGAGGAGATCGGGGTGATGACGGTGGTGGCGACGAGGCCGATCACGACTGCGACGAAGAAGGGAGCGGCGAGGATCTGCCATACGGAGACGCCCGCCGCGCGGGCGACGACGAGCTCGGAGGAGCGGGTGAGCCGCCAGAAAGCGTAGATCCCGCCGAGCAGCACGGAGAACGGCAGGAGCTGCATCAGGAGCCACGGCAGGCGGAGTGCGGCGATCTCGGCGACGAGCCCGAACGTGGCATCCGGCCTCAGCGCCGCGCGGCGCAGGAGCTCGATGAAGTCGAAGAGCGAGGCGAGCCCGGTCAGGCCGGCGAGCGCGGTGAGGACCGCGAGCAGGAACTGCCGGGCGAAGTAGCGGGCGAGGGTGGGGGCCAGCGTCATGAGGCGCCAAGCCGCGGGGTGCCGGGCCGGGCGCCGCGGAGAAGCCACGCAAGCCGCCGGGGCGGAGCGAACAGGAGCCAGGCGAAGACCAGGCCGGGCAGGATCGCCTCGACCCAGATGAGCGGCATCATCGCGGGGATACGCTGGGCGAAATCGGCGATCGCGAGCTGGACCGCGAGCAGGCCGACGACGCCGCCGACCGAGGCTGCCGTGCGCAGGAGGCCGCCGTGGCGGCGAAATGCGCCGGCGAGCACGGCGTAGAGGGCGAGCAAGGCGAACGAGACGGCGGTGAACGGGCTGCTCAGCCGGCGGTACGCCTCGACGCGGAATTTCGGGACATCGCGCGGCGCAACGCTTGCGGGGTCGGGGTGGAGGAGCTGGTCGAGCGGGAGCTCCGAGGCGTCGCGGAAGCGCTGCTGGGGGCCGCCGCCGTTGGCCGTGAGATCGATGGTGTTCTCGGCGAAGGTGAGCACGTTGAGCCGGCCCGTCCGGCGGTCGATCACCTGGCGGCTGCCGTGGAACAGCAGGACCTCGGGCCCGTCCGGCCCGTCCGCGATCCGCCCCGATTCGGCGAGGATCGTCGCCTGGTCGTTGGGGTCGCGGGCGTCGTCGACCAGGATGCCGTGCAGGGTGCCGTCGATATCGCGCTTGCGCACATAGACGGTGAGGTTGTCCGAGACCGGCGTGAACACGCCCTCCTGGAGCAGGAAGGCGGCGATCCGGTTGCGGATCTCGAACTGTTCCTGGCGGAACGCGGCGACGCTCGACGGCACGATCCCGAGATTGAGCCAGAAGCAGGCGGCGAGCGAGACGAAGGCCAGCCCCAGCGCCGGCCGGGCGAGGGCGAAGTGCGAGAGCCCGGCGGCGCGCATCACCGTGATCTCGCGGTCGGCGGCGAGGCGCAGATAGAGGAAGAGGATCACGAGGAAGGTGGTGATCGGCAGGATGACGGCGACGAAGCCCGGGATGAGGAGGCTGGTCAGCTCGAGGAAGACGCGGAGGCTCAGGCCCCGGTCGATGACCAGCTCGAGGAAGCGGAGCGACTGGGTGAGCCAGATGAGGGCGGCGAGCCCGCCGGTCGAGACGAGCAGCGCCAGAAGGAGCTGGCGGAAGATGTAACGGTCGAGCTGGGAGGGGACGGGGCGGCGGAAGAGCAGCATCGGGCTCGCGGGTTGCCGGTGAGGGGGGGCGAGGCGGCCGGGGAAAGGAAGTCTATCCCGGCCGGGGCAGGCGGCGGAAGCGCGCGGGGCCGACGGTTAGCGCGCGAGTACCTTGCCCGGGTTGAGCAGGCCATCGGGATCCAGCGCCTGCTTGATCCGGCGCATCATCGAAAGCTCGGGCCCGCCGCGCCAGGCGGCCAGCATCGCCGGCTTGAGGAGGCCGATGCCGTGCTCGGCGGAGAAGCTGCCGCCGAGCGAGCGGACCACCTCGTTCACCGCCTCCATCAGCGACTCGCTTGCCGCGAGGAAGGTCGAGGCCGCCATGCCGTCGGGCTGGACGAAGTTGAAGTGGATGTTGCCGTCGCCGAGATGGCCGAAGGGGACGACCCGGACGCCCGGCATGACCGCGCGGCCGGCAACGGCGGCGCGGGCGAGGAATTCCGGAATAGCCGGCACCGGCACCGAGACGTCGTTCTTGACCGAGGCGCCGGCGAGGCGCTGGGCCTCGGAATGCTCCTCGCGGAGCTTCCAGAGCGAAGCGCGCTGCTGCTCGCTCGCCGAGAGGGTGGCGTCGGCGATCTCGCCTTCCTCGGCCGCCGCGGCGAGCACCGATTCGAGCCCGGCGCGGAGGCCCGCATCGCGGCGCGGCGAGGCCAGCTCGATCAGCGCATAGTGTGGGGCGGGCTCGGCGAGCGGGAGGCGGGTGCCCGGGATCTGGGCAAGCACCAGCGCGATGCCGGCTTCGGACATGTATTCGAAGGCGACCAGCGCGGCGGCGTCGTGGCGCTGCAGCCGGCCGAGCAGGGCGAGCGCGGCCTCGGGCGAGGGCAGGGCGGCGAAGGCGGCGATCCGCTCGGCGGGCGCCGGCTCGAGGCGGAGGATGGCGGCGGTGATGATGCCGAGCGTGCCCTCGGAGCCGACGAAGAGCTGGCGCAGGCAATAGCCGGTATTGTCCTTGCGCAAGGCGCGCATGCCATCCCAGACGCTGCCGTCCGCCAGCACGACCTCGAGGCCGAGCACGCGCTCGCGCGCGTTGCCGTAGCGGAGCGTGTTGTTCCCGCCTGCGTTGGTGGCGAGCACGCCGCCGATCTCGGCGGTTCCTTCCGAACCGATCGAGAGCGGCAGCAGGCAGGAGGCGGCGGCCGCCGCGTCCTGGGCGGCCTTGAGCGTCACCCCGGCCTCGATCGTGAGCGTGAGGTCGAGCGGCTCGACCGCGCGGACGCGCGCGAGTCGCGAGAGGGAGAGCACGAGCTCGGAGCCGTCCGCGGCCGGCACGGCGCCGCCGACCATCGAGGTGTTGCCGCCCTGCGGCACCAGGGGAACACGCGCCGCGGCGCAGAGGCGGACGCATTCGGCGACTTCCGCCGTGCCGGCGGGCCGCAAAACGGCTTGGGTCCGGCCGTGATAGAGGCCGCGCCAGTCGGTGGCGTAGGGGGCGGTATCGGCCGGGTCGGTCAGCATCCCGCCGGGGCCGAGTGCCGCGGCGAGCGCCGCCAGCAGGGCAGGCGGGACGGGAGCGCGCGCCGGGGCGGGAGCGGGTGCGGAGTCGGGCATCGGGCGAGGATTCTCTCATGTCCGGGGCGGATTGCGAATGCCCGGCGCCGCGAGGCCGGCAGCCGAAATGCGCCCGTCGCGGCCATCCAGCGGCGTCCCGGAACCGGACCTGGCCGTTCGCGGGTCTGGCGAAGGGGCGAATGTCATGTCAACGCTGTCCGGCAGCCACTTTCGGGAGGGTGGCCGGACCGCGCTTCGATGACCCGCAACGGGAGCAGCAGGATGAACGAGACCGAGATTCGGGAGGCGCTCCATCGCCACTGGGCCGCCTCGGACGCGAACGACTTCGTCGTTGAGCACGACATATATCGAGACGACGCGCTGCTCGAGTACCCGCAATCGGGCGAGCGCATCAGGGGCCGGCGCAACATCCAGGCCTCTCGCGCCGCACAGCCGAACAGGAAGCGTTTCACGGTGCGCCGAATTATCGGCACGGCCGAGCTTTGGGTCTCGGAATTCATCATCGCCTATGACGGCCGCCCCTCCTGGTCGGTGAGCGTCATGGAGTTCCTGGATGGCAAGGTCGCGCGCGAGACCCAGTATTTCGGCGACCCGTTCGAGCCCGGACCCTCGCGCGCGCAATGGGTCGAGCGGATGGATTGAAATCGGCACGACAATGCCGCGCCCGCGCGTGCTGGATCGGACGGAGCTGCCCGTCGAAACCGCTGAGCTCGCTCGTTTCCTGATTGGAAAAATGCTCGTGCGAACGCTGGCCGAAGGCGTTGCGGGCGGGCGCATCGTCGAGACCGAGGCGTATGGCATCGGCGACCCCGCCGGTCACGCCTATCGCGGCGTGACCCCCCGCAACCGGGCGCTCTTCCTTGAGCGCGGGCACGCATACGTCTACCTTGCCTATGGAATTTCGTTCATGCTGAACGTCTCGAGCGAGACGCCGGGCGTGGGCGCGGGTGTCTTGATCAGGGCGATCGAGCCAACCCATGGCATCGGGATCATGGAGCGAAATCGCGGCACCGATCGGGTGCGAGACCTGGCGCGGGGCCCGGGGCGGCTGGGCGCGGCCTTGGCGGTCGATCGCCGGTTGGACGGGATCGACCTCTGTCAGCCGGGTCCGTTGTGGCTCGGAACCGACGGCGCGGCCCCGCCCCAAATCGGGCGGAGCAAACGGATCGGCATTACGCGCGCAGCGGACAGTCCGCTGCGATTCTACGTTCGGGGCAATCGGTTCGTCAGTGGCCCGCGAGCGTTCAACGGATAAGAGAAGCAACTTTACGGGGTGAGAGTTCGGTCAGCCTGTCCCGGGTCGCGGCACGGATCTCCTCGAGCGACGTGCCGCCGACACTGACCGAGCGGACGTCGCTGTTGAGTATTCCCGCGCCCGGTCGTTCGAATGGATGCATCGAAATGCGGGCGCGCGGGACTATGTGATCCGGGTCAAGGTTCCGGCTGGCGTGAAGATGCCCGCACAAACACCCTGAGGATCGCATCCACGAGAGCGGGATGCGTTCGCTCGGGCTCACGCATCCCGCTCCAGGTCTTTGCTTTCCCGCGTGATCGAACGCCTTCGGTTCATCAACCTTCGGCGATCACGCTCTAGGTCTTTGCTTTCCCGCGTGATCGAACGCCTTCGTTGATTCCATCTTCGGCGATCACGCTTTAGGGTGATGTCTGGGCTATTTTACGATAAGGCGGAAGCTCGGCTTGCGTCGGGAGCTCGCATTGATAGCCGGGTGATGGCTGAAGCGACAGGCGGGCCGGAGATGCGCCGTCAGGCGCTCAAAGTTCTCAGTTCGCCCGCAACAACACCCAGCACGGTCCGGACTGCCAACGCCGCGATCACCAGCGTCGCCAAGCCGAGCAGCGCGACGGCGATGCCATCCGTGATGATGCCGGGTTGGGCTGCGGCGAAGCGCAGAGCGGCAATACTACACGCCGCCAGC
>DATJTV010000047.1:0-5514 GCA_035503055.1 Acetobacteraceae bacterium
ATCGAACGTCAATACGACCAAGTCGCTCCAATCCGCAGCAGCGACGGTTCGTCCAATCAGCTCGGAGAGCTCTTCGGCCTTTCCGGAACGTTCGCCGGGCCGAAAGCGATAAACAAGGCCGCCCGGTTCACAGAGAGAAAAATCGCCACCGATCTGCAAGACATGGTTCCGAAAGTGAAAGTCTATCCCGCGTGCCTCCAGGGATATGGAGGCGAGTTCGTCATCAACGAACGGCTCCCTTGCCGCAGCCGGTTCGCGCCTGAGCGGACTCTCCACCATCTCGCCTCACTCCATTCATCCACGACCTCGCGAGCATCCGTGCCTTCGCCAGCCCGATCGCCCCAGGGAGCTTATGGACAAGGACAAAGGCCGTTTTGCCCGGTCCTGGCCATGCCCCGCTGATTCGGCGTCAGGCTGACTCCGAATCTTCCAGGGAGGGAAACATTCTGGTCGGCTCATTCATCCGTCGTAATCCTGAGACCGGCGTCCTCGCCAGGCTTGGTCATGTCGCGGCACGACACTGCCGGCGCCCGCTTCCGTACCTGGCGGCCGCCACCGTTCCGAGCAGGCCAGTTCCCAGCAGAAGCAGCGTTGCTGGTTCCGGCACAGGGTCAACCGTGATGGTGAGCAGGCCCGCATCGGCAAAATTGGGGAGAGCGAACGGGTCATCGAGGCAGATGTTGGTGACGCACCCTGAATACACCCCGATATCGGTCGTGTAGGTACCGGCCGGCAACGCCGGACCGAGAACGATGCTGCCGAGATCGAGACGCACGGACCCGCCGGGCGCAACATCGAGGTTGCCGACGGGGTCCTGGGCGGGGGGAATCCAGCTTGCGTCCTGGGCAAAATAGGAAGCCTGCGTCCCGTAGATGTAGGAATTGGGGTCCAGAGCCTGGCCGACGAGCAATTGAGAACCGACGAAGCTCGTTCCGCCCGGCAGTTGGACGACGGTCTCTCCATACGAGTTGGTGACGATCGCGGGGTCGGTCGGACCAAGCGTCAGGGTTGCCCCGATCTGCAAAGTACTCCCGGCCACCGCCAAGAGGGACGCGGAATCGTAGACGAGGGTTGGATTTGCTCTGACTCGGGTAGTGCCCAGACACAGCGCGGCGGCGGCTAGCGCCAAAATGATCCGTATTCGCATCCGTTGAGTTTCCCGGTTTTGTTCCGTCGCACCATAGAAGAACGTGATGCCGCGACAAAATGACAGTTCGACCCAATCGGGACGATCTTGTAAAGTTCTCCGACAATCCGCTAGAAAATAAGCATCGATATTCATGCCGGATTCGCTCAAATCGTGCTAAGGAAATCCGTTCTCACCCGCGAAATCCGGGTTGATAGCGTTCGCGCGTGCTGTGTTGGAGCCATTGAAGCCTCGGCCCGTAGCAAAGGGCACCCCGGCATTCTACTTCCGGCGAGAGGGAAGTTCAGGCTCAGGCCGCCGCGTCGCACGGCTATGCGGAGGATGTACGCCGTTTGCGCGGCATTGACGATGGCGGAAGCGGTGCGGCGGTCCGCCCGGGCGCGCCGGTACGCGCGCGGGGCGCGGCAGCCAGCTTGGCGAGTTCACGCCTGGAGACAGCGAAGGTTTTCTCCAGATAATCGCAGATCAGGCGGAGGTCTTCGTCGCGGTATTGGTCAACGAGAGCGATAAAGGCTTGGCCGATCGCCTCGTATCGGGGAAGGACCGGGGTCAGGCTCTCAGGGCGGACACGGACAAAGACCTTGCGACGGTCATCGGTATCGCGCTCGCGTTCGACGAAATTTCGCTTCTCGAGGCGGTCGAGAATATGGGTAATCGCGCCGGTGGTGAGGCCGGTCAATTCCGAGAGCTGGCCGGCGGTGAGGATTGCGCCGGGGGCGCGCAGGATGAGGTCGATGCATTTCGTGTCGGTCGCGTTGAGGCCGATGGTCTGCGCGATCGCTTGATGCAGGAAGACGGTCTGGGTGCTCATCGCCCGGCCGAGATCGCGAAGCCTTGCGAGGAGCGCCTCACGGTCGCGGCGTCGCGCGGGCGAGCTTGACATGGAATACCTGCATTTCTAAGATACTTATAGGTTAAGATATTGCGTCATGCGTGTCGGGGCGACAAGCCATGCAAGCCGCGAGGCGGAAGGATGCCGGGATGGAAGGCTGGGTGGCGCGCTGGTACGCCCGCACCCGCCGCAACGATATGGCAGATTTTCGGCGGCGAGCGGCCGAGGTGGCAGCGCGGCTCGACGGACGCGGCGAGGTGCTGGAGGTTGCGCCGGGGCCGGGGTTCTTCGCGATCGAGCTCGCCAAGCTCGGCGATTTCCGGATCACCGGCCTCGACATCAGCCGGACGTTCGTCGAGATCGCGACCGCCAACGCAGCGAAGGTTGGAGCCGCGGTGGATTTCCGCGTGGGCAATGCCTCGGCGATGCCGTTTGGCGACGCCTCGTTCGACTTCGTCTACTGCTCGGCGGCGTTCAAGAATTTTGCGGAGCCGGTGAAGGTTCTCGACGAGATGCACCGGGTCCTGCGCGATGGCGGCGAGGCCGTGATCCTCGATTTGCGCAAGGACGCGGCGATCGAGGAGATCGATGCCTATGTGCGGGAAAGCGGGCGAACAATGCTCGATGCGTGGATCACGAAGCAGACGTTCCGTCAATTGCTGATCCGGCGGGCTTACACGAAGGAGGCGTTCGAGCGGATGGCGGCGAAAAGCCGGTTCGGGGTGTGCCGGATGAACGTTGAGTCGATCGGATTGGAGGTGCGGCTCGACAGGGCGAGCGTGGTTCCGCGACCGCGGGAAGCGCCGATCCGTCCGGTAGACGACTCCCGGCGCCCCGCCGGCCCCGGCGATTGAAGTCCCCCCCGATCCTCCCTACTATGGGCTTGCGGAAGTTTTCTTGCTCCGGGGGGCGGGCCGCGAAACGCCGCGCGAATTGGACGTTCAACTGTAAAGTGCCGGCAACTGTAAAGCGCCGGTATCAGCCTTTGGTGGCCGCGGCACCTATCGATGTACGGCTATGCAGCCGGCGGCCTCCGCGGGGTGATGCCACGCCCGGACGGGAGCTTGCGGCGCCGCCCCCTTCCCAGCTCTCCTGCGCGGGGTCCGGCCGGCAAGCTTTGTCCGTTACCGGGCTCGTCCATTGCCGCGTGCGGTGATGCCTGAACCAGCATGAGGGGAGCCGCTTCTCGGCATGGACGGAACGCAGCAGCCGGCTGAACTTCGCTCGACCGCCGCCGTACGGACTCCGCTCGGCGTCAAGCTCCGTCGCGTGGGCCTGAGCGCGGCGCTGCTCGCGGTGATCGGCATCGGCCTCTACACGTGGCTTTCCGGAGGGGCGACGGTCACGACCGACGACGCCTTCACCGACGGCCATCCGGTCGCGATGGCGCCCGAGATCGCCGGCACCGTTGTTACGCTCGACGTCACGGACAACCAGTTCGTCCACAAGGGCGATCTCCTGCTGGTGATCGATCCGCGCACTTACGTCGCCGCGCGCGATGAGGCCGCGGCGGCACTCACGCTCGCCCGCGCCCAGCTCGCCAGCGCCGAGCAGAACCTTGCCATCGCCAAGACCTCCAACCCGGCGGCGCTCGCCGAGGCGAAGGCCGCCGAGCAGGCCGCCGCCGCCGATCTCGCCGAGGCGGAGGAGAACGAGCGGCGCCAGCTCCGTCTTCCCCCAGGTGCGACCAGCCAGCAGAACCGCGACAATGCGGTGGACGCCGCGAACGCCGCCCGCGCGCGCCTGCGCGAGGCTTCGGCTTCGGTCGCTGCGGCCAACGATGTCGATGCCGAGATCGCCGCGGCGGAGGCGCTCGTTTCCGAGCGCAAGGCCGCCGTGAGCCAGGCACAGGCCGCGCTCGAGAAGGCCCGCGTGAACCTCTCCTACACGCGCGTGACAGCACCCTCCGACGGCTGGATCACCAACCGCGGCATCACGCTCGGCTCCTACGTGCAGCCCGGCACGACGATGTTCAGCATCGTCGAGCCCAATCCCTGGATCATCGCCAACTTCAAGGAAACCCAGCTCGACCATATCCGCCCGGGACAGCGCGTCACGATCCATGTCGATGCCTATCCGAGCCTCCACCTCACCGGCCGCGTCAACAGCATCCAGGAGGGCACCGGGTCCGTCTTCAGCGCCTTCCCGGCCGAGAACGCGACCGGCAACTTCGTCAAGATCGTCCAGCGCGTGCCGGTGAAGATCGTCATCACCGGCGGGCTCGATCCGAAGATTCCGCTGCCGCTCGGCCTCTCCGTGGAGCCGGTCGTCCATCTTCGATGAGCGACGCACTCGAGGCCGCGGACGCCGCGTGGCGGCCGCGCTACAATCCATGGCTGATCGCGGTGGTGGTGACGCTCGCCGCCTTCATGGAGATTCTCGACACTACCATCGTCAATGTGAGCCTGCCCTATATCGCCGGCAGCCTCTCCTCGAGCTACGACCAGGCGACCTGGACGCTCACCTCCTACCTCGTCGCCAACGGCATCGTGCTGCCGATCTCCGCGTGGATCGGGCGGGTGATCGGGCGCAAGCGCTATTTCCTGCTCTGCATCATTATGTTCTCGGTTTTCTCGTTCCTGTGCGGAAGTGCCACGAGTCTCGGCGAGCTGGTCTTCTTCCGCCTCATGCAGGGCTTCTTCGGCGGCGGCCTGCAGCCCAACCAGCAGGCGATCGTGCTCGACGTGATGCCGCCCGCGTTGCGTGGCCGCGCCTTCGGCGTGGTGGCGATCGCGGTGGTGTTCGCGCCGATCATCGGCCCCACGCTCGGCGGCTGGATCACCGACAGCTATTCCTGGCGGTGGGTCTTCTTCATCAACGTCCCGATCGGGATCATCACCTTCTTCCTGGTCAACCGCCTGGTCGAGGATCCGCCCTGGGTTCTGCGCGCGCGGACGCGCGACAAGCGTGTCGATCTGCCCGGGCTGATGCTGATCGCGATGGCGATCGGCTGCGCCCAGATCATGTTCGACCGCGGCGAGGACGCCGACTGGTTCTCCTCGCCGATGATCCGCCTGCTCGCCTTCGCCGCTGCGATCGGATGGATCGGCGCGATCTTCTGGCTCACCGAGGCGCGGCGGCCGATCGTCCATCTTTCAGTCTTCCGCGACCGCAATTTCTCGGTCGGTTGCTTCCTCGTGGTCGCGCTCTTCGGCACGCTCTATTCGAGCGGGGTGCTGATCCCGCAGCTCGCCCAGGTGCATCTCGGCTATACGGCGCTGCTGGCCGGCCTCGTGCTCTCGCCAGGCGCGCTCGTCGTCCTGGCACTGATCCCGTTCGTGACGCGCGTGCTGATGCCGCGCGTGCAGGCGCGGCTGATCATCGCGATCGGCTTCGTCATTCTCGGCTTCGGGCTGCTCTACGCGAGCCATCTCACGCCGAACCTCGATTTCCGCACTCTGATGCTGATGCGGATGGCGCAGAGCGCGGGCCTCGGATTCCTCTTCGTCCCGATCAGCACCAGCGCCTACATGACGCTGCCGCGCAGCCTCAACGCCGACGCCTCGGCGCTCTACGTGCTGGTGCGCAACGTCGC
>DATJTV010000048.1:0-13694 GCA_035503055.1 Acetobacteraceae bacterium
GTCGGACGGAGTGGCAACGAATGACCAAAAAGAATCGCCTACGGCTGCCACGCGAATCAATCCTGCGCGGCACGCGCCAATCGCGAATTAATGCTGCGCCGCGAGCGGCCGAAAAGAGTTTTTCAGCAGCCTGCTAGAGCGGGATGCGTGAGCCGAAGCGAACGCATCCCACTCTAGAGGCGAGGCTTACGTCTGACAAGTGGCCTCCCGGCGCGCTGCCTGCGCCAGCCGCGGGAGGAGCGCGCTGCCGGCAAAGAATCCCGCCCCTGTCCATTCCTTTCGGATCCGTTTCCAATCGGGAGGGAGCCGGGGAGGTGCCGAGGGGGTTTGCGGGCTACGCGCTATTGTAGGACAATAGCGCCGAATCGTCCGGATGCGGCTCCCCCGGGGCCGGCGCCCGGGGAGAGAATTCGGATGGATGCAACTTCGCCCGGGCCGCCCCCGTCTTCCCATGGCGCGTCTTCCCATGGCGCGTCTTTCGATCGCGCGCGTGGCAATCTGCACCAGCGCATCGCGCGCGACCTCGGCGAGCGCATCGCCGCCGGCGATCCCGTGCCGGGGAAGATCCTGCCCACCGAGGCGGAGCTCTGCGCAAGCCTTGCCGTTTCGCGCTCCGCGCTGCGCGAGGGGTTCCGCCTGCTCGCGGGCAAGGGGCTGATCGCGAGCAAGCGGAAGGTCGGCACCGTGGTACGGCCGCGGGCCAAGTGGAACATGTTCGATGCCGACGTGCTCGCCTGGCATCTTGCCACCGCGCCGACGGACGGCTTCGTCACCGACCTCTTCGAGGTGCGGCGGATCATCGAGCCCTGGGCGACGGCGCTCGCCGCGCAGCGCGCCGATGCGCCGACGATCGCGCGCATCGGCGCCGCCTACGAGGACATGGTGCGCTTTCAGGGCAAGGCGCAGGACCTGCTCGAGGCGGATCTTCGCTTCCACGAAACGATCCTGGAGGCGACCGGCAACGCCTTCCTGATCTCCTTCGGGGCGCTGATCGAATCGGCCCTCAGGGCCTCGTTCGAGCTGAGCTGGAGCGGCTCGGCGCACACGCCCGAACATTCGCTGCGCCGGCACCGCCGCGTGTTTGAGACGATCCGCGAGCGCAGGGCGCAAGAGGCCTTCGCGTTGATGTCCGAGCTCTTGCGCTCGGCGATCGAGGACGTGCACGACGCGCTGCTTGGGCGCCGCCTCTCCGCCGGCGGAGAGCGGGAATTCTTCGCCGGCCACGCCCACGAAAATATTCCGTCGCCAGCGCGCCGGGGCGGGCCGGCCGGGCCGGCCGCTCCCGTGCGGGGGCAAAGTGCAACCAAACGCAAGCAAACTCTGCAACAGGAGGGACGAAGATGACCGACAAGCCCGATGAAAAATTGGTTCGCCGCGTGGCCGAGCGCCTGCCGCGGCGGGCGATGATCCATGGCGTGAGCGTGGCCACCGCCGCGACCGCGCTCGCCGCCATGCCCGGACGGGCGCGGGCGGCGGATGCGGGGCCGTTCCCAGCCCATCCGCAGTGGCGCTTCGTCTTCGTCAATCACGTCACCACCAATCCGTTCTTCGTGCCGACGCAGTACGGCATCCATGACGCCTGCGCGCTGCTCGGCTGCACCTACCAGTGGACGGGCTCGGAGATCAGCGACGTCGCGCAGATGGTCAACGCGATGAATGCGGCGATCGCGGCGAAGGCGGACGGGATCGCGGTCGCGATCGTCGATCCGAAAGGGTTCGATGCGCCGGTGGCGCGCGCGCTCGACGCCGGCATCCCGGTCTTCAGTTACAATGCCGACTCTCCGCCCGGCAGCCCCAACCGCCGGCTCGCCTATATCGGCCAGGACCTCTATCTTTCCGGCTATCAAATGGGCGAGCGGATCGTCAAGCTCGTGGGCTCGGGGGACGTGGCCCTCTTCATCGCCACGCCCGGGCAGCTCAACATCCAGCCGCGCATCAACGGTGCGGCGGACGCGATCAAGAAGGAGGGCGGCAGCATCACCTATCACGAGGTGGCGACCGGCCCCACGATCAACGAGGAGCTCTCGACGATCCAGGCCTATTATCTCGGCCATAAGAGCCTCAAGGGAATGTTCGCGGTCGATGCCGGATCGACGGAATGCGTCGGCCACGTGATGCGCCAGCACGATTTGCCGAAGCAGGGCATCCAGGCCGGCGGCTTCGACCTGCTGCCGGATTCGCTCAACGCCGTGCATGACGGGTATCTCGATTTCGTCATCGACCAGCAGCCTTATCTGCAAGGCTTCTACACGGTGATGGAATTGTTCGCGTACAAGGTCTCGGGCGGGCTCGTCGGGCCGGCGGACATCAATACCGGCCTCAAGTTCGTGACCAAGGGAGCGGTCGAGCCCTATCTCCAGACCAAGACCCGCTACGAGGGCAGTTCCGCCGTCGCTCAGATCGTGCCCCGCTCCGGGCCGATCGCCGGCTGACCCGCGCGAGCGCGCGGGCGGCGTCTCAAGGACGCCGCCCGCGTCGCGCCGGCGGCTCTCCATTCGCCGCGCCGGCCGCACGCAACCATTGCGATCGCCGCCCGGGTCCGGGATACTCGCGCCCGGCCCGCCGCTCGGCCTCGGCCGGTTGATCGTGGAACCGCGGGTCGCGGCGATCGTCACGAATGGGAAGAAGGGTGTTGCCCATGCCTCCTCGTCTTCGGTTGCGGATCGAAATCGCGACGGCGTCGGTCGCTTTCGTCTTGTTCCTGCTGACGCTCGTATGGTCCGACTGGATCGAGATCCTGTTCGGCTGGGACCCCGACGAGCATAACGGCAGCGTCGAGTGGGCGATCGTCGGCGGCCTCCTCGTCCTCGCACTTCTGCTGTTCGGCGCCGCCCGCATCGAATGGCGGCGCATTCGCGCGGCCCAGGCGCATCCCTCCTCGCCGTCCACGGACTGACCGCAGCCGGCTCGATTGCGGGATCGTCCTCCGCCACGACGACCGCCGTCGTGACGGAGACCTTATCCTTGAGGAGACATTCGCCGGGATGGCGGCGCCGGACGTCGAGCGCCAGCCCGGCGCGCCCTGGCTGCGGCCGTTCGAGGTCCATATGCCGGAGACGCTCCGAGCTCGACCTCTCCGGCCCGGCGAGCGCGGCCGTCACCCCAAATTCCGCCGATGCGCCGGCGCAGTGTCGCAACCAGCGGGCGCGCGGCGAGCGGAAGAACCCCGAGCACAGCGAAGGTCGCGAGAACGCCGGGCGAGAGGATGCCCGAGAGGCTGTGGAACCGGCCGATCTCGATTCCCGCGTTCACATAGGCGATGACGATCGGCAGGATCCCGAGCTGGCTCACCCAGCAGAAGGTCGCGAGCCTGAGCGACGTCGCCCCCATCGCCATGTTGACGATGAAGAACGGCATGGCCGGGATCATGTGCAGCGCGAAGAGATAGAACGCGCCCTCCCTCTCGACGCCGCGCGCGACCATCGCGATCCGGCCGGCAAGGCGCCGCCGGAGGGCTCGCCCGAGCAGGAAACGCCCGAGCAGGAACGCGCCGCAGGAGCCGATCATCGCGGCGATGGAGACGAGCACGACCCCTTCGGCGAGGCCGAACAGGGTGCCGGCGGCGACGGTCAGGAGCTCCGCGGCCGGCACCGGCAGGGGAGCGAGCACCACGTAGGCGATCACGAAGATGGCGGCGAGCCGCAACGGATAGGCCGCGCCGTACGCCGTGAGATCGTCCTCGTGGCCGCGCAGCGCCGCGAGCGAGGGCATTGGCAGCAGGTGCAGCGCGAGGGCCGCCAGAAACGCCGCAAGCCCGAAGGCGAGGAGGACAGCCAGGACGTGGCGCGGGCCCATGCGTCCGTATCGTTACCAAGGCGGTGGCAAAAATCCGGCGGATCAATGCCCGGCTGATGGCCGCGGCGTCCGCCGGGCCTTTCTTGCTTCGGGAATCATCGCGATCCTGATCGGCGACCCATCCGGGAAGCAAACCCGCCCGTAGCGCCAGCTTCCATGGAAAGCCGGCACGTACGGGAGGACGTCTAAAATCTCAGCGCGTGCCGTACTCGTCGTGGCGGCGCCACCAGATGCCCCGCTCGTTGCGCCCCTTGGGAGCGCGGTCGAGCCACGGGTAGACGCCCCAAATACCGTCCACGCCGCGCGAATAGGTGGAATAGCAATGGTAGAGGACGCCGTCCTCGAGCACGAACGCGCTCATGCCCGGCCGATCGCGCGAGTATGTGGGCGCGTCGGTTCCGCACATGGCGGCGAACCGGGCGACCGGTTCCGGGACCGGCGTCGCGTCCATCGCGTGGCCGGCGCGCTCGTAATTGTACTCGACGGCTCCCGCGCGCTGCTGCTCCTCGGTGAAGGCGATGTTGAAGTCGAAATTGAAGTCGCTGCCGAGCGAGGACGCCCAGGGAAAACTCCAGCCCATTCGGTGCTTGTATGCCAGCAGCTTCGCCAGCGGCGCCCGCGAGATCGCCCACAGCATCACGTCATGGTTGGCCAGGTGGACCACGAACCCGTTGAAGCCGTCCGCGATCATCGAGCAGGAGGGACAACCCGCCGTCCACTCGGGCCCGAACATGAAATGATAGACGAGGAGCTGCGAGCGCCCTTGGAAGAGGTCGGCCAAGGAGGCGCTTCCCTCGTCGGTCTCGAACCGGTACTCCTTGTCGATGCGGACCCACGGCAGCTCCTGGCGTCGCCGCGCCAGCGCGTCGCTCTGCCGGGTTAGCGCCTTCTCCTCGTCGAGCAGCCTGAGCCGGGCGGCCAGCCATTCCTCGCGTGTTCCGATCTTGTGGCCGGGCATCGTTTCTCTCCTCCGCTTTTGGCCGGCGCGGCTTCATTCCCAGCTGTCGAGCTTGATCTCGTTCGGCCAGGGAGCGCCTTTCCCGGTTTCGAGCAGCGACTTGAGGCTGAGCAGGAAGACCGCCCATTTGGTGCTGCAATGGTGCATGAACTCCACCGGCTCCTTCCATCCCGCGTGCTTGAAGAGGACGATGGTCCACTCCCCGCGCTGCTCGAGATCGAAGCTTATCTTGGTGCCGATCCATTCTTCCGGCCCGTCGACCACCTGCCACAGCACGCGCCTGGCGGGATGAAGCTCGAGAATTTTCATGTCGAAACCGCCGCCGCCAAAGCGGAAGAGGAGCACGCCGCCGACCGTGCCGTCCCCTTGCGCGTCGCTCGTCCACCACCCGGAAAGACCCTCGAGGGTGGTCAACGCCCGATAGACATCGTCGAGGGAGGACGATTTGATACCGACCTTGTGCAGAATGTCCGGCACCTTCGGTTTCTCCTTCCGGTGGGTGTTCGTGGCGAGGCGGGCTTAGCGCCGGAAACCGAAACGATGAGAGTTACAAGTGTGGCGGGATTCCGATGGACTCGCTGATCACCGCCGCGGCGCGCGCGCTCGCCGCGGGCGACCCCATCGGCGCGCTGAACCGCGTGGCGCTCCGCGAGGACGCGCCGGCTCTCGCACTTCGCGGCATCGCAATGGCCCAGCTCGGCGACCTCGTTCGCGGGAAGGCTCTCGTGCGGCGTGCGGCGCGCGCCTTCGGCCCGAAGGAGGAAGTGGCGCGGGCGCGGTGCGTCGTCGCCGAGGCCGAGATCGCCCTCGTCTCGCGCGAGCTGGGCTGGCCCGCGAAATCGCTCGATGCGGCGCGGGCGACGCTCGAAGCGCACGGCGACCGCGCGAACGCCGCCCATGCGCGCTATCTCGAGATCCGGCGCCTGCTCTTGATCGGGCGGCTCGACGAGGCCGAGCGTATGCTCGCCGGGCTCGACCCCGCGCCCCTGCCGCCCGCGTCGCGGGCCGCGCACGAGCTGGTCGTTGCGGGGATCGCGATGCGGCGCCTGCGGACGAAGGCGGCGCGCGCGGCGCTCGCGCGCGCCACGCACGCCGCGCGCCAATCCGGCATCCCTGCGCTGTCGGCGGAAGTCGAAAGCGCATCTTCCGTCCTCAACACGCCCGCGGCGCGGCTGATCGCGCGCGGCAAGGAGCGGCCGCTCCTGCTCGGGGAGGTCGAGGCGCTGTTCGCGTCGCAGTCGCTCGTCGTGGACGCATGCCGTCATGCCGTGCGCGACGGGAGCAAGGTGGTCTCGCTCGCAACGCGTCCGGTGTTGTTCGCGCTCGCCCGCGCGCTGGGCGAGGCGTGGCCGGGCGATGTGCCGAGGAACATGCTGCTCGCGCGGGCATTCGGAGCGAAGCACGCCGACGAATCGCATCGCGCGCGGTTGCGGGTCGAGATCGCGCGGCTTCGCACGAAGCTGCGGACGCTGGCCGGCGTGAGCGCCACTCGCGGAGGTTTTGCGCTGGTGCCGCGCCGCGCACGCGAGGTCGTCGTCCTGGCGCGGCCCGTCGAGGAGGAGCATGCGGCGGTGCTCGCCTTCCTCGCCGACGGCGAGGCCTGGTCGAGCTCGGCTCTGGCGCTCGCGCTCGGCGCCGGCCAGCGCAGCGTGCAGCGGGCGCTCGAGCAGCTTGGCGCGGCGGGCAAGGTGCAATGGTTCGGCCGCGGCCGGGCGCGCCGCTGGCTCACCCCGAGCGTGCCGGGATTCGCGACGACCTTGTTACTCCCCGCTCCCCTGCCGGAAGGCTAGAATGGCGGCCATGAAACGATCAGCAGCCGAAATCCTCCGTGAGCACGGACCCTTTCCGGGAGCCGACCGCGTGAACGGCGTCACCTATGACGGCCGGCAGGTCTGGTTTGCGTCCGGAGACAAGCTCAACGCCTTCGATCCGGCGGGCGATCCCGGGAGCGGGAAGATCGCGCGCTCGATCGATGTCCCCGCGCACGCGGGAACGGCCTTCGACGGAAAGCACCTGTACCAGATCGCCGAGGACCGCATCCAGAAGATCGATCCGGAGACCGGCCGCGTGCTCGCCAGCATCCCCGCACCCGGCGGCGGCGGCGATTCGGGGCTCGCCTGGGCCGAAGGGACGCTGTGGGTGGGGCAGGATCGGGCACGGAAGATCCATCAGATCGATCCCGAAACGGGAGCGATTCTTCGCACCATCGCGTCCAACCGCTTCGTCACAGGGGTCACCTGGGTCGAGGGCGAGCTTTGGCACGGCACCTGGGAAGGCGACGAGAGCGATCTGAGGCGCGTCGATCCGCAAACGGGAGAGGTGCTGGAGAGGCTCGAGATGCCGCCCGGCACGGGCGTGTCGGGGCTCGAGTCCGATGGCGGCGATCAATTCTTCTGCGGCGGCGGCAGCAGCGGGAAGGTGAGAGAAGTCCGCCGGCCCAAAGCGCCGCGGTGATCGGCCGGGCCAGTTCACGCCCTGATCGGGCACCGGCCCCCGCCTTGGTACACGCCGGCAGCCACGATATCGTCCGAGCCCTCCCGCAGACCGGGCCGGGAAGGCCCGGCTGCCAGGGGAACGTCCGAGAAGGATGGATGAAAGCAGCGTTCCCGCTGGCGGCATCGCGGGCAGTGCGGAGGAGGATGGCGAGGCGCTCCTGAGCGTGCAGGGCGTCTCCAAGGCCTTCGCCGCGACCCAGGCGCTCGCCGATGTGAGCCTCGCGCTCGGGCGCGGCGAGATCCTCGCCCTGCTCGGCGAGAACGGCGCCGGCAAATCGACCCTGATCAAGATCCTCGCGGGCGTTCACAAGCCCGATGCGGGCCATATCCGGTTCCGCGGCAAGGACACGGCCGGGGCGCGCGCGCGCCTGCCGATCGCCTTCATCCACCAGGACCTTGGCCTCGTCGAGTGGATGACGGTCGCGGAGAATATCTGCCTCACCCTCGGCTATCCGCGCCGCTTCGGGCTTGTCGACAACCGCGCCGCGGAACGGCGCGCGGAGGCGGCACTCGCGGCACTCGGCGCGGATATCGACCCGGACATCCGCATCCAGAGCCTGAGCCGGACCGAGAAGTCGCTGGTGGCGATCGCCCGCGCGCTCGCCGCCGAATGCGAGGTGCTGGTGCTCGACGAGCCGACCGCGAGCCTGCCGGCCGATGAAGTGGCGCGCCTCTTCGCGGCCCTTCGCCGGCTCCGGGCCGAAGGTGTCGGCATGATCTACGTCTCCCACCGGCTCGACGAGGTGTTCGAGATCGCCGACCGCGTGGTGGTGCTGCGGGACGGGCGGGTGGCCGGCGAGCGCCGCATCGGCGCGGTGACGCCCGAGGAGATCATCCTGCTGATCGTCGGGCGCGAGGCGGCGCAGGTGTTCCGCCGGCCGGCGCGGCGCGAGGGCGCGGCGCGGCTGGTTCTCGAGGGGCTCAGGATCGGCGAGGTCGGGCCGATCGACGCCAGCATCCATGCCGGCGAGGTGGTGGGGCTCGCCGGGCTGCGCGGCGCCGGCCAGGAGCGCGTGGGAAGGGCCCTCTTCGGCCTCGCGGCCCCGACGGCGGGACGCATCCTCCTCGACGGGGTGCCGCTCGCGCCGCAATCGCCGCGCGCGGCGATGGAGAGCGGCATCGTTCTCGTCTGCGGCGACCGCGCCGCCGAATCGGTGATCCCGTACCGCACCGTGTGCGAGAACTTCTTCGTCAATCCCCTCGCCAAAGGGCGGGGCCTCTTCTCGTACCTCCGGCCCGGCACTGAGAGAAAAGCGGCCATGCGTCTCGGAGAAACGGTCGGGCTCAGGCCGAACGATCCGGGCCTCCTGATCGAGGCGCTCTCGGGCGGCAACCAGCAGAAGGTCGTGGTCGGGCGCGCGCTCGACCTCGCGGGCAGGCTCTACATCTTCGAGGATCCGACGGCCGGGGTGGATGTCGGCGCCAAGGCCGAGATCTACGGCCTCTTCGAGGCGGCGCTGCAAGCCGGGGCCGCGATCGTCATCGTCTCGACCGACTTCGAGGAGATCGCCAAGATCTGCCACCGCGCGCTCGCTTTCGACCATGGCGCCGTGACCGGCGAGCTGGCGGCCGCGGACCTCTCGGTTGCCAATCTGCTCGCCGCTGCCTCGGCGAGCCTCGGGACCGAGAATGAGATCGCCTGAAGGGACGCTTCCATGCTGTCGCTGAAGTCGAACGCGCTCGAGCCCACCCGCGCCGAGTTCCGCGCGATGTCGCCGGGCGCGGCGCTGCGCCGGCGGCTCACGATCTACGGGCTGCCGCTGCTCACGGTCGCGCTGATCATCTTCTTCTCCCTCCTCCTGCCCGCGACCTTCCCCACCGCGCTCAACCTGCGCTCGATGCTCGCCGACAAATCGGTGATCGCGCTGCTTTCGCTTGCCGCGATGATCCCGATGATGGCCGGCCGCATCGACCTCACGGTGGGATACGGCATCGTGCTCTGGCATATCCTCGCCATCAGCCTGCAGGTCTATTACGGAATTCCCTGGCCGGCCGCGGTGGCGCTCGTCCTGCTCGCCGGGATCGTGAGCGGCTTCATCAACGCGATCCTGGTCGAGGTCGCGCAGATCGATTCCTTCATCGCGACCCTCGGCACCGGCACGATCATCTACGCGCTGGCCCTCTGGCACACCGGCGGGCAGCAGGTGATCGGCAACCTGCCGAAGGCCTTCCTCGACATCAACGACCTCGCGTTCCTCGGCATCCCGATTCCGGCCTTCTATGTCGCCGCGGTCGCGATCATCCTCTGGATCGTCTCCGAACGGCTGCCGATCGGCCGGCACCTCTACGCGATCGGCGCCAATCCGCGGGCCGCGGAGCTCAACGGGATTCCGGTGCGCCGCTACGTGATGGGCGTCTTCGTCGCCTCCGGCTTCCTCACCGCCTTCACCGGCGTCGTGCTCGCGGCCAAGCTCAGGATCGGCGAGGCGAGCGTCGGGCTCGAATATCTCCTGCCGGCGCTGGTCGGCGCCTTCCTGGGCTCGACGACGATCAAGCCCGGGCGGGTGAACGTCTGGGGCACCGTGGTCGCGGTGGTGATCCTCGCCGTCGGGATCTCCGGGATCGAGCAGCTCGGCGGCAGCTTCTTCGTCGAGCCGCTGTTCAACGGCGTCACGCTGGTGATCGCGATCGCGCTCGCCGGCGTCGCGCAGCGCCGCTATGCCGCGACCAGGCGCAGCGGGAAGGCGGAGCCCTAGAGCAGGATGCGTTCGCCTCCGCTCACCCATCCCGCTCCAGGGATTTGTTTTTCCCGCGCGATTCACGCCTTCGGTGAGTCCACCTCAGGCGATCGCGCTCTAGCGGACCTGCGAGGGACGACAATCGTTGCGATAGCAAAAGGGGAGGAACGATGCGGGAAAAAACCGAGGACAAGAAAGGCGGCCCGGTCCGGCGGGCGGCCTTCGCCGGAATCCTCGCTGCCGGGCTCTTCGCCGCCACGGCGCACGCCGACGACGCCTTCGTTCAATATGCGAAGACATTCGTGGCCCAGGTGACGAGCCCGACCATTCCCTGGACCGGCCCGACCACCGGCCCGAAGGCGGTGCCGGGGATGTCGGTTGTCTATGTGTCGACCGATCAGCGCAACGGCGGGCCGCGCGGGGCGGGGGAGGCGGCGGCCGAGGCCGCGAAAGTGATCGGCTGGAAGTTCCGTATCCTCGACGGCCGCGGCACGGTCTCGGGACAGAATTCGGCGCTCTCGCAGGCGATCGCGCTGAAGCCGAACGGCATCATCCTCGGCGGCGTCGACGCGGTGCAGTCCGCGCCGCTGGTCGAGCAGGCCGAGAAGGACGGCATCAAGGTGGTGGGCTGGCACGCCGGGCCGAAGGCCGGGGCGATGACCAATCCCGATGTTTTCTGGAACGTCTCGACCGATCCCGCCGAGGTTTCCAAGGCGGCGGCGCTCTATGCCGTCGCGACCTCGGATGGGCATGCCGGCGTGGTGATCTTCACCGACAGCGAATATGCGCTCGCGATCGCGAAGTCGAACGCGATGGCGAGCTGGATCCGCAAATGCGCGGGATGCAAGATCCTCGCCACCGAGGACACGCCGCTGGGCCAGACCCAGAGCCGCATGCCCGAGCTCACGACCGCGCTGCTCGAGCGCTTCGGCAAGGCATGGACCTACTCGCTCGGCATCAACGACCTCTATTACGATTTCATGGGGCCCTCGCTGCAGGCGGCGGGACTCTCCGGCGACGGCCATCCGTGGAACATCTCCGGCGGCGACGGGTCCACTTCGGCGTTCCAGCGGATCCGCGCGCAGCAATACCAGGTCGCGACCGTGGCCGAGCCCCTGCGCCTGCAGGGCTGGCAGCTGATCGACGAGCTCAACCGCGCCTTCGCGGGCGATCCCCCGAGCGGCTTCGTCGATCCCGTGCATCTCTTCATCCACGCCAATATCGGCAGCGACGGCGGGCCGCAAAACGTGTTCGATCCGGACAACGGCTACACAAAAGAATACGAGAAAATCTGGGGCAAGTAGGCGGCGAGCGCGCCGCCACAGCGCAGTGACGAGAGATCGCAAGCGTTGCGTGAGCAAAAAGGGGAGAAACGATGCAGAAGAAAACCAAGCACGAGACCAGCGGCCGCATCCGGCGGGCGGCCTTCGCCGGCGCCCTGGCGGCCGGGCTTTTCGCCGCCACGGCGCACGCGAACGATTCCTTCGTCGACTATGCGAAGACGTTCGTGGCCCAGGTGACCAACCCCGTGATCCCCTGGACCGGGCCGACCACCGGGCCCAAGGCCGTGCCCGACAAGACCGTCGTCTATGTCGCCAACGACGAGCGCAACGGGGGCGCGCGCGGCGTGCAGGCCGGGGCGGCGGAGGCGGCGAAGGTGATCGGCTGGAAGTTCCGCGCCCTCGACGGCCACGGCACGGTTTCAGGCCAGAACTCGGCGCTTTCGGAGGCGATTGCGCTCAAGCCCGACGGGATCATCCTCGGCAGCGTCGATGCGATCCAGTCGGCGCCGCTCGTCGAGCAGGCGGAGAAGATGGGGATCAAGGTGGTCGGCTGGCATTCCGGCGGCACGGCGGGGACGCTGCATAATCCGTACGTGTTCTGGAACGTCACCACCAACCCGCCCGACGTCGGCAAGGCCTCGGCACTCTATGCGGTGGCCCAGTCCGACGGCCACGCCGGCGTCGTGATCTTCACCGATTCCGAATACAAGGTCGCGATCGCCAAGTCCGATGCGATGGTCGAATGGCTCAAGAAATGCTCGGGCTGCACCATCCTCGCGGTGAAGGACACGCCGCTCGCCTATGTCTCCTCGCGCATGGGCCAGCTCACCTCCGCGCTGCTCGAGCAGTACGGCAAGAAATGGACCTATTCGATCGGCATCAACGACCTCTATTTCGATTTCATGGGACCGGCGCTGCAGTCGGCCGGGATCTCAGGCACCAGCCCGCCCTACAACATCTCCGCCGGTGACGGCTCGGTCTCGGCCTTCGAGCGCATCCGCTCGCAGCAATACCAGGTGGCGACGGTCGCCGAGCCGCTCAGGATGCAGGGCTGGCAGACGATCGACGAGCTGAACCGCGCCTTCGCCGGCGATCCGCCGAGCGGCTTCGTCGATCCGGTGCATCTCTTCGTGCACTCCGACCTCGACAGCGACGGCGGCCCGCAGAACCTCTACGACCCGACGAACGGCTACGAGAAAGAGTACAAGAAGATATGGGGCAAGTAAGCAACCGGCGCGGCGGCGGGAGGGCTCGTCCTCCCGCCGCTCCGGCTTCCGTCAACCGGTATATTCCATGATGGTGAGGCCGGCATTGTAGTCGGTCGCGTAGATCACGCCGTTGCGGTCGACGAAGACGTCCGCCGTCTGGATCACGCGCGCGCGGTTCGGACGATGGTCCATCATCTTCGCCGGCGGCGGCGGGACGAGCGCTGCGACCTCGACCGGGCGATAAGCGTCGCGGATGTCGAAGACCCGCACGCCGGCGTTCTGATAGGTGGCGAAGATCAGCTCGGAGCTGACAAAGCTTCCCGGCCGGTTCTCGTGGATGTTGTGCGGACCGAAATGCCCGCCCATGCCGACATAGTCGGCCTCCGTGGGATTGGGGAAGGTCGCGATGCTGATCGGGTTCGCCCGCACGCGGTTGTCGAACACCCAGATCGGCTTCATCCCGTCCTCCTGGTGATCGAGCACCGCCTCGTCGAGGACGACGAGAAGATCCCGGTCCGGAAGCGGCAGGCAGTTGTGCGTCCCGCCGCCGAAGGGCGGCGCCCAGTCCTTATGCACGATCAGCTTGGGCGCGCTGCGGTCCGCGACGTCGATCACGGCGAGGCACCCGTCCCGCCAGGCGCCGTAGGCGGTATCGCCGTGGACGACCGCATGATGCAGGCCCATGCGTGTGGTGGCGGGCCAGGAGGGGCTCTCGCCGGCGGCGAGGTTCATGCCCGGCAGCCAGAATCGCCCGGCCTCGCGCGGATGCGCGGGATCGGCCATGTCGATGGTGATCAGGATATAGTCGCTGAAACCGTCGATCAGCGCCGAGGCATAGGCCCAGCGCCCGCCGACATACCAGACGCGATGGATGCCGCCGCCATCGACGGGAAGGAAGCCGATCTGCCGCGGCGCCTCGGGTGCGGCGATATCGTAAACGGCGAGGCCCGCCGACCAGTCGCGCTTTCCGGCGCTGCCCTCCGCGGTGCCGACCGCGTGCCCGATCGTCCCCTTGTAGTAGGCGTGCTCGTCGGCGAAGACGGTGTCGGCGAACATGTCCTTGGCGTGGATGACGAGCAGCAGGTCGTCGTGGGTCTGAAGGTGGATGTTCCAGGTGTTGGGTGGTGCCGGGAAATAGCCGGCGGCGCGCGGCCGCGCCGGGTCGCGCACATCGACGATGCTGAAGCCCTTCGAGAACATGTGGCCGATATAGGCGTAGCCGCGATGGACCATGATCTGCACGCCGTCGAGCCGGCCGCCCTGATCGCTCCAGCCGA
>DATJTV010000049.1:0-9664 GCA_035503055.1 Acetobacteraceae bacterium
TTTGCGAGCGTGAAGCAGGCGTTCGACCCGGGCGCGCTCTTCAACCCGCACCGCATCGTCGATCCGCCGCGGATGGATGACCGGAGCCTCTTTCGTTACGGCCCGGGCTACGCGCCGGCGGAGGGTTTTTCTCCGGTGCTCGACTGGTCCGAACATCCCGGCCCGCTCGGCGGGCTCTTGGGCGCGGTCGAGATGTGCAACAACAACGGCGCCTGCCGTGCCTTCGATGCGGGCGTGATGTGCCCGAGCTTCCGCGCGACGCGCGAGGAGAAGCATCTCACGCGCGGGCGGGCGAACACGCTCAGGCTCGCGCTCACCGGCCAGCTCGGGCCGGACGCGATGGCCTCGGACGCGCTCGCCGAGGCGATGGCGCTCTGCGTGTCCTGCAAGGCCTGCCGGCGCGAATGCCCGACGGGCGTGGACATGGCGCGGATGAAGATCGAGGTGCTGGCCGCGCGCGTGGCGCGAAGGGGGGTGGGGCGGCGGGAGCGCCTGATCGCCGCGCTGCCGCGCTATGCGCCGATCGCGGCGCGGCTCGCCCCGCTCGCCAACCTCCGCAACCGTTTTCCATTCGTCGCCCGGCAGGGGGAGCGGTTCCTCGGGATCGCCGCGCGGCGGAAGCTTCCCGAATTCCGCCGCGATTTCTTCCGCGACGCGGAGCCGGACGGACCGGCGGCGGTGCGCGATGCCCCGGGGGGCGAGGTTCTGCTGCTCGCCGACACCTTCAACCGCTATTTCGAGCCGGAGAACCTGCGCGCGGCGCGGCGCGTGCTGGCCGCCGCCGGCTACCGCGCCGTGCTCCCCGCCGCTCCCGGCCGGCCGCTCTGCTGCGGGCGGACCTATCTCGCCGCCGGCATGGTCGGCCGGGCGCGCGAGGAGGCGGGCCGGCTGCTCCGTGCCTGCGCCGGCGAGCGGCCCGTGATCGGGCTCGAGCCCTCGTGCCTGCTCACCCTGCGCGACGAGATCCCGGCCCTGCTCCCCGGCCCCGAGGCGCGGGCGCTCGCCGAGCGGGCGATGCTGCTCGCGGAGTTCCTGGCGCGCGAGAAGGCGGCGCTGGCGCTCGCCCCGCGCGCCGGCACGGCGCACGTGCATGGGCACTGCCACCAGAAAGCCTTCGGCGCCTTCCCCGCGACCCTCGCCGCGCTCGAGCGCATTCCCGAACTCGCGGTGCGGCCGATCGCCGCCACCTGCTGCGGCATGGCGGGCGCCTTCGGCTACCAGGCGGAGACCGAGCCGGTCTCGCGGGCGATCGCCGAAGCGGGGCTGCTGCCGGCGCTCGCTGCGGCCGGCGCGGAGGACCTGATCGTCGCCGACGGCACCTCCTGCCGCCACCAGATCGCCGACCTCGCAGGAAGGCGGGCGCTCCATTCGGTGCGGCTGCTGGCCGACCAGCTTGAGGATTTCACCGGCCGGTAATGCTTGCCGCCCAAGAGTCAGGGGAGGATTCGGGAGACTGACGATTGGTTGCCAAGGAGACGCTGGACGAAGCGGGCAGCCAACCGCAGCAGAACCCGCTGCTGCGCCGCGCGCTCGACCCGCGGGCCGGGGTTTCGACGCAGCGGCGGCTCGAACGCGACCTGAAGACCGCGATTTTCGCGGGCGGGCTCGTGCTCTACTACCAGCCGCGCCTGGCGCTTGGATCCGGCGCCATCGTCGCCGCCGAGGCCCTGCTGCGCTGGCCGCATCCGAGGCTCGGCCTGATCTCGCCCGCGACCTTCATCCCGATCGCCGAGCGGACGAATCTCATCACCGAAATCGGCGGCATCGTGCTCCGCGGCGCCTGTCTGGAGGCCGTGCCGTGGCTCGCGGCCGCCGCCGGGGCGGCGCCGCCCGCCGTCTCGGTCAATGTCTCGGCGCGGCAGATCACCGGCGGCGCGGTGCTCGGCCAGATCGCCGCGGCGCTCGATGCCTCGGGGTTGCCTGCGGAGCGGCTGGAGCTCGAGCTTACGGAGAGCACGATGCTCGAGACCAGCCTCGAGACCACGCTGACGCTTGCCGCTGTCCGCGACCTCGGCGTCGGGATCGCGCTCGACGATTTCGGCACCGGCTATGCGAGCCTCGCCACTCTCAAGCGGCTGCCGCTCACGGCGGTGAAGCTCGACCGCTCGCTCATCCGCGCCCTGCCGGAGGACCGCGAGGATGCGGCGATCGTGCAGGCGCTGGTCGCCACGGGCCACGCGCTCGGGCTCACCGTCGTCGCCGAAGGGATCGAGACCGAGGTGCAGCGCGCCTTCCTCGCGGGCATCGGCTGCGACGAAGGGCAGGGTTTCCTGTTCAGCCACCCCCAGCCCGCTTCCGCCTTCGCCACCCGGCTGATGGTCTTCGCGGAGGCGGGAGAGGCCGAATGCGGGTGAAGCGGCGGTAACTTGCTCCCGGCCTTCGGGTGGGCCAGCTTCCGGGCCGCGGAGGCGCTTGGGGCCGGATCGGCGCCGATCATGTATTCTCGGCAGTTCGACCAAGGGGCGCGCTCGAGCGTCGCCTCGCCGCTCCTCAGTCAAGGTAAAGCGCATGCGTGGTCTCGGTCCGTTCATCAAGGATGCCTGGCACCTGGCCCGGCCGTATTTCCATTCGGAGGAGCGGTGGGTGGCACGGCTTCTCCTGTTCTCCATCATCGCGCTCAACCTGATGATGGTCGGGATGAATGTCGTCCTGAACTTCTGGAACGGCGCCTTCTACGATTCGCTCCAGCACAAGGACTGGCATGCGTTCTTCAGCCTGCTCTTCTTCTATTACCGGACGCCGGGCAGCTTCATGCCCGGCTTTTGTTTGGTGGCAGGGCTCTACATCCTGGTCGCGGTCTACAGCACCTATCTGACCCAATGGCTGCAGATCCGCTGGCGCCGGTGGCTGACCGAGCGCTACCTGAACGAGTGGCTGGCGGACCGGGCCTATTACCGGATCAGCCTGACCGCCAAGGCCGGGGACGGGGTGGACAACCCGGACCAGCGTATCGCCGAGGACCTCAACGATTTTGCCGGCAGCTCGCTTTCGCTCTCGCTCGACCTGCTTTCGAACGTGGTCACGCTCGGGAGCTTCATCGGGATTCTCTGGACGCTTTCGGGGCCGCTGAAGATCCTCGGCCTCAACATTCCTGGCTACATGGTCTGGGTGGCGCTGATCTATGCGGTGCTCGGGACGTGGGTGACGCATCTCGTCGGAAGGCCGCTCGTTTGGCTCAATTTCCGCCAGCAGCGCGTGCAGGCGGATTTCCGCTATTCGCTGGCGCGCATGCGCGAGAATGTCGAAGGGGTCGCGCTCTACAACGGCGAGGCGGAGGAGCGGCAGGGCTTCATGCACCTGTTCGGCTTCGTCATGGAGAACTGGTACCGGATCATGGACCGGACCAAGCTGCTCAATGCGCTGACGACGGGCTATTCGCAGATCGCGGTGATCTTCCCGGTGGTGGTTGCCGCGCCGCGCTATTTCTCGGGGGCGATCGAGCTGGGGGGGCTGACGCGAACGGCGAGCGCCTTCGGCCAGGTGCAGGGCGCGCTCTCGTGGTTCGTGGGGGCCTATGCGTCGCTCGCCTCGTGGCGGGCCACGGTCGAACGACTGACGGGCTTCCATCACGCGATCGAGCAGGCGCGCAAGGACGCCGCGCAGACGGCGCTTGTGGCCGGGCCGGGGCCGGGCGAGGCGCTCCGGCTCAGCGATCTGACGCTCAAGCTGCCGGACGGGCAGACGCTGATGGAGGGCGTCGATCTAACCATCACGGCGCGGCATTCGGTGGTGATCACCGGGCGGACGGGCTCGGGCAAATCGACGCTGTTCCGGGCGATGGCGGGGATCTGGCCGTTCGCGGCGGGGAGGGTGGAGTGGCCGGCGGGGCGGGCGCTGTTCCTCCCGCAGCGGCCCTATCTGCCGCTCGGCAGCCTGCGCAAGGCGGTGGCCTATCCGGAAGATCCGGCGCGGTTCGACGATGCGACGATGCGCGCGGCACTCGCCGATGCGGGGCTCGGGGCGATGATCCCGCGGCTCGACGAGGAGGCGGCGTGGGGGCAGCTTCTTTCGGGGGGCGAGCAGCAGCGGGTGGCGCTGGCGCGGGCGCTCTTGCTGCGGCCGGACTGGCTCTTCCTCGACGAGGCGACGGCAAGCCTCGATCATGAGTCGGAGGCGGCGCTCTACCAGACCCTGCACGAGAAGCTGCCCGCGACCACCGTCGTCTCGATCACCCACAGTCCGAGCGTGGCCGCGCTGCATGAGCGGCGGCTCGAGCTGGTGCGCGAGGCGGGCGGCGGGCGGCTGGCCGAGCCGGCCGAGCTGGCGGCGTGAGCGAACTCAGGAGCCGACGGCGATGATGACGCGGCGGCTTTCCTGCGAAGTGAGCGTGTAGGGGACCTTGCCGGCCGCGTGCTGGTGGATGCGCGCGGGGCTGACGCCGTCCGCCGTCAACTGGTCGGTGACCACCTGGGCGCGGGTCTCGGTGAGGTAGATGTTCGCCTGGACGCTGCCGAGCGGATCGGCGTAGCCGGTCACGGTGACGGGCGCGGCGGGGTTCTTGGCGGCGGCGGCGGCGGCGAGCGCGATCGTCTTCAGCGCAGGCTGGTCCAGCCCCGCGGACCATTCCTGGAAGAAGATGACGTAGTTGCGTCCCGTGGCGCCGACGGGCGGGTTGGCGACGGGCGCGGGCGGCGGCGCGGCGGTGGTCTTGGGGGCGGTGGCCTGGGGGGTGGAGGGCGCGGTCGCGGCGCAGGCGGCGAGGCCGAGGACGGCGAAAAGCATGACAGCACGGCGCATGGCCCGATCCCCCCGGCGCTTGAAGCCGCGCCATTCGTGCCGGCTCGCATGGAGGGCGTCAATGCCGAGAACGGGGGTCATTGTCCAAGTATCGGATTCACGCGACGTTCCGTGGTCGCTTCGCGACTCACGTAACTTCGCGATCCGATACTGGAGCGATGCCGCCGCTCGGCCCTATCCTTCGGCCGCAGCGCAGGAGAGAGAGGCAAGATGGCACGCACGCTGACCGTCGCGGCCGCCCAGCTCGGGCCGATCCAGATGGCGGAGCCGCGCTCCGTCGCGATCGAGCGGATGCTCCGGCTCCTGGAGCGGGCCAAGGCGCGCGGCGCCGAGCTGGTCGTCTTCCCCGAGCTTGCGCTCACGACCTTCTTCCCGCGGCATCATTACGCAACGCTCGAGGAGGCGGACCGCTGGTTCGAGACGGCGATGCCCTCGAACGAGACGGCGCCGCTGTTCGCGGCGGCGCGCACGTGGGGCATCGGGTTCCATCTCGGCTATGCCGAGATCGCCGAGGAGCCGGACGAGACCGGGCGGATGCGCAGGCGGCGGTTCAACACCGCGATCCTGGTCGGGCCGGAGGGGGACATCCTGCTCAAATACCGGAAGATCCACCTGCCGGGGCATGCGGAATACGACCCGGTGCGGAAGGTTCAGCATCTGGAGAAGCGCTATTTCGAGGTCGGCAATCTCGGCTTCCCGGTGATCCGCGCGCCGATGGGCGGGCTCCCGGCGGTGAACATGGGGATGATGATCTGCAACGACCGGCGCTGGCCCGAATCCTGGCGCGTGCTCGGGCTGCAGAAGGCCGAGCTGGTTCTGCTCGGCTACAACACGCCGAGCCTCAATCAGGAAGGGAAGGGCTTCGAGGCGCATCATCTCCGGGTTTTCCACAGCCATCTCTCGATCCAGGCCGGGGCGTACCAGAATTCCTGCTTCGCGGTGGCGACGGCGAAGGCGGGGATCGAGGACGGGTGCGAGCTTTTCGGCCATTCGATCATCGTCGATCCCGAGGGCGAGATCGTTGCCATGGCGACGAGCTGGGACGACGAGCTGATCACCGCGGACTGCGATCTCGACCGCTGCACGCTCGGGCGGACGACGGTGTTCGCCTTCGAGAAGCACAGGAGGCCCGAGCATTACGGGCGGATCACGAGCCAGGTGGGCGCGGTCGATCCCCCCGTGTGGGAGAGGAAGGCGGCGGAGTAGGGTGAAGACGGAACGGGTACGCAACCCTGCCCCGCGCTTGCTTGATCGCAACGAGAGGCGAGACGAACAGATAAAAGGGTAGAAGAAGGCGGTATCGCGCCGCCGCGTAGAAGGCAAAGGCATCGCCTCGTGTCCGAGCATACTCCGGTCCGCTGGCAGTCCGACGCAAAGGGGGCGGGGCCCGTGGGCGAGCCCGCTTGGCCCAATCCGCCGATGCTGACCCAGATCGGGCGCGGGCTCACCGGGCGCTGCCCCGCCTGCGGGGTGGGGAAGATTTTCGCGGGGTATCTGCGTGTGGTGCCGGCCTGCGCGCATTGCGGCGCCCCGCTCGGCGATCTCCGCTCGGACGATGCGCCGCCCTACATCACGATTTTGATCGTGGGGCACGTCGTCGTCGGGCTGCTCTTGTTCATGGAATCGGATTTCTCGCTCCCGCTTTGGGTGGAGGCGGCGATTCTGCTGCCGCTGACGCTCATCCTCACGCTCGTGCTGCTGCGACCGGTGAAGGGCGCGACGGTGGGGCTGATGCTGCGCCTCGGCATTACCGGCCCGCCGCAGTAGGGGCGATCGGGGGCGGGGGGAACGTGGCGAACGAGGACCCGCCCGCGGTGCGCTGGGAGCCGGACCGGAGCGTGAAGCCGCCGCCCTGGCCGACACCGCCGCTTATCACCGCGATCGGCCGCGGCATGATCGGGCGCTGCCCGGCCTGCGGGCGGACGCATCTCTTCTCGGGGTATCTGCGCGTGGTGGGGGAATGCGCTTCGTGCGGCGCGCCGCTCGGCCAGGTGCCTGCCGATGACGGGCCGCCCGTCTTCACCATCCTGATCGCCGGCGCCATCGTGGTGACGCTGCTGGTGGTGATGGAGACGACGATGAGCCTCTCGATCTGGCTCGAAGTGGGGATCCTGGTGCCGCTGACGCTGGTGCTGTCGCTCGCTTTGCTGCGGCCGGTGAAGGGGGCGACGCTCGGGCTGATGCTGCGTCTCGGGATGGTCAAGCCGCCGGAGCAGTGAGGGGGGCGAGGCCCGCCTGTTGGCTCCCGGTCGCCGGTAGCGGTGGACGGCACACCATAATGGTGTATTATTCGCCGTGACGGAGAAGCGGAGGCTCGCCTACGACCTCGACGCGTTCAAGGCGGCCTTCGGCAGTGTTGACCGCTTGCGGGTGACGGGCACGGCCGTGCGAACCGCTGCGACGCTGGGGTTTGGCCGAGCCGAAATCGTGGCGACCATCCAGACCATGCAGCGGCGGCAGTTCTACAAGTCGATGACCGCTTATGCCGATCATCGGGTTTGGCAGGACGTGTACCATGTCCCTTCGGCGGTGGGGACGCTCTACGTCAAGTTCGCGGCCGACGCCGTGAGCGAATTTGTGCTGCTGTCGTTCAAGGCGAAAGACGATGACTGATCCGGTCTGCCCGGAAACGGGAGCGCCGATGCACCGCGGGGTGCGGCCGCTCACGCTCGCTTACAAAGGCGAGAGCATTACCGTGGATATGCCCGGCTGGTATTGCGACCGGTCGGAAGAGAGCGTGCACACGGGCGAGGATATGAAAGTGTCCGACCGCGCGTTGAACCGGCTCAAGGCCCGCGTCGAGGGTCTGCTCGGGCCGGAGGAGATCAGGCGCGTGCGCAAGAAGCTCGGCCTCACGCAGGAGGCCGCCGGCCGATTGATCGGTGGCGGGCCGCGCGCCTTTCAGAAATACGAGACCGGCGAATTGCTGCCGAGCCGCGCCATCAGCAGCGCCCTGGCTTTGCTGGAGCGGGACCCGAAGGGTCTCGCCGTGCTCGAGGCCCGGCAGGCGAAGGATGGTGGCCGCCGGCATGACGGGCGAGGCGCGCGCAATTCCCATCCGCCCGCACGATCCGGGGAAGTGGCATTGACGCGGTCGGCGGCGGGGCGAGCGGCTCGGCGGACGAAATAGGGAGGGTTAGGCGATGGCGGGGATGTCCGGGCTTGCGCTCAGATCGCGGATAACGGCAGGCGGCAAGCTCGAATTGTGGCTCGAGGAGGAGACTGCGCCCGAACCGGCGGCGGACGAGGTGGTGCTGCGCGTCGAGGCCGCGCCGATCAATCCTTCCGATCTCGGGCTACTGCTGGGTCCGGTGGACGCTTCAACGCTGCAATTCGGCGGGACGGCGGAGCGGCCCACGGTGACGGGGACGGTTCCGCCGGCGCGGCTCGCGAGCGTGGCGGGACGGCTGGACGCGGCGATGCCGGTCGGGAACGAGGGCGCGGGCACGATTGTCGCGGCGGGGGCCGAGGTGCGGACGCTCGAGGGGCGCGTGGTCGCGGCGCTGGGCGGGGGGATGTACGCGCAATATCGCGTTCTGAAGGCGGCCGAGTGCCTGGTGCTGCCGGAGGGGACGCCGGCGCGGACGGGGGCGTCCGCCTTCGTCAATCCGCTGACCGCGCTCGGGATGGTCGAGACCATGCGCCGCGAGGGGCACACGGCGCTGGTTCATACCGCGGCGGCCTCGAATCTCGGGCAGATGCTCAACCGGATCTGTCTGGCGGACGGAATTCCCCTCGTGAACGTCGTTCGGAACGCGCAGCAGGCGGACGTGCTGCGTAAGATCGGGGCGAAATACGTGCTCGACAGCACGAGCCCGAATTTCGTTGCCGAGCTGACCGAGGCGCTCGCGAAGACCGGTGCCACGCTCGCGTTCGATGCGATCGGTGGCGGAACAATGGCCGGGACCATCCTCGCCGCCATGGAGGCGGCCCAGAGCCGCAAGCTCGCGAGCTACAGCCGCTACGGCTCTTCGGTGCAGAAGCAGGTCTATATCTACGGTTCTCTCGATCCCGGGCCGAAGGTGATCGCGGGCAATTTCGGCATGGCGTGGGGCCTGGGCGGCTGGCTGGTGACTTCGTTTCTGCGCAACATCGGCCGCGAAGGCGCTGCGCGACTGCGCGCGCGCGTGGTGGCCGAGCTCGCCACGACATTCGCGAGCCATTACACGGCCGAGATATCCCTCGCCGAGGCGCTCTCGCGCGATGCCATCGCGGCTTACAGCCGCCGCGCGACGGGGGAGAAGTATCTGATCAATCCCAGCAAGGGCGTTTCCGCAACCTTGTGACGCGCGCCAGCCGCCAGGACGACCCGCCCCGGGGTGGTCACCCGCGCGGCGCCCCGGAATCGGTTCCGGATCAGCATGCGACGCGCCCGGCGGTCCTCGGTCTCTCGGCCGCAGCCGTGCGTCAGCGCTTGAGCCGCCTCGGGCGCAAGCTGGCGGCCCGAAAGCGGTCAGGCAACCCAGTTATACTTATTCTGGCGCATGAAGCATAACTCCATGACGCCTTGCGCCTTTCGCCGGATGGGCGGCCCGCAAAGGGCCAGGCCCACGGCCGAAATAAGGGCTGCGGCTCACAGTCCGAACGGCCGCAAGCCAAAGCAGCCTTGGCGCTAACCCGGCCAGGGAACTGACCAGCGATCGGCATGGGCGACCTCGCCCACCGGGCGGCGTGAGAGCGGGCCGAACTTGCCCACGGGATAGCCGATCGGCATCAGCGCGAAGGTTTCGACCTCCGCCGGCAGGCCAAGGGCGGATTTGAGCTCCTCCTCGCAGCGCAGATGGTTCGTGGTGATGAGCGTTCCGAGGCCGAGCGCGCGGCAGGCCAGGATGATGTTCTGCACGGCCGGGTAGATGCTGGCGCCGCGGATGCGGTCGAGATAGGCGAGCTCGTCCTGATAGCGGGCCTGGATCTCGGGCGGGAGCGC
>DATJTV010000050.1:0-33131 GCA_035503055.1 Acetobacteraceae bacterium
AAGGGGCGATCCAACTCTAGCTCGGCCCGCATCGGCCAGCGGTTTATCGATCCGACCCCTTCCGCCGGTGGCGGGTGGCCACCCGCCACCGGCGGTCTCGTTGTGCCCCGAAAGGCCTCAGAGGCATAAGACAAGCGGGATCGGTGAGCGGAAGCGAACCCAGCCCGTTCTATGGCGGCATGGGCTATGGCTGGGCCCCGGGAGGTTGGATGATGCTGTTCGGCGGCCTGCTCGGCATCCTTCTCCTCATCGCCGCCGTCGCCGCCATCGTCTGGCTCGTCCGCGCGCCCTGGCATGCCGGCCACGGCGTCCCGCCGCGCCCCGAAAAAACCTCCTCTGGCCTCGACATCCTCGAAGAGCGCTACGCCTGCGGCGAGCTCGAGCGCGACGAATTCCTCCAGAAGAAGCGCGACCTCCTCGGCGACGGCGCCGCCACGTAACGCGCGCCGGATCGCCCAATCCCGCGCCCGCGAAGGCCCCCACGCGCCGCCTCTCGCGCGCAGCCTCGCCGCGGCTGAAATTGCCCCGAAGCGATCATCCTCCGCCATCGTGCGGCGTCGGCCGCGCCAGCGGCTTGACCATGAACACGCTGAGCGGATCAGGCCGGTAGTCGGCAAACGGGCCGCATTCCGCGAAGCCGAAGCGCCTGTAGAGCCGGAGCGCCCCGTCCGATTTGACGCCGGTTTCCAGAAGGAGCGTCCGCACGCCCTCTGCCGCAGCAGCCCTTTCGATGGCCCCGACAATCGCCCCACCGACGCCCCGGCCCCTCGCGTCCGGATCGACGAAGAGGCGCTTCATCTCCGCCACATCTTCCGTAAGCAGCACGTAGCCGCCGCAACCCAGCGCCTGCCCGCCGTGCCGCGCCACGAAGAACCTGGCCCCTGCCGCGAGCAGTGCCACCAGGCCGAGCCCGTGCCGGCTTTCCGCAGGATAGAGCGCGCTCGATCTCTCATCGGCCTTCACGAGGAAGTCCACGATATCCGGCTGATCGGGGTTCTCGCGTTGCACGACGAGCATCGGTCCAGGTCCCACAGGTTGCACGAGCCACCCTGCCGTCCAAGGCCCGCGCCTCCACCGGGGCGGAAGGATGCCCGACGGCGCTGACGCCGCATAGACGAAATCGCATATGCATCCCTGGGCTCCGGCGGCGCTGGCGAGCGGTCGCAGGGGAGGGGGCCGATCCAGCGCAGTTCGATCTTCTACCAATACGGCAACCAGGCGCTCCGGTGAGCGCAAATGCCGAAGCCAATGCTTCCGGCGAAGCCGAGAGGAAGCGAGACGCACCTCGGATCGTGCAAAGGAGAATGCGAACCGGCGCGACGCTCGCCGATTTTCCAAGGTGCGGAAGGAGCCCATCAGCATCCGGGTCGATGCCGACGTCCTCGATTGGCTCCGACGGAAGCACGATCCCTATCAAGTCGAGATCAACCGGATTCTTCGAGAGAAGATGGAGGCCGGAGCCGGCCGATAGAGGCAAATGCGCCGCGCCCCAGATCCCGGACCCGGCGACGCGACCCGGTGCGAAAGCGCGAGTGCGGATGTGCCGCCGAGCATCAAAGCTTTCATGGAGATCCCCTTCGAGCAGACCGAGTGCGGTTCAACGCGATCAGACAATCATGAGAACGCCTGAGAGAGCGAGCAGCGCGGCCAGGCATTTCCCGAAAGTGCGATCAGTGATCTTGTGGAAGATGCGCAGCCCGAACCAGGTGCCGAGCAAGGTTCCCGGAATGAACGCCAGTGCATGATAGGGGATAGCGGGTGACCCCGCAGTCGCCGCGCCGGTGCCGGGATGCATCAGCGCGATCGTGGCCAACGCCAGGAGCTGCATGGTCAGGATGAAGGGTTGATAGACACCGCGTTGGCGCGCCTTGTCCCAGCCTCTCATGCTGCACCAGACGGTAATCGCGGCGCCCGGGAAGGCGGCGAGGCCACCGGTGATACCTCCCAGGAAGCCGACCGCGACCTCCGCAGGCCAAGCGGCGCGCCTCAGGGTGATTGGCCGTTTCAGCAGGACGTAGGTCCCATAGACGATCAGCAGCGCACCGATGGCGGTGTGGAATCCGCTCAGCCCAAGGTGCAGAAGAAGGTATACTCCGATCGGCAGACCCAGCACGCCGCCCGCGAGGTAGACTGGTAAGCCCTTCCAGTCCATGTGGCGCCACAACGATACGATAGCGAAACTTTGCGTCACGATGCTGCATACCAGCAATATCTGCACGAGTCGGATCGGATCATGCATCAGTGGCGCCAGCGACGCCTGGGCCACGGCGGAGAACGCGAAGCCGGCGATGCTCGACACGCCGGCCGAAAGGGTGATCGCAACCATGGGCGCGATCGACGCGGTGAGGCCAGTCAGTTCCAGGAACGCGGCATAGCAAGCGAGGAGGGCGAAGCCGATGAGGGCCAGCGTTCGCTTGCTCGGGAGGAGCGCCTCTGTCCCGAGGGCCGTCCGGAGAGCCGGCGACGCGAGCGCGGTTGCGTGCCGCCAGTGCGCACTCCCCGCGCGCTGGGTGGGGATGCGGCGAAGGTATCGAGCGCCGGTCGCGATCGGCGTGTGTCCGCTGCCCAGCCTCTCCTCCTCCCGGCGAAACGCCGAGTTCCCCGTCGAGACCAGGCTCCCGATCACCATCGCGGCGTCCGCCCCCACCGGGGTATTCTCTGTCGTCACGGGCAATCTCCTCTTCGGATAGGACCGACACGCCGGTGGATCGGCGGCTGGGCCTCTCTTGATAGGCTTCCAGTCGCGTTCTCCCGACGTCTCGGGTACTAGACCGCCAGCGCGCCGCGCCTTATGACGTGCATCACATAGTTCGCGGTCGCTGTATATTTTTTGCGAAAGTTCAAGGAATTTACTGGACAATATCTTTGAAGAATCGTCCAATGGCGTACCTCCGCCGTTGGGCTGCTTGGCGTGGCAATCACGCGGCGAACGCGAAATCCGCCGGAGCTCGCCGTCTCACCATCGGCGCGATCGTTGCTATAGAAAAAACATTCTCGGATCGCGCCATCGCCGATGGCGTGCAGGTCAACAGCGTCCTGCCCGGCGCCCGCTGGATGACCGGTGCGACACTCCGCACGGACGGCGGCGAGGTCAAATCGATCTGACGGAAATCGGGCGGAACCGCCCCTCTCACGCGCCCCGGCTCAGCTCCGCATAGAGCGCGAGCCGCCGCTCCGCGTTCGGCGGCAGCGCCGCGGCCCCGTGCGGCAGCACCGCCGCCGGCAGCTCCTCCGCCCGATGGCACGCCACGAAATGGCCCGCGCCATTCCCGCCCCCAGCCGCCGCCAGCACCGGGCTCTCGCTCCGGCACCGCGCGATCGCGAAGGCGCAGCGCGTGTGGAAATGGCAGCCCGCAGGCGGGTCTAGCGGGCTCGGAATGTCGCCGGACGCCACCGCCGCCGGCTTGAGATGCGGGTCCGGCCGCGGAATCGCCGCCAGCAGCGTCCGCGTATAAGGATGCCGGGGGGCCGCGAAAATCTCGTCCTTCCCCGCCATCTCGACGATCCGCCCGAGATACATCACCGCCACCCGGTCCGCGACATGCTTCACCACCGCCAGATCATGCGCGATGAAGAGATAGGAAAGATCGAGCTCCCGCTTAAGATCACCGAGCAGGTTGACGACCTGCGCCTGGATCGAGACGTCGAGCGCCGAGACCGGCTCGTCGCACACCACAAGCTCGGGGTTGGGTGCCAGCGCGCGCGCAATCCCGATGCGCTGACGCTGCCCGCCCGAGAATTCGTGCGGGTATCGCCCCGCATGGTAGCTCGCCAGCCCCACCAGCCCCAGCAGCTCCCGCACGCGCGCCTGCCGCTCCGCCCGCCCGCCGATTCCGTGCACCTTGAGCGGCTCCTCGAGAATCTCCGCAACCGTCATCCGCGGATTGAGCGAGGCAAACGGGTCCTGGAAGATGATCTGCATGCGCTGCCTTAGCCGGCGCAGCGCCTCGCCCTGAAGTCGCGTGATGTCCTCTCCGCCGAACCGGATCGTCCCCGCCGTCGGCGGAATGAGCCGGAGCACGAGCCGCGCCGTAGTCGATTTCCCGCATCCCGATTCGCCCACCAGCGCCAGCGTCTCCCCCCGCTCTACCGTGAAGGAAACCCCGTCCACCGCGCGCACCACGCCAAGCCGCTGCGAGAACAGGACCCCGCGCTCGACCGGGAAATGCTTGGCCAGGCCTGAAACTTCCAAAAGCGGTGCGGTCATGCCGCCCGGCTTACGAACTGCTCCAGCGGCGCGCGCAGGCACGCAACGCGATGGCCCGCATCCGCGCCTACGCGCGCGAGCTTGGGATCGGTCTCCGCGCACGCCTCGTGCGCGAACACGCAGCGCGGATGGAACCGGCAGCCCGAAGGCAGCGCGAACGGCGGCGGCACCGCGCCGTCGATCGCCAGCAGCCGCTCGCGCGTCTGTTCCAGTCTCGGAATGCTCCCGAGCAGCCCGAGCGTATAGGGATGCTGCGGGTCGTCGAACAGCGCCCCCACCGGCCCCTGCTCGACGATCCTTCCCGCATACATCACAGCGACCCTGTCCGCCGTCTCCGCCACCACGCCGAGATCGTGCGTGATCAAAATGATCGCCATTCCGGTCTCGCGCTGAAGATCGCCGAGCAGCGCCAGGATCTCCGCCTGCACCGTGACATCGAGCGCCGTCGTCGGCTCGTCCGCGATCAAAAGATCCGGCCGGCAGGCGAGCGCCATCGCGATCATCACCCGCTGGCGCATCCCTCCCGAAAGCTGGTGCGGATATTCGTGGAGCCGCCGCTCCGGCGCCGGAATCCGCACCCGCGCCAGCGCCTCCACCGCCCGCGCCCTGAGCGCCCGCGCGCCGAGCGAGCGGTCGTGCGCGCGCATCGCTTCCATGATCTGCCGCCCGACGCTATGGGCGGGGTTGAGGCTCGTCATCGGCTCCTGGAAGATCATGGCGATCCGGTTGCCGCGGATCGCCCGCATCGCCGCCGCCGGCAGCCCCAGAAGGTCGTTGCCCTCGAACAGCACCCGCCCCGCCGCGATCCGCCCGGGCGCCGCAACGAGCCGCATGATCGAAAGAGACAGCACAGATTTTCCGCAGCCCGACTCTCCCACGATGCCGAGCGTCTCGCCGCGCTCCACCGCGAGATCGACGCCGTCCACCGCCGGCACCTCGCCCATCTTCTGGCGGAAGACCGTGCGCAGCCCCTCGATCCTGAGCAGCTCGGTCAACCCGTGCCCGCCGCCGGAAAGCCGAGCCCCAGCCTCAGCTCCGGTAGTCCGGCTGGTCGTTCTCGATCAGCCGGAGCGAGGCCTCCCACGCCAGATCGACGACGCCGTTGTCCACGCCGCGGTTGAACTGCGCCGCCGTGTGCCGCCGCACCTTCTTGGGTGGAAAATTGAGCTTCGCCCCGCCCGCCTGTGCCGCGACCTGCGCCTGGCACGCGCGCTCGAGCACATAGATCTGGTCGAACGCATCCGCGATCGAGCCCCCGCCCACCAGCAGCCCATGGTTGCGCAGGATCATCGCCTTGTGCGGCCCGAGATCGGCGATCAGCCGCTCGCGCTCGGCCCGATCGAGCGCAATCCCCTCGTAATCATGGTACGCGAGATGGCCATAGAACTTGAGCGCGTGCTGGCTGATCGGCAGCAGCCCCTTTTTCTGCGCCGAAACCGCGATCCCCGCCGCCGTGTGCGTATGGATCAGGCAGACAATGTCGGGCCGCGCCATGTGAATCGCCGAGTGGATGACGAATCCCGCGGTATTCACCCGCTTCGTCTGCCCTTCCTCCGCCTCGACCACATTCCCGTCGAGATCGATCTTCACCAGGTCCGAGGCCCGCATCTCATGGAAGAACGTGCCGTACCGGTTGATCAGGAAATGATGCTCCGGCCCGGGGATCCGCGCGCTCAGATGGGTGTAGATCAGGTCCGTCATGCGGAAATGCGCGAGCAGCCGATAGAGCGCGGCAAGCTCGCAGCGGATCCGCCATTCCTCGTCGGTGATGCCCGGCCGCACGGCCGGGTGGCTGACAACGTTCATCTCTCTTCTCCCTGGCGCTGGCCCAATTGCAGCACGAAGAGGCCGCCCGGGGGAAGGGCTCTGCCCGTCTCGCCCGCCCGTCCCCTCCGGCCTATGCTCGCCCCCACCCTGCGAGCGGAGGAAGGCGATGGCGACGATCTCGATCAAGGCCTCGGACGGGTCCGGCAGCTTCAACGCCCTCGTCGTGGAACCCAAGGCGAAGCCCGCCGGCGTCGTCGTCCTCATCCAGGAGATTTTCGGCGTCAACGACGCCATGCGCGCCGCCGCCGCCTGGGTCGCGGACTTAGGCTTCATCGCCGTCTGCCCCGACCTCTTCTGGCGGATCGAGCCCGGCATCGACATCACCGACAAATCCGAGGCCGAATGGAAGCGCGCCTTCGAGCTCTTCCAGCAGTTCGACCGCCCCAAGGGCATCGAGGACCTCAAGGCAACCGTCGCCGTCGCCCGCACGCTCCCCGGTGCCAACGGCAAGGTCGGTACCATGGGCTACTGCCTCGGCGGCGCCGGCGCTTTCATGATGGCCGAGCAGTCGGACACGGACATCAACGTCTCCTACTACGGCGTCGGCCTCGATACCCTCCTCGCCGACCTCTCGAAGGTCACCAAGCCGCTCATCGTCCACATCGCCGACCAGGACGAATTCTTCCCCCCCGAAGGCCGCGCCAAGCTCGTCGCCGCCACCAAGAACCACCCCCTCATCCGCACCTACGTCTACCCCAACGCCAACCACGCCTTCGCCCGCGCGGGCGGCGTCCACTGGAACGGCCGCGCCGCCACCATCGCCAACGGAAGGAGCGCCGAAGCGCTCGCCGCCGCCCTCGACTGACCCAAGGGCAGGGGCTCTGCCCCTGCACCCCGCTGGGGCCTTGAGGCCCCAGACCCCCATACCTTCAAGGCAATGCCCCGCAAGGCTCACGGGTACCACCCGGGAAACATCTGCTCATTCAGCTCGATCGCCGCTTTGCACTGCGGCGTGTCCTTCAGGGCCGCATAGTTGTTCTCGCAGTGGACCAGCTCCTTGAGGTAGGCGTGAGGGTCGTTCCGATAGGTTTGGACCTGCGGATTCGCGCAGCCGCCGAGAAGCAAGCCGAGCGCGACCACCACCGCCACCGCGCGATCCGGACGCCCACGCCCAATGCCCGGCGCCCGCGACATGGGCAATTCCACGCCATGGCCTGCCGGGATCGCGAGCGTATCGGGCACGTGCGTAGCCCCCTTCACGGAAGGCCCGGTGGGGGGAAGGGCCGCCGGCAGCATCCGCGCGAAACATGAAACATAATGATAGCACCGCCAGCCTACGCTTGGCGGCCCGGAAACGCCGAAAATGTGTCTCGGCGCCCAACCCGAACCCGGGGCGAACGAGCGAAAAGCGCGTGGAGCGCGATGGGTCAGCCCAAGCGCCCTAACTCTTTGTTCCAACGCGTGATTCGCGCCTCCGGTGGCGTCGCGGCCAGGGATCGGTTATTGGGTCGGCCTGCGCGAGCGTGTCGGCCCGACTCCGAAGGATCGGCCGGCCAGGGGTGGCCTCGTCCCGCTCCTGCGCGTCTGGATTGGGGCCTTCGGGCCCGCGTGCCGCCTTGCGGGGCGGCCGCGCATGACACCAGGAACGGACGAGCGGCGCGCTGATCGTGCGGGCCGCCCCTATCGCGTTCGACCGGACGCCATCGCCAGATGGCCGGCAGAGGGGGGAAAGAATGCAGCGCATCCGGACGATTTGTCTTCTCTGCATCGGCCTTCTGATCGGCCTGGGCGGCGTCGCGCGGGCCGCCGAGATTGCCATCGCCTGCAGCGGCCTTGGCGAGGAGCTGGCTCTCTGCAAGCACGGCGTCCAGGCTTGGGAGAAGGCAACCGGAAACACCGTGAAAATCGTCACGACGCCCAACTCCGCGACCGCCCGCCTCGCGCTCTATGAGCAACTGCTCGCCGCGGGCTCGCACGCAATCGACGTCTTCCAGGTCGACATTGTCTGGACCGGCATACTCGGCCCCGACATGATCGACCTCGGCAAATACGTCCCGCACTCGGTGATCGCGGCGGACTTCCCGCGCATCGTCGAGGCTGACATGTGGCACGGCAGACTCGTGTCGCTGCCCTGGTTCACCAACGCCGGCGTTCTCTATTATCGCAGGGATCTGCTGGCAAAATACGGCCTCACGCCGCCGCAAACCTGGGAGCAGCTCGGCCGCGAAGCGGCCATCATCCAGAAGCGCCAGCGCGAAGCGGGAGATTCCCGCTTCTGGGGCTACGTCTTCCAGGGCCAGGCCTATGAGGGCCTCACCTGCGACGCGCTCGAGTGGGTGGCGAGCTACGGCGGCGGCACCTTCGTCGCGCCGGACGGCAAGATCACCGCGGACAATCCGAACGCGCTCAAGGCGATCGCCTGGGCCGCGTCCACGGTCGGCACGATCGCGCCCGAGGGCGTGCTGAACTACGAGGAGGAGGACGCCCGCGGCGTATTCCAGTCGGGCAATGCCGCTTTCATGCGCAACTGGCCCTACGCATGGGCGCTCGCCCAATCGCCGGGAAGCCCCGTGCGCGATAAGGTCGGCGTGGAACCCCTGCCGTCCGGAACTGTCGGCGGCCCGCATGTCGGCGCGCTCGGCGGAGGAAACCTTGCTGTCTCGCGCTTCAGCCGCCATCCCGCGGAGGCCGCCTCGCTCGCGCGCTTCATGACCTCGTACGCCGAGCAAAAATATCGGGCGATCCATGGCTCCTTCAACCCGACCATCCCCGCGCTCTACCACGACCCCGAAGTGCTTAAAGCGAGCCCGTTCTTCGGCACGCTCCTGCCGACATTCGAAGGCGCGGTCGCTCGTCCGTCCGCCGTGACCGGGCGGCTCTACAACCGTGCCGCCGCCGCCATCTTCGACTCCGTGCACGCAGCTCTCGCCGGATCGCTCTCGCCGCGGGCAGCCGTGGCGCAAATGGCACGAGAACTCGAGCGAATCTCCGACAACGGGCGCTGGTGATGCCGCCTCGGCGCGCCGTCGCCACGCTCGCGCGGAGACGGCGGCTCACCGCGGCAGCTTTCCTCGCCCCGATGCTCGCCGTCCTTGCCGTGGTTGCCGTATGGCCGGTGCTGCACACGATCTGGTTCGCCTTCACCAACGCCGAGCTCGGCGGAGGCCCGGCGGACTTCATCGGCGCGCGCAATTTCATCTCTCTCCTCGCCGACCCGCAATGGTGGCGCTCAGTCGCCAACACGCTGATCTTCGCCGCGCTCTCCGTCTCGGTTGAAGCGGCCCTCGGCATGGTGATCGCGCTCGCGCTGAACCGGCGCTTTCGCGGCTGCGGCCTGGTGCGGGCCGCCGTCATCGTGCCCTGGGCCGTGCCCACCGTGGTTTCCGCCAAGCTCTGGGCCTGGATGCTCAACGACGTGTTCGGCATCGTCAACGCGGTGCTGGTCGGTGCAGGGCTGCTCGCCAAGCCGGTTGCCTGGGTCGCCTCGCCCCGGACCGCCCTCGTCTCGGTCGTGCTGGTCGATGCATGGAAGACCACGCCGTTCGTGGCGCTGCTGCTGCTGGCCGGGCTGCAAATGATTCCCGCCGACCTCTACGAGGCGGCCCGGATGGATGGGGCCGGGCCGGGGCGGATATTTCTCGCCGTCACGTTGCCCCTCTTGCGCCCGGCCCTGCTTGTCGCGCTGATCTTTCGCACGCTGGATGCGCTGCGCGTGTTCGACGTCATCTACGTCATGGCCGGGGACAACCCGGCGAGCATGTCGATGTCCGTTTTCGCGCGCCAGCAGCTCGTGGAGTTCCAGGATGTCGGGTACGGATCCGCCGCGGCGACGCTGCTCTTCGTCCTCGTTGCGATCGTCACCGTGATCTATGTCCGCGCCGGCGGGCTATGGCAGGAGGCATGAACAGGCGGGCGTTGCGACGTTGGGCGGCGGCGGCGGGATTCCGGGTTCTGATCGCGGCGATCCTCTTCTACGCGCTTTTTCCGTTCTACTGGGCCGTGGTATCCTCGCTGCGTGCGGGCTCGGCCCTCTTCGGCACGTCCCTGCTGCCGCTTCATCCCGTCTGGGGCAATTACGCCGCCGTGTTCCGCGCCGAGCCCTTTGCCCGCAACATCCTCAATTCCGTGCTCGTGGCCACGCTGGTGGTGCTCATCTCGCTCACGCTCTCGCTCGGCGCCGCCTATGCCCTGGGCCGGCTTCGCTTCGTCGGCCGCCGGATGCTCCTGATGAGCATTCTCGGCGTCTCGATGTTTCCGCAGATCGCCGTGCTGTCCGGCATGTTCGCGCTGATCCGAAGATTGGGCCTCTACAATACGCCCTGGGCCCTGGTCCTCTCCTATCTCATCTTCACCTTGCCCTTCACGGTGTGGGTGCTGACCGCCTTCATGCGCGACCTCCCGCGCGAGCTCGAGGAGGCCGCCATCATGGACGGCGCGCGGCCTCTCACCATCATCCGGCGCATCTTCCTGCCCCTGCTTGCCCCGGCAATGGCAACCACGGGCCTGCTCGCCTTCATCGCGTCCTGGAATGAATTCCTTTTTGCGCTCACCTTCACTCTGACCAACAGCGAGCGCACGGTGCCGGTGGCGATCGCGCTCATTTCCGGGGCATCGGCGTATGAGCTTCCCTGGGGTCGCATCATGGCGGCGTCGGTGATCGTCACGCTACCCTTGATCGCGCTGGTGCTCGCCTTCCAGAATCGCATCGTGGCCGGCCTCACCGCCGGCGCCATCAAGGGATGAGCGTCGCGGGGGCCCTCGCTCTGCCGCCGTCACCCCATGCCCGGCCCGAACGCCTCGCGGTCGCTCAAATTTGCCGGGCAGGAACCGACAAGCGCAACGAGGGCCAGTGCTCTGTGACCGGAGGCCGTCGCAGCCGCGGCGGGCTGCGGCACGGCCGTCAGCCCCAGCCCGGCTACCGCCGCCAAGCGGTTCTTCGTCCTGCCCTCCAACCGAGAAGGAGAGCATCAAAGGGCTGGGTTGGACCATGTGACAATCGGCCCGTCCACAGGACCGGGATGGATAAAGTCGAACCGGTCATGGTATGATTGCATCCACGCGGACGCCGCATTCCCGAGGCGGCGCCCGCAGCGGAGCCACAGCGCATGTCCAGTGGTGACGTGATCGACTTCTTCTGGGAATGGTATCGTCGGCGCGGCCGGGCCCGCGGCAGCCCACTCTATCAGTACTCTCTCGACAAATGCGAGGAAATGTTCATCCAGCGTGACTGGGAGGGCTTTGGCTATTGGCACGCCATCTTTGCTCGCGAGCGGCACCGTACGAAAGTTCGAAACTTTGAACGACCAAAGTGATCGAAGCCCGGCTTGTGACGCATCCATCTATTCCGAATGGCCGGGCGGCGCCGCCGGCGCCTCCCTGTCGTCCATCCCATGACCCCGACTCGGCAACCGCGGGCAGTAACATAAGAGGACTTGCCGCCCGATTGCCGGTCCGTTGGGCGGTCCACCGCAAGAGGAGAAGCGACCGTGCCAGCGAGCAAGGGGAACCCCGCAAAGAAGAAGTCGGCGCGGAAACCGGCGGTCCGCTTGCAATACGGTGCTCTTCCCTTCCGTAAGAGCAAGGCTGCGGGCCTCGAGGTACTGCTGGTCACCAGCCGCCAAACCAAGCGCTGGATCATTCCCAAGGGCTGGCCGATAAGGGGGCTGGGTCCGAGCAGATCGGCCGCCCGCGAGGCGTACGAGGAAGCGGGCGTACGCGGGACCGTCGGCAGTAAATCGATCGGCCGGTACCTCTACAGCAAGTTCCTGGATGAGAAGGCGATCGCGGTGCCCTGTGAGGTGAGAGTCTTTGCATTGCGCGTGAGGCGGCAAGAGAAGGTTTGGCCCGAATGGCGGCAGCGGGCGATCCGCTGGTTCCTGCCCGCCGATGCGGTAGAAGCAGCTGAAGAGAGCGGGCTGAAGGCGCTGATCGCTTCCTTCGCGAGCAGCCGGGGGCGCTAGCCGGCCAGGATTTGCCCCCGCCACCCACCCCTCTGCCCTTGTCGTCGGCTCCCGCTACGCGCACCTTGGGCGCCTTGCCCCTTGCCGTCCGGCCTGCCATCCGTGAGGGAGGACGCTCGCTGGGAAATGGGTAGCACGCTGACGCTGCTCGATCTCGCCGGCATGGTCGCCCTGCTGCTGTGGGGCGTGCGCATGGTCCAGACAGGCGTGCAGCGCGCCTTCGGTGCGCGCCTGCGGCAGATCCTGGGCGTCGCGTTGCGCGACCGCTTCCGCGCCTTCCTCGCCGGCCTCGGGATCACCGCGGTCCTGCAGAGCAGCACCGCGACCGGGCTGATGGTCACCGGCTTCGCGGCGAGCGGCCTGGTCGAGCTCGTCCCTGCGCTTGCCGTGATGCTGGGGGCGAATGTCGGCACCACGCTGATCGTCCAGCTGCTTTCGTTCGACATCGTCGACGTCGCCCCGGCCCTGATCCTGCTCGGCGTGCTGCTCTTCCGCCAGGGCCAGGAGACCCGCACGCGCGATCTCGGCCGGGTCGCGATCGGGCTCGGCCTGATGCTGATCGCGCTCAACCAGATCCTCGCCTTGGTGACGCCCTACGAGGACGAGCCGAGCCTGCATCTGCTCCTCGGCGCGATCTCGACGCAGCCGGTGCTCGACGTGTTGCTCGCCGCCGGCCTGACATGGGCAGCACACTCCAGCATCGCCGTGATCCTGCTGACGATGTCCTGCGCGGCCGAGCACGTCATCCCGCCGGAGGCCGCCTTCGCGCTCGTGCTCGGCGCCAATCTCGGCACCGCGATCAACCCGGTGCTGGAGGGCGGCGCCGGCGACGATCCGGTGGCGCGCCGCGCGCCGCTCGGCAATCTGCTCAACCGCGTCATCGGCACGGTCATTGCGCTCATCTTCCTTCCCAGGATCGGCACCGCGCTGATCGCCGCCGAACCGGATCCCGGGCGCGCCGTCGCGGATTTTCACACGCTCTTCAATCTCGCCCTGGCCCTCGCCTTCTTCCCGCTCCTCGGTCCCTACGCCGCGATGCTGCGCCGCCTCCTGCCGGCGCGGATTGCGCCGCACGATCCCGGGCGGCCGCTCTACCTCGATGAGGGCGCGTGCGAGGCGCCCGGCGTCGCCCTCGGCGGCGCCGCGCGCGAGGCGCTCCGCCTGGCCGACGTGCTGGAGGCGATGCTGCTCGGCCTCAAGGAAACCCTGCAATCGACCGATCGCAAGCGGATCGCCGAGACCAAGCGGCTCGACGACCTGCTGGACCGGCTGAACACCGCGATCAAATCCTACCTCTCGCGGCTCGATCCCGAGGCGATGACGGCGGCGGACCACCAGCGCCTCACCGAGATCCTCGCCTTTGCTACGAACCTCGAGCACGCCGGCGACGTCGTCGACCGCGGCCTGCTCGATCTGGCCGCCAAGAAGCTCAAGCGGGGCCTCCGCTTTTCCCCCGAGAACGAGACCGGCCTCTTGGGCGTCGTCGACCGCCTCATCGCCAACCTGCATCGCGCCGCCGCACTCTTCGTCAATGCCGACGAACGCGCGGCCCGCCAACTCGTTGCCGAGAAGGAGGCGTTCCGCGATCTGGAGGCGCGCGCGACCGACATCCACTTCCAGTTCCTCCGGGAGGGCAAAACGGCGGCAGCCGTCGCCAGCTCGCTCCACCTCGACATGCTGCGCGATCTCAAGCAGGTGAACTCGCATCTCGTCGCCGCCGGCGCCTACCCCGTCCTCGAAGGCATGGGCGGATTGCTGCCGAACCGCGTGCGGCAGGAGGGGGGTTGCTAATGCCAACTTTCGCAGAAAGCTGACACAGAGGTCTCGCCCTGGTGCCCGATTCACGCGACGTTTCGTGATCGCTATGCTTCCCACGAAACTCTGCGGCCTGGCACCCGGTCGGACGCCGAAACACAAAGCGCGCTGGCATACCCCGCCGGGCTGCAGAGGCTCCTCAACCCAGCCGCGCCAGCTCCTCGCGCATCGCCTCGGTCGTCACCTGCCGGCAATAGCCGCGGTTGTTGGCGAGCGCGCTCTCCTGCCGCGCCTTGCTTAAGCTGGCGCACGCATCCGTCACCAGGCTCACCAGATAGCCGAGGTCGCAGGCGTCGCGCACCGCCGAATCGATGCATTGGTCGGTCAGCACGCCGGTCACGATCAGATATCTCACCCCGAGATTGCCGAGCACGCAATGGATGTTCGTCGAGATGAAGACCGACGACGAGGTCTTCGGAATGACGACCTCGTCCCCCTCCGGCCTATGCTCGCCCCGACCCCGCAGGCCGCGCCAAGCTCGTCGCCGCCACCCTCGATTGACGAAACGCGGGGGCTCTGCCCCTCGGTCACAAAAACCCCGCGCTGAGCCACGGCACCGCCGCCACCACCGCCAGTGCCGCGACCAGGCTCGCCATATAGGGCCAGATTTTCCCCAGCGCCTGGTCGCTGGTCACCCGCCCGATCGCGCAGCTCTGGTAGAAGCCAACCCCGAAGGGTGGCGAGAAAAGTCCGATGCCCATCGCCAGGATCGCCACGATCGCATACTGCACGACATTGATCCCGGCCTGTTGCGCGATCGGGAAGAGCAGCGGCCCGAACAGCACCATCGCCGGCAACCCCTCGAGCACGCTCCCCAGCACGATGAACACGAGGATCGAAACCGCCAGGAATCCGGCCCGCCCGCCCGGGATCCCCGCCATCAGCGCCGCCAGCGATTGCGCGAACCCCGCCTGGGTCAGCGCCCACGCCATCGCCGAGGCGGCGCCGATGATCAGCAAAATCGCCCCCGAGAGCGCCGCCGTCTCCACCAAAATCGGAAAGATTCGCCGCCAGTCGAACCGGCGATAGACGAAGAGCCCGGCCAGCACCGCGTAGGCAACGCCGATCGTCGCGACCTCGGTCGCCGTCGCCACGCCCTCGAGCACCGCGTAGCGGATCAGCACTGGCAGCACCAGCGCCGGGATCGCCGCCACGAACACGCCCCAGACCTCTCGCGCCGGCGGCCGCGTCCCCTCCGGCCGCTCGCCCCGGCTGCGGAAGAAGATCAGCACCACCAGCGCGAGTGCCGCGACACAGGCCGGCGCCAGCCCGCCGTTGAAGAGCGCGGAGGTGGAAACGCCGGTGACCGCGCCCACGATGATCAAGACGAGGCTCGGCGGGATGGTCTCGGACATCGCCGCCGACGCGGCGAGCTGTGCCACCAGCTCGCCCGGATCGGCCCCCCGCCGCCGCATCTCCGGCAGCAGCACCGGCGCGATCGCCGCCTGGTCGGCCGCCTTCGATCCCGAGATCCCCGAGATCAGGTACATCGCCCCGATCAGCGAATAGGAGAGCCCGCCGCGGAAATGCCCCACCAGCGCGCTCAGGAAGTTGACCAGCGCGCGCGCGATTCCGGTCATCTCGAGCAGCAGGCCGAGCACCACGAACATCGGCACGGCCAAGAGCTCGATCGACGACATCCCCTGGTCCATCTGGCTGATGATCACCGAGAGCGGGATCGTCGTCGTGAAATAGAGATAGGCCATCGTCGAGACGCCGAAGCTGAAGGCGATCGGCACGCCGCTGAGGATGCACGCCCCGACCATCACGACGAAAAAAATCACGAGGTCGGTATTGCCGATTGCCCCGAGCACTGGCTCCAGCGCCCAGAGCCCAAGCCCGATGACGAGCGCCACGCCCACGGAAGCCGCAAGCTCCCGCCATCCCGCGCCCGCGCAGAGCTGGCCGAGCGCCGTCACCAGCAGCAGCACGAAGGCCGCAAGCTCGCCCGCGATCGCCCACGAGCCCGGCAGCCCGAGCGTCGGCGTCGTGATCGCCGCCTGCTGCACCATGTAGCCGTAGCCCGGAACGATGATCTCGACGATGAAGATGATCGCCGCGAGCGCCGCGATCCGGCCGAGAAACCCCTGTGCCGCCGGCTGAAGCCGCCCCACCAGAACGGTCATCCGCATATGCTCGCCGCGCCGGAGCGCAATCACCGCGCCGAGGCTCACCAGCCAGAGGAACAGCATCTCGCCGAGTTCGCCCACCCAGACGAGCGGGCTGTCGAGCGCATAGCGCCAGAACACGCCGGCGAGCAGGATGGCGATCTCGGCCAGCACGAGGATCGCCGCCCCGCCCTCGGCGATCGCGCCGATCGCGCGGTCGAGCCGCCGCAGCGGCCCGCCCGCCCCCTTACCCGCCAAGCTCCCCCGCCGGCCGCTTCAGCCGCTCAGGCGAGGGCCCCCGTGTATTTCTCGAGCGCCGACCACAGCGTCGCGCCGAACTTGCCCTGCCATTCCTTGTAGAAGCCCGATGCCACCAGCTTGGCCCGGAACGGCGCGATCTCCGGCGTGTTGAAGCTCATTCCCTGCTGCGTGAGCTTGGCCTGCAGCGAGGCATTGAGCTGGTTGTTGGCGGTCCGCTGCAGCGGCGCCTGAGCGTCGAAGGCGTCGGCGACGATCTTCCGATAGTTCGCCGGCAGCCGGCTCCAGAAGCTCCCGCTCACCAGCATCCAGTACCCAACCCACATATGGTTGGTCATCGAGCAATATTTCTGCACCTGGTAGAATTTCTGCGTCTCGATGTTGCCGAGCGGATTCTCCTGCCCATCGACGACATGCGTCTGCAGCGCGGTGTAGAGCTCGGCCACGTTGAGCGTCTCCGGCGCCGCGCCCAGCCCGTTGAAGAGCGAGAGCGAGATGGGGCTCGGCGGCACGCGGATCTTGAAGCCCTTGAGATCCGCCGGCGTCACGATCGGCCTGGTGCTTGTCGTGATCTCGCGGAATCCCTCGTCCCAGATCGCGTGCATCGGCATGAGGCCGGTCTTCGCGATGTCGGCGCGGACGATATCGCCCACCGCCCCGTCGAGCGCCGTCCAGGCCGTGGTGCCGTCCTTGAACGCGAAGCCTACATTGTCGATCGCCGCACTCGGCACCAGCGTCGCCAGGATATTGTCGCCGATCCCCATCATCTCGATCGCCCCGGCCCTGAGGTCGGAGAGCATGTGGGTGTCGTCTCCGAGCTCGCTGTTCGGGAAAACCCCGATCTGCACCGCCCCGTCGGTCGCCTTCTTCACCGAAGCCGCCGCCGCCGCCACGTGCACGGTGGTCGGGTGGTCGGAGGCGAGGTCGATCCCGAACTTCATCACGTATCGCTTCGCCGCCCGGGCCACATAGGGCGCCAGCACGGCCGCGCCCGTCGCCGCGGCGGCGCCGGCCAGGAATGTCTTGCGGGAAATTGCTCTGCTCATGGACGCTTGCCCCCGGCCGTTTGGTCCCGCGCGACCACGGCGCGAGCCGGGCGCAACTTATCCCTTCCCCCGGCAAGGTCAACGACCCGCCGGCGCTCCCCCTTCAGCCAAGTCCCTCCAGCTCCTCGCACATCGCCGCGGTCGTCACCTGCCGGCAATAGCCGCGGTTGTTGGCGAGCGCGCTCTCCTGCCGTGCCTTGCTTAAGCTGGCGCACGCATCCGTCACCAAGCTCACCAGGTAGCCGAGGTCGCAGGCGTCGCGCACCGCCGAATCGATGCATTGGTCGGTCAGCACACCGGCCACGATCAGGTATTTCACCCCGAGATTGCCGAGCACGTAGTGGATGTTCGTCGAGATGAACACCGATGACGAAGTCTTCGGAATGACGATCTCGTCCCCCTCCGGCGCGATCTCGTCCAGCATCTCCGCGTCGCGCGATCCCTTGGCGCAGAAAATTCGCGAAATCTTGTAGTCGAGGCTGAGGTCCCGCCCGTCCTGCGTCAGCGCCTCGATCACGGTGTACATCACCTCCACCTTCGCCGCCCGCGCCGCGCGCTGCAAGCGCTGCATGTTGGGCACCGCGCGGGCCCGCATCTCCGCGAGGAAATATCCATACGTCGCCTCGATTTCCTCCGCCGAAAGCCCCGCATACCCCCCGCCGCCCGGCGCCGAGTGCTTCTGCACGTCGATGAAGAGCAGCGCCGTCTTCCCTTTCTCCACCTTCACCTCGCGGCTCAGCCCGAAATCCCTCATTCCCGATCTTCTCCGATCCGTTCCAAAGCGGCCGGCAGCAGCCGCCCCAGCCGCTCCGCCCAAGCCTCCTCGCCCGCCGCCGTCGCGATCAGGTCCTGGCGGATCTCGATCTCGAGATAGTCGAGCCCATTCCGCTCCGCATGCACCGGCACGCCGTAGTCGCTCTGATCGCTCACCCGATAGGGCTCGTTCTCGCCCACCACGACATCGCCTTCCGCCCGCAGCAGCCCCGCCAGCGCATGCGAAAGCCTTGGGCGCCGATGATACAGCACGGCGCACTCCATTCCCCGCGCCACGCCCTTGAAGATCGGGGTGAAGCTGTGCATCGCGACGTACACGCACCTTCGCCCCGCCACGCGCCGCCGCGTCAGCTCGGCCGTGATCGCGGCGTGATAGGGCGCGAAGATCGCCTGCCGCCGCCGCTCCTTCTCCACGGCCGTCAGTCCCGCGTTCCCCGGCACCGCCGTCGCCTCGCTCACCTCCGGAAACGCGCTCGGCACGTCGGGCGAGCGGTTGCAGTCGATCACCAGCCGCGAATAGCGCTGCAGCAGCGCCACGGCGTCGAGCCGTGCGGCGAGCCGCTGCGTCAGCCCCGCGATCCCGATGTCCCATGCGATATGCCGCCGCCGCTCCGCCGCGGCCAGCCCGAGATCCCCGAGCGCCCTTGGAATCCGCCGCCCCGCGTGATCGGCGGTCAGCAGGAAATCGCTCTTTCCCCTCGGGTTCAGCCGCCTTGCCGGCGGCGGCTCGCCCGCCCCGAGCAGCGAGAGAACCTCCGTCCCCTGCCTAGTAGACGGCGGCATATCGCTCGCAGATCTCGGCATCCTCGAGCCCGGCCAGCGCCCCGATCTCCGCCTTCTTGAACCCGATATAGGCCGCCATCGCCGTCTCGCTCCACCAGCCCCTGGCCGCCTCGTCGGCCGTCAGCGCCGCCAGCGCCTCGGCCAGGCTCCGCGGCAGCACCGGGGCCGCCGCGCCCGGCGCCGGCAGCGCCAGCCCCCGCTTCAGCCCGTCCACCCCCGCATGGATCAGCGCGCCGAGCGCGAGGTAGGGGCAGCAGGACGCGTCCGCGACCCGGAACTCGACATTGAACTGCTCGGCGGGCGGCATCTCGGCGGTCGCGAACACCGGCGCCACCCTCAACGCCGCCCCCCGGTCCTGTAGCCCCACATTCGCCTCGACCGGCGCCCACCGGTTCGGCGTCAGCCGGAAATAGGACGCAACCGAAGCGGCCGAGAAAGCCGAGATCGCCGCCATGTGCGCGAGGATGCCGGCAAAGAACGGCTCCGCCCGCGCGCTCACCCCATAGGCCCGCGCCGCATCGTGCGTCACCGGCTTTGCCCCCTCCCAGAGGCTCATATGCACATGCGTCCCGTTGCCGATCCCGCCCGGCTCCAGCATCGGCGCGAGGATCGCCCGGTGCCCCAGCCGCCACGCCACCCCCCGCGCCATCTCGCGCAAGATCACCGCCCCGTCCGCCGCGCGCAGCGCCGGCTCGTGCGCCACCGTCGCCTCGAACTGCCGCGGCCCATATTCCGGCAGGAAGCTGTCCGCCCCGAGCCCCGCCGCGTTCAGCGCCGAGGTCAGCGCCTCCCCGAAGACGCCCTGCCGGCGGAACGCATCGAGCGCATAGGTCGCGCCCGGCCGGTCCTCGATCCCCGTGTAGACGAACTCCTGCTCGAAGCTCGCCCGAAGCCCGAGCCCGTAGCCCGCCAGCCCCGCGATCGCCCGCTTGAGGAAGTCCCGCGGGCAGCATTCCCAAGGCGTCCCGTCGGTGTTCTGGATATCGCCGAGATAGAACCGTTCCGCCGTCCCGTCCTCGAACGGCACCGCGACATGCGCCCGCGGGTCCGGCCGGATGATGAGGTCGCCCGCCGTCCCGAACGGCGTCGCATAGATCGGCCCGAAGCAGGACATCATGATGTTCGAGTGGGTGAGCCCCACGCCCTTGGCGAGCCGCATCTGCGTGTCCGCGACCGGGAACGCCTTTCCCCGCACCAGCCCCGCCCAGTCGCAGATGCCGGCGAACACCAGGTCCTCGCGCTGCATGATCCCGTCCCCGGAGAGGAAGGCCGCATCATCGACGAGAACCCAAGGGAACGCGAGGCACCCCGGCGGCCAGCTCCTGCACCAGCCGCGCCAGCGCGCCCGCCGCCGCCGTCTGCCGGTTCCGCACGGAGCGCGCCAGCACGATCGGCGCCGCCGGCCCCCCCGCCAGCCCCACCGCCGCGATCCGCCCCTCGATCCCCGCATAGGGAAGGATCGCGTAGCCCTGCCCGGCCTCGATCAGCGCCATCGTCGCCGCATCGGAATCGACCTCGAACGCCGGCGCGAGCGCGATCCCCTCCGCCCGCGCCGCCTCCTCGAGCACCGTCCGCAGCCCGTGCCGCTGGCTCTCCAGGATGAGCGGCAGCCGCGCCGCCTCCGCGAACCCCATCGGCCCGCCCCCTGTCGGCCACGCGCCCACCGGCCCCGCGACACAGAGCCCCGAATCGCCCAATGCCAGCGCCCGGTGCTCGGCCCGAGCCTCGTGCGCGTGCAGGCTCGCCAGATCGAGCGCCCCGCCCGCTAAGGCCTCCGCCAGCTCCCCGCTCCGCCCGTCCCGCAGCACCAGCCCGAGCTCGGGGAAGCGTGCCCGCGCCTCGCCCATCAGCAGCGCCGCCATCGCCCGGCAGAGCCAAGGCAACAGCCCGAGCCTCACCTCGCCCGCGATCGCCCGCCCCGGGTTGGCGATCTCGTCCTTCAGCTCGTGCGCCGCGTCGAGGATCCGCCGCACATGCCGCTTCAGCTCCAGCCCCTCCTCGGTCGGGTGCACGCCCCGCCCGTCCCGCCGGAACAGCCGGCAGCCCAGCTCCGCCTCCAGCGCCGTGATCTGCGCCGAGAGCGCCGACGGCACGGTCCCGAGCAGCGAGGCGGCCTTGCTCAGGCTCTCCGCCTCGGCGGCGGCCAGGAACTGGCGGAGCTGGCGGAGCGTCGGCATTGCCTCGCCCGCTATAACAAAATCCGAAAGCTGATAAAATAAGACGGCCGGTTCCCTCGCCCGCCCGCCCGCGGCACGCTCCGCCCCGAAGCAAGCGGCGCCCGTTTGGAAGCGCCCCAAGACCGGGAGGAACCGACGCGCCTTCTCTACCCCCCTTCTTTATCCGAGGGTCGCGGCATGACGCGCCGCCAGCTCGCGCACCGAGGCGATCACCTCCCGCGTGGCGAAGCTCTGCGGCCGATGCGCGAGCCGCCCGATCACCAGCCGCCGCGCCAGCGGCGGCGCCCCGATCCGCCGCACCGCGACCATCCCCGCCGCCGCCTCGCGCGCCACGGTGAAGGCTGGCAGCACCGTGTGCCCGAGCCCCGCCATCACCAAATTCTTGATCGCCGCCACCAAATCGAGTTCGACCGCGACGCTCAATTTCAGCCCCTGCCGCGCCGCCTCGGCCTCCAAGAGCGCGCGCAGCCCGCTCGCAGCCGTCGGCAGGATGAGATCGATCCGCTCCAGCGCGGCGAGCGGGATCATCGGCTCCGCGGAAATCGCCCGCCCCGCCGCGCTGACGAGGCAGAGCGGCTCGTCGATCAGCCGCTCCACCGCCAGTCGCCCGAAGTCCGCCCGCTGATGCAGGATCGCGACATCCACCGCCCGCGCCTTCAGAAGCTCGATCGCCGCACCCGTCGCCGCCTCGCTCACGCGAAGCGCGATCCCGGGAAACCGCTGTCGCAGCGTCGCATAGAGGTCGGGCAGCAGCCCGTCGCTGATGCTCGCGGGGAGTGCCAGCGAAACGAGCCCGCTCGGCGCCGCCGGCCCATGCCTGAGTGCTGCCGGCAGCGCGTCAAGCTCGGCCAGGATCTTCCCCGCCTCCGCCGCGAACCGCACCCCCGCTTCCGTCGGCTGCACGCCGCGCCCGGTGCGCCGGAGCAGCGCCCGCCCAAGCTCGCCCTCCAGCGCCTGGATCTGCCGGCTCAGCGCCGGCTGGGTGATGCCGAGCGCGGTCGCCGCGCGCGACACGCTCTCCAGCTCCACCGCCTTGAGGAAATAGCGGAAGTCGCGGGTTTCCATCGCCGGATTTCACAAACACCTGGATAGCGGGGAGAGGGAATGCCCGGACGCCTGGAAGGTCAAGTCGCACTCGTCTTCGGCGCGGGCTCGGTCGGGCCCGGCTGGGGCAACGGCAAGGCGACCGCGGTCCTCTTCGCCCGCGAGGGTGCGCGCGTCGTCGCCATCGACATCAACGAAGCCGCCGCCGCGGAAACCGCCGCAATCATCGCCGCCGAAGGCCGCACCTGCGAGGCCGCCACCGCCGACGTCACGAAATCGGATCAGGTCCACGCCATCGTCGCGTCCGCGCTCGGCCGCCACGGCCGCATCGACATCCTCCACAACAATGTCGGCATCACCGAGATGGGCGGCCCGGTCGAGCTCTCCGAGCAAGCCTGGCACCGCGTCCTCGACATCAACGCAACCGGAATGTTCCTCACTTGCAAGCATGTGCTGCCGGTCATGGAGCGCCAGGGCAAGGGCGCGATCGTCAACATCTCCTCGCTCGCCGCCATCCGCTACACCGGCTATCCCTACATCGCCTATTACGCGGCCAAGGGCGCGGTGAACCAGTTCACCGTCGGCCTCGCCCTCCAGTACGCGGCCAAGGGCATCCGCGTGAACGCGATCATGCCCGGCTACATGAACACCCCCCTCATCCATCAGCAGATCGCCGGCCAGTACGCGAGCGCCGACGAAATGGTCCAGGCCCGCGACCGCCTCTCGCCCACCGGCAAGATGGGCACCGGCTGGGACATCGCCCACGCCGCCCTCTTCCTCGCCTCCGACGAGTCCGCCTACATCACCGGCGTCTGCCTGCCAGTCGATGGCGGCGTCCATTGCCGGGTCGGCTGAGCGCCACCCATGAGCGAACGCATCCAGGCCGACTATCTGATCGAGACCGCCTTCCCGCCTGCCGACGTCGCGGCCGCGATGGCGGGCGAGCAGTCGAGCGGCACCTTCGTCGCCGTGCCCGGCGAAACGCCCGAGCTCCTCGCCCGCGCCGCCGCGCGCGTCGAGGCAATCGTGCTCGAGGACGAGGTCGCGCAGCCCTCACTCCCCGACGCCGCCCATCCCCCCGGCCGCGCCCGCTGGCTCCGCGCCCGCGCCACCCTCTCCTGGCCCGTCGAGAACTTCGCGGGCTCGCTCCCCAACCTGCTCGCCGCCGTCGCCGGCAATCTCTTCGAGCTGAAGCGGCTCTCCGGCATCAAGCTCCTCGATCTCCGCATCCCGCTTTCCTTCGCCGCGGCCTATCCCGGCCCGCGCTTCGGCGTTGCCGGAACCCGCCGCCTCGCCGGCGTCGAGGGCCGCCCGCTCCTCGGCACCATCGTCAAGCCCAGCATCGGCCTCGACGCCGATTCCATCGCCGCCCTCGTCAAAACCCTCGCCGCCGCCGGCATCGACTTCATCAAGGACGACGAGCTGCAATCGGACAATCGCCACGCCCCCTTCGAGGCCCGCGCCCGCGCGGTGATGCGCGAGATCGACGAAGCCGCATCGCGCACCGGCAAGAAGGTCATGTACGCCTTCAACATCACGGGCGATCTCGGGCAGATGAAGCGCCGCCACGACCTCGTGCGCGACCTCGGCGGCACCTGCGTGATGGCCAGCCTCAATTCCCTGGGCCTCGTCGGCATGCTCGAGCTCGCCCGCCACGCCGATCTCCCCATCCACGCCCACCGCAACGGCTGGGGCGCGCTCTCGCGCCATCCGCTGCTCGGCTGGTCCTACATCGCCTGGCAGAAAATCTGGCGCCTCGCCGGCGCCGACCACATGCACGTCAACGGGCTCGCCAACAAGTTCGCCGAATCGGACGAGAGCGTGCTCGCCTCCGCCCGCGCCTGCCTCACGCCCATCTTCGCCGAAAAGCCCTGCCTCGCCATGCCGGTCTTCTCCTCCGGCCAAACCCCGCGCCAGGCCGCCGGCACTTATCGCGGCCTCGGCTCGACCGACCTCATCCATCTTGCCGGCGGCGGCATCCTCGCCCATCCCGCCGGCCCCGCCGCCGGGCTCGCGAGCTTCACCGAGGCCTGGAAGGCCGCCATCGCCGGCGTCCCGATCGAGGAGCACGCTCGCGCCCACCCCGCGCTCGCCCAGGCGCTCGAGCGCTTCCAATGACCTCCGGGCGCCCCCTGCTCGCCTGGTATGGCGATGACTTCACCGGCGCCGCCGCGGTGGCGGAAACCCTCGCCTTCGCCGGCGTTCCTGCCGTCCTCTTCCTAGATATTCCGAAACCGGAACAAATCCGCCGCTTCGCCGCCGCCCGCGCTTTCGGCATCGCCGGCATCGCACGCGCGAAAAGCCCCTCCTGGATGGATCGCGCGCTGCCGCCCATCTTCCGTGCGCTGGCCGCATTCAACGCCGCCATTACCCAATACAAAGTCTGCTCGACCTTCGATTCATCACCCGAAACCGGCTCGATCGGCCACGCCGCCGCGCTCGCCGCCCCCATCCTGGCCGGCGCCTGGACGCCGTTGCTGGCCGCCTCGCCCGCCGTCGGGCGCTATCAGGCCTTCGGCAACCTCTTCGCCCGCGCCGGGGGCAATGATTTCGGCGCCATCTGGCGCCTCGACCGCCATCCCACCACGCGCCGCCATCCCGTCACGCCGATGACGGAATCGGACCTCCGCCTCCATCTCGCCCGCCAGACCGGCACGCCAACCGGCCTCGTCGATCTCGTGGCGATGAAGGAAGGCCGCGCCGACGCCGCCCTCGCCGCCGCCCGCGCTGCCGGCGCCGAAATCATCGCCCTCGACGTGGTCGATGACGAAACCCTCGCCGTTGCCGGCCGCCTCATCTGGGAGCATCGCGGCGAACGCCTCTTCGCCATCGGCTCGCAAGGCATCGAGGAGGCGCTCATCGCCCATTGGCGCCGCACCGGCCTCCTCGGCGCCGCCCCCGCGCCGCCGCACGCCGGCCCGGTGGCCCGCCTCGCCGCCGTCTCCGGCTCCTGCTCCCCGCTCACCGCCGCCCAGATCGCCTGGGCCGAAACCCACGGCTTCCGCGCCATCCGCCTCGACGCATCCGCCGCCGTCGATCCCGCCCACTGGGATAGTCTCGTCCACCAGGCCTCCGCCGCCGCCCTAGCCAGCCTCGGCCAAGGCGCGGACCCCATCGTCTTCACCGCCCGCGGCCCCGACGATCCCGCCGCGTCCGCCCTCGCCACCGCGCTCGCCACCACCGGCGCGGACGCGGACACGGTCCACCAACGCATCGGCGACGGCCTCGGCCGCATCCTCGCCGAGCTGCGCCGCGAGGCCCGCCTCCGCCGCCTCGTCATCGCCGGCGGCGACACCTCCGGCCGCGCCGCCGGCGCCCTCGGCATCGCCGCCCTCACCGCCGCCGCACCGACCACCGCAGGCGCCGCCCTCTTCGAGGCGCACGGCCCGGACGAAGCCGCGCCCAAGCTAGAGATCGCGCTCAAGGGCGGGCAAATGGGCGGGGAAGATTACTTCGCCCGCATCAAGGCCGGCCAATGAGCAGGGGTTCTGCTCACGCACACCTCCAGGGGGCTCCGCCCCCTGGACCCCCGCCAGGGCCCGGGGCCCTGGACCCCCAAACTTTTGCCCACGCCGCCCCCGCCCTCATCGCACGCCTCGAAAAAGCGCTCGCGCTGATCACCGAGCTCCCCGCCGCCGCCCTCGTCATCGCCGAGGTCGCCATCCTCTTCACCGGTGTCATCTTCCGCTACGCGCTCGACCGCCCTCTGGTCTGGACCGACGAGCTCGCCAGCGCCCTCTTCCTCTGGCTGGTCATGCTCGGCGCCGTCATCGCGCTCCGCCGCGGCCACCACATGCGCCTCTCCGCCCTTTCGCGCTGGCTCTCGCCCACCTGGCAGGCACGCCTCGATTCCCTCGCCGCCATGTTCGTCGCCCTCTTCGTCATCGAAATCATCGCCCCCGCCGCCAACTACACCATCACCCAATGGGCGATCATCACGCCCACGCTCCAGATGCACGACAGCTACCGCGTCGCCGCCATCCTCGTCGGCACCGTGCTCATGCTCGCGACCTCGGCGCTGCGCATCCTCCGCACGAGCGATCCGCGCGAGGCCGCGATCTCGCTCGCCGTCATCGCCGTGCTCGGCGTCGCCCTCTGGGCCGCCTCGCCCTGGCTCGAGGCGATCGGCAACTACAACCTCGCAATCTTCTTCGGCCTCATCGTCGCCGCCCTCGTCGCCATCGGCTGCCCGATCGCCTTCGGCTTCGGCGTCGCCACCATGTCCTACCTCACGCTGGTCACCTCCGTGCCCACCTCCATCGTCGTCATGCGGATGGACGAGGGCATGTCCTCCCTCATCCTCCTCGCCGTCCCGCTCTTCGTCTTCCTGGGCCTGCTCATCGAGATGACCGGCCTCGCGCGCGTCCTCGTGACCCTCATGGCCGCCCTCGTCGGCCATCTCCGCGGCGGCCTCTCCTACGTCCTGCTCGGCGCGATGTACCTGGTCTCCGGCATCTCCGGCTCGAAGGCCGCCGACATGGCCGCCGTCGTCCCCGTGCTGTTCCCCGAGATGCGCCGCCGCGGCATGCAGGACGGCGACCTGATCGGCCTCCTCTCGACCGCCGGCGCCATGGCCGAAACGATCCCGCCCAGCATCGTGCTGATCACCATCGGCGCCGTCACCGGCGTCTCGATCGCCGGCCTCTTCGCCGCTGGCCTGCTACCCGCCTTCATCGGCGCGCTCGCGCTGGCCTTCGTCGCCTTCCTCCGCGCCCGCGGCAATGTCGGGCGCGAGCTCCGCCGCGCCTCGCTCCGCGAAGTGCTGCGCGCCTTCATCGCCGCCCTTCCCGCGCTCGTCCTGCCGCTCCTCATCCGCTGGGCCGTCGTCGCCGGCGTCGCCACCGCCACCGAGGTCTCCACCATCGGCATCGTCTACACGGTGCTGATCGCGCTCCTCATCTACCGCCGCTTCGACTGGCACCGCCTCCTGCCCGTGCTCGTCGAAACCGCCTCGCTCTCCGGCGCCATCCTGATGATCCTCGGCACCGCAACCGCGATGGCCTGGGCGCTCACCCAGTCCGGCTTCGCCGGCACGCTCGCCGACACGATGGCCCACGTCCCCGGCCACGCGGTCGGCTTCATGGCGATCTCGGTCGTCGTCTTCGTCATGCTCGGCTGCATCCTCGAGGGCATCCCCGCAATCGTCCTGTTCGGCCCTCTGCTTTTCCCGATCGCCGGCGAGCTCCACATCGACCTCGTCCATTACGCGATCGTCGTCGTGCTCGCGATGGGCCTCGGCCTCTTCATGCCGCCGCTCGGCGTCGGATTCTACACCGCCTGCGCGATCGGCGGCGTCCCGCCCGAAAAAGCGATGCGCGCCTGCTGGCCCTACATCGCCGCCCTCTTCGGCGCGCTCCTCCTCGTCGCCTTCTTCCCCGCCCTCTCGACCGGCCACTTCTGACCTCGCGCCAACCAAACGGAGGAAACGATCAATGACGCAAATCCAACGCCGCACTCTCGTCGCGACCGGCCTCGGCCTCGCCGCCGGCGGCCTCCTCGCCGCTCCGCGCGCCTCTGCGGCGCAGAAATTCACCTACCGCCTCGGCGACGACCTTCCCGTCACCCATCCCCTCAACATCGAGCTCCGCGAGGCCGCCGCCAACATCGCCGCGCGCTCGAAGGGCCGGCTCACCATCCTCCTCTTCCCCAATAACCAGCTCGGCGGCGACACCGACATGCTGGCCCAGATCCGCTCCGGCGCGGTCGAGATGCTGACGATGTCCGGCAACATCCTCTCGACGATGCTGCCCGTCGAATCGATCTACAACCTGCCCTTCGCCTTTCCCAACTACGCCCATGTCTGGGCGGCGATGGACGGCGGGCTCGGCGACTATCTCCGCGCGCAACTCTCCACGGTCGGCTTCCACGCGCTCGACAAGCATTGGGACAACGGCTTCCGCCAGATCACCAGCAGCGAGAAGAAGGTCGCGGCCCCCGCCGACCTCCGCGGCTTCAAGATCCGCGTCCCGCCGAGCCCGCTCTGGCTCTCGCTCTTTCGCGCGTTCGGCGCCGCGCCGACCCCGATCAACTGGAGCGAAACCTACACCGCGCTCCAGACCCACATCGTGGACGGACAGGAAAACCCGCTCGTCGTCATCGAGACCGGCAAGCTCTTCGAGGTCCAGAAATACGTCGCCCTCACCAACCATATGTGGGACGGATACTTCCTCCTCCTCAACAAGCCGGCCTGGGAAAAACTCCCGCCCGATCTCCAGCAGATCCTCGCCGAGGAGATGAACGCCGCCGCGCTCCGCCAGCGCCAGGCAATGGTCGTGATGAACAATTCGCTCCAGGCGAAGCTCACCGGCCAGGGCATGCTCTTCAACACGCCCGACCGCGCCGCCTTCCGCCAGGCCCTCGTCTCCGCCGGCTTCTACACCGAATGGAAAAAGAAATTCGGGCCCACCGCCTGGGCGCTCCTGGAAAAATACTCCGGACCCCTCGCCTGAACGCCGCCCCCGTTCCCAGCGAAAGAGCCCCCATGAGCCAGATCTTCGGCCCGATCCGCCAGCTCGGCTACGTTGTTTACGACATCGAGGCGGAGATGCGCCACTGGTCCACGACTCTCGGCGTCGGCCCCTGGTTCTACGCCGAGCGCGTCCCGGTGCGCGAGTTCCGCTATCGCGGCGCTCCCTCGCCGATCGCGCTCTCGGTGGCGCTTGCCAATTCCGGCCCGCTCCAGGTGGAGCTGATCCAGACCCGCAACGAAGCGCCTTCGATGTACCGCGACTTCCTCGCCGCCCATCACGGCGGCCTCCAGCACGTCGCCTGCTGGACCGAGAATTTCGACGCCGACTTCGCCCGCGCGCGCGGCCACGGCCTCACCGTCGGCATGTCCGGCGAGGTCGGCGAGCGCGGCCGCTACGTCTATTTCGAGACCGAATCCCATCCCGGCTCGGTCGTCGAGCTCTCGGAGATCGCCGGCCCCAAGGGCACGCTCTTCCGCATGATCCGCGAGGCCGCCGAAACCTGGGACGGCAGCGATCCCATCCGCCCGTTCCCCGATCTCGCGACGCTCGCCGCCAACCAATGAAAGCGGAGGAATACATGAAGCCGAAAAGCAGACGCCAGTTCATCAAGACGGCCGGGGCCGCGTCCCTCGCCGCGACCATCCTCCATTACCCGGCGAATGCCGCCGAGTTCACCTACAAGTTCGGCAACAACGTCCCCTACGACTACGCGCTCAACATCCGCGTCCGCGCGGCCGCGTCCCGCATCCGCCAAAAAACCAACGGCCGCTTCGATCTCCAGATCTTCCCCGCCGGCCAGCTCGGCACCGACACGGACATGCTCTCCCAGGTCCGCTCCGGCGCGCTGCAATTCTACACCGCCTCCGGCTCGGTCCTTTCCACGGCCGTCCCGCTCGCCGCGATCAATGCGCTGGGCTTCGCCTTCAAGGATTACAGCCAGGTCTGGCCGGCGATGGACGGCAAGTTGGGCGACCTGATCTGCGCCCGCATCGAAACCGCGGGCCTCCATCCCATCCGCAAGATGTTCGATATCGGCTTCCGCGAGGTCACCTCCGGCACGCACCCGATCACCGACGCCGCGAGCTTCAAGGGCTTCAAGATCCGCGTCCCGCCGAGCCAGCTCAGCGTCTCGCTCTTCCAGGCGCTCGGCGCCGCACCCACCACGCTCAACTTCGCCGAGGTCTACACCGCGCTTCAGACCCATCTCGTGGACGGCCAGGAGAATCCGCTTTCCATCATCGAGACGGTGAAGTTCTACGAGGTCCAGAAATACGTCTCGCTCACGAACCATCAATGGGACGGCTTCTGGATGCTCGCCAACGGCCCAGCCTGGAAGAAGCTCCCCGCCGACGTCTCGGCGATCGTCTCCGACGAGCTCGACCACGCGGCGCTGGCCGACCGCACGGACATCGCCGCCCTCAACGCCTCGCTCGCCGCCAAGCTCGAATCCCAGGGCCTGAAGGCCAACACCCCGCCCACCGAGGATTTCCGCGCCGCGCTTGCCAAAACCTCCTTCTACGCCGAGTGGCGCAAAACCTTCGGGTCCGAGGCCTGGCAGACCCTCCAATCCTACGTCGGCGCCCTCGGCTGAACCCTCCGCCCCCCGGCGGCCGGTGAATCCGCTCGGAAAAACTACTTGGAGCGTGTCCAATCAAGGTGAGCACGCTCCAGGTAACCGGTCCCGACGGTCCTCGCCGTGGGGGCCACCTCAAAACAGCGGGACATCCCCGCAGAGCCATTGACTCTCCACGCAGCGCCGTGACACTCTTTACGATCATAAAAGAAATTTGTAACTTCGGGAGGTTTCGATGAATTGGGGACATGGCGTCGCGACAAAAGTCGCCTTGATTACGGCCGTGGCGGCAGGAGTGGTCTTTTCTTCCGCAGCTGCAGAGGCTTCGGTTTTCACCCTGACCGGAACCAACGTGGACCTCACTCTCGATACCGACGCCTCGAACAACATAACGAGCGCATCCGGCACGTTCTTTGGTGACATGGTGGACCTCGCCGGTGGCCAACCGGGCGGGCCGGCCTTTGGCCCAGGCAACTATTTCGTATACGACAATATCCTGCTTCCGAACCTCGATCCGGCGCTCGACGACCTAGGCCTGCTTCTGGGCTATGTCTCGGGTCCCAGTCCCTTCCTATCCGCCAATATTTCTGCAATCATCGGCGGCGGCGGAACCTATGGGCTTTACGAATATGAACCTACCGAGACCCTCGCCACCGAAGACCTGACCTTGACCGCGATACCAACCACCGTGCCGGCTCCCCCAAGCTGGACGGTGCTGCTCACGGGTCTCATCGGTCTTGGATTTATCGCTTACCGTCGCCCCAAGAGGAATTCTGCCGCAATCGCGGCCATCTGACCCCGGATTCAGTCTCGGAACGATATCGGCATGTCATGGTACGGCTTGCCGGCTCGTGCCGCGCCTACGGCGTGCCACCGTAAGATTTCATGGCGAAAATACCCCGCCGTGTCTTGGCGGCCAAAACGGATCCGCGCCCAACGAGCGCCGAAACCGGCCGCGGCTTCCCGCCGCCGCCCGCCTGCGCCAGGATCATCGCCGATCGGCAAATGGAGCGCGGCATGCGGAACGTGGAGCAGGTCTGGCAGCTGGTGGACGACAAGAAGGAGGACTTCGCGGCCCTCAGCGACCGGGTCTGGGGCATGCCGGAGCTCAACTTCAAGGAAGTCCGCTCTTCCACCGAGCATAAGGCCATGCTGGAGCGCCACGGATTCCGCATCGAGGAGAATCTCGCCGGCATCCCGACCGCCATCATGGGCGAGGCCGGCGAGGAAGGTCCGGTCATCGCGATCCTCGGCGAATACGATGCGCTGCCCGGGCTGAGCCAGGAGGCGAGCGTCGCCGAGCATCGTCCGCTGCAGCGCGGCGGCTCGGGCCATGGCTGCGGGCACAATCTGCTGGGCTCCGCGTCCCTCCTCGCCGCAACCGCGGTCAAGGACTGGCTGGCGGCGAACGGGATGAAGGGCCGCGTGCGCTACTACGGCTGCCCGGCGGAAGAGGGCGGTGCCGCCAAGACCTTCATGGTGCGCGACGGGGTGTTCAAGGACGTCGATATCGCGATCTCCTGGCATCCTTCGCCGCTTTCCGGCGTCAACGAGGCGAAGTCGCTCGCCATCCTCCAGCTCGATTTCAGCTTCACCGGCCGGGCCTCGCATGCCGCCGCCGCTCCGCATCTCGGCCGCTCGGCGCTCGACGCGGTGGAGCTGATGAATATCGGCGTCAACTATATGCGCGAGCACATGCCGAGCGATGCCCGCGTCCATTACGCGCTGCTCGATGCCGGCGGCATCGCGCCGAACGTCGTGCAGGCGAGCGCCAAGGTGCGCTATCTCGTCCGCGCCGCGGAGCTGCCGGCGCTCCGGAGGCTCGTCGAGCGGGTCAAGAAAATCGCCGAAGGCGCCGCGCTCATGACGGAGACCACGGTCACGTCGGCCGTTAACAGCGCCATGTCCAACCTGCTCGGCAACAAGGTGCTCGAGCAGGCGATGCACGACAATTTCCGCCGTCTCGGCCCGCCGGAATTCGATGCGGAGGACCGCGCCTTCGCCCGCCGGATCCAGGCGACGGTGACGGAGGAGGACATCGCCTCCGCCTTTCGCCGCTTCGGCGTTCCGCCGACCGATGCTCCGCTCTGCGACGCGATCGTACCGCTGCACGCGGTGGGCGCCGATATGCGCGGCTCGACCGATGTCGGCGACGTGAGCTGGGCGGTCCCGACCGTGCAGGCGCGCGGCGCGACCTACGCGATCGGCACGCCCGGGCATTCCTGGCAGCTCACCGCGCAGGGCAAGACGCCGGCGGCGCACAAGGGCATGGCGCACGTGGCGAAGGTGATGGCCGGCACCGCGGTCGATCTGCTGCAGGACGCCGCGCTGATCGAGCGGGCGAAGGAAGAGCATCAGGCCCGCCTCGCCCGCACCCCCTATGTCTGCCCGCTGCCGGACGGCATGACGCCCGCCTTCGACATGGCCGGCTGACGCCGCTCGCGGCCAGGCTTCCGCACCCTGGCCTCGCTGGCCGCTCCGGGCGTATGATCCGGCATGCGCTTCGTCGATCTCGATGCCCTGGCCGGCATGGTCCCGCCGGATGCCGTGGTCGCCATCCCGCCGGACAACTCCGCCACGCCGTCCTCGCTCGCGCGCGCCCTCGCGCGCGCGCGCTTGAGTGGGGCCGGATATGCCATTTCCCTCATCGGCGTTCCGGTATCTGGCTACGCAACTGATCTCCTGATCGGCACCGGCTGCGTCGCCGAAATCCAATCGAGCGCGGTCTCCCTCGACGAGGCGGGATCGGCTCCTTGCTTCACGCGCGCGGTCAAAGCCGGCACGCTCCGCATGCGCGATGCGACCTGCCCGGCGATGCACGCGATGCTCGAGGCCGCCGCCAAGGGCATCCCCTTCATCCCCATCCGCGGGATCCTCGGAAGCGACCTTCTTGCCCACCGAACGGACTGGAAAGTCATCGAAAATCCCTTCCAACCCGGCGATCCGATCGTCCTTTTGCCCGCCCTCGCCCCCGACATCGCCCTCTTCCACGCGGCGCTGGCCGACCAAGAGGGCAATGTCTGGGTCGGCCGCCACCGCGAGCTCGCCGTCATGGCCCACGCCGCCCGCCGCTCCCTGGTCACCGTCGAGCGCATCGTCGAGCGCAGCCTGATCGAGGACGAGCTCCTCGCCCCCGGCACAATCAGCGC
>DATJTV010000051.1:0-12835 GCA_035503055.1 Acetobacteraceae bacterium
GCACCTGTGCCAACGTGGAAATCGGGCGGACTTTCTCATTTATTGCCGCAAATTCGAGACAATCGGGCTCGGAAATTCTCGTTTCAAAGGACAGTACCGACGCCGACTGCCGCTTTTCTCCGTCCAAGGAGCAATGTGACAGCCGTGCTGAGCCGCTTCTGGGGCCGGCATCGCGTGCTCCAGGGGCTCGGAGCCACCTTTGCCCAACAGTTGTCACAACCTGCCGAGGCCGCTTGCCCGATCCAATCGAGAGCGTTGATTGCACCGGCTGAATACATTCTGGGTCGCCAAGCTAGATCAGGGGGCGCATAGGCTCGGCACGCTTGAAGGCGGCGCGGATTGGGGCGAGGCGGACGGCGCCCATCGAGAGCCGGCGGATGCCCACCTCGATCAGCAGATGCGCGGTGACGGGCTCGCCGGCGGCCTCGCCACACACCGACACAGGACGGCCGGCGGCGTCGCGGGCGACGCGGGCGCAGAGCTCGATGATGGCGGGGTGGCCGGCATCGGCGAAGGCGGCGAGGTCCTTATGGCCGCGGTCGGCGGCGAGCACGTATTGCGTGAGGTCGTTGGTGCCGATCGAGAAGAAATCACAGACGGGAACGAAGTCCGGGATGCGCATCGCGGCGGCAGGGACCTCGACCATGGCGCCGAGCGGCGGCACGGCGCGCCCGAGCGCCGCGGCGACATGCTCGAGGATCGCCCGGGTCTCCGCCATTTCCGCGGGCAGCGTGACCATCGGCACCATGATGCGGAGATCGTGACCCGCCCCGGCGCGGAGGATCGCGCGCAGATGCGTGGCGAGGAAATCGGGGTGGCGCAGTGCTGCGCGGATGCCGCGCACGCCGAGCGCGGGGTTTTCCTCGCGGCCGAGCCTGAGGAAGGGCACAGGCTTGTCCGCGCCGGCATCGAGCAGGCGGACCGTGACCGGCCTGCCGGCGAAGGGTGCCAGCATGGCGGCAATGCTTGCCCGCTGCTCTTCCTCGCTCGGCGCGTCGGCGCGGTCGAGGAAAAGGATCTCCGTGCGCGCGAGGCCGATGCCGTAGGCGCCGGCGCGGGCGGCGGCCGCAGAGTCGATGGGGCCGGCGACATTTGCCCAAAGCTCGAGCGTGGTGCCGTCCGAGAGAGCGAGGGTGGGTGCGCCGCCGGCGGCCACCGCCGTCGGGGAAAACCGCCGCGCGGTCTCTTCATCGGGGTCCGGCACGATCTCGGCGGTTGCGCCGTCGAAGGCGACGCTCTGGGGCGGCGGCTCGAGCGTTACGTTGGCAAGCGCCGGAATGCCGGCGGCGCGGAGCAGGATGGTGGCGTGGCTTGTGGGGCCGCCGCGACGGTCGAGCACGCCGAGCACCTCGGGCGGAAGCGAGGCGGCTTCGGCCGCGGTGAGTTCGTCGACCAGCAGGATCGCGGGCGAGAGTGGCAGCGCGAGCCCACCGGCGCGGAGCAGCGCGCGCAGCACGGCGTTGCCGGCCTCGCGGACGTCGCGCGCGCGGGCGCGGAGATAGGGATCCTCGAGCGCCGCGTAGGTGGCCGCGGCGGCGGCAACCGCCGCCTGCCAAGCGGCCGCCTCGTTCCAGCCCTCGCGCGCGATCGCGGCGCGCGCCGGGCCGAGGATCGCCGGGTCGGCGAGCAGAGCGGCCTGGGCACGCAGGATCGGATCGCCGGTGAGCGCGGCCCGGGCGGTTTCGATCGCGGCATCGAGCCGGGTGCGGGCCGCTTCGCGGTCCGCGACTTGGTGATCGGAGACCACCGGAGGGACGCGCGCGGCGGCGAAAAGCGAGCCGGCGACGCGGCCGGGTGAGATCGGCACGGGGCCGGCGCCCTGGTCCGGGACGGTGTTGGGCGTTCCTTCCGACTCGGGCGCGGCCGGTGTCGCCGCGAGCAGCGTGGCGAGGGCGTCCGCGGCGCGCGCGGCGTCCGGGCCGGTAGCCTCGATCGTCACAGTCCCGCCGCCCGCGATGCCGAGCGCCATCAGCGCGGTGAGGCTGTCCGCGCCGGCAGTGCGAACGCCGTTGCGGAACCGAATCGTCGCGTCGAACCGGGCCGCAAGGTCCACGCACTGCGCGGCCGGGCGGAGATGCAGCCCCTTCGGGTCGGTGACCGTTGCGACCCGGGTGATCTCGCTCGCGGTGACTGGAGTCCCGTCCGGCGCGACGGCAGGCGGCTCGAGGCCAAACTGCTTCTGTGCCAGGCCGCTCAGCGCCTCGGCGAGCACGCGCGCCACGGAGAGCCCGGAGGCGGCGGCGACGCCGGCGGCGAGCGCGCCTTCGACGAAGGGTGCGGGCGAGACATGGATGCGCGTCCGCATTTCCTCGTCGGCGAGGTCGCGGGCAAGCTCAGCGCTGAGCACGGCGCTGCCGATATCCATCAGCACGACGATCGCGGCGCAGTGCGCCAGCGCCTCGAAGGCGGCGAGGATCGCGGTCGCGTCGGTGCCGAGCTCTGCGCTGTCGGGACCGGCGCCAGCGGCGAGCGCGATCGACAGGCTCTCGCCCGCCATCTGGCGCACCAGGCGCTCGGTCGCCGCGGCCAGCGCCCGGCTGTGCGAGACCAGAACCAACCCGGTTCCGGATGCTTTCGCGTTCATTCGGGGTATGTGGCCTCGCGGGTCAGGCAGCGGCCTCGGCGAGGGCGGCAAGCAGCATCGCCGAGGAGGTCGCGCCGGGATCGGGATGGCCAGCCGAGCGTTCGCCGAGATAGGAGGCGCGGCCCTTGCGTGCGATCATCGGGACCGTGGCCTCGGCCCCCTGGCGGGCCGCGGCGGCGGAGGCCGCGAGAGCGGTGGCCAGGGGGGCCGGCGTAGCGGCGGGGCCGTTCAGCGCGGTAACGGCAGGGGTGAGCGCATCGACCATGGTCTTGTCGCCTGGCTCCGCCTTGCCACGCGCAACGACGCCGGCAACCCCTGCGGCCAGCGTGCGTCGCCAGGCGGCGGCGTCAAGCGCCGTGCCGACCTGAGCCGCCTTGGCCATCTCGAGGAAGAACGACCCATAGAGAGGGCCGGAGGCACCGCCCACCGTGCCGATTAGCGTCATGCCGACCGTCTTGAAGAGGTCGGCCGGATCGGCGGGCGTGCCGAGCTTGGCGATCACCGCGTTGAAGCCGCGCGCGAGGTTGGCACCGTGGTCGCCGTCGCCGATTGCGGCATCGAGCTCGGAGAGATAGCGCTGCTGCGCGGCAATGGTCGCGGCGGCGCGTTTCAGCCATTCGGTGAGCGCCGCAACGTCGAGCGCCTCAGCCATCTCCGGTCCTCCTACCAATTCAGACGCCCCAGCGCAGCGCCGGCGTGAGCACCGGCGCATCCCAATGGGCGATCATCGCGTCGGTCAGCCGTAGCAGCGTGATCGAAGTGCCGGCCATCTCCAGGCTGGTGATATAGTTACCGACGAGCGAGCGCGCGACGGTCAGGCCATGCTTGCGCGCGATTGCGTGCGCGGCGCGGAACACGATGTAGAGCTCGACCAGCGGGGTGCCCCCCATGCCGTTGACGAAGAGCAGCACTCTTTCGCCTGCCTTGAACGGAAGGTCGGCGAGGATCGGCTCCATCAGCATCTCGGCGACGCGGTCGGCCGGCTCGAGCGTGACGCGCTTACGCCCGGGCTCGCCATGGATGCCGATGCCGAACTCCATCTCGTCATCGCCGAGGGTGAAGTTCGGCTTGCCGATATGCGGCACGATGCAGGCGCTGAGCGCGATTCCCATCGAGCGGACGGAGGCGTTGACCTCGGCGCAGAGCGCGGTGAGGCTCGCGAGGTCGGCGCCGGCTTCCGCCGCGCCGCCGCAAATCCTCTCGGCGAGTACGGTGCCGCCGACGCCGCGGCGCCCGGCGGTGTAGAGACTGTCCTGGACGGCGACGTCGTCGTCGATGACGACGGCGCTGACATTGAGCCCCTCGTCCTTGGCAAGATCTGCGGCCATCTCGAAATTCAGCACGTCGCCGGTGTAGTTCTTGACGATGTGCAGCACGCCGGCTCCGCCATCAACCGTCTTGGTCGCGGCGAGCACCTGATCCGGCGTCGGGCTGGTGAAGATCGCGCCAGGACAGGCGGCGTCGAGCATGCCGCGCCCGACGAAGCCGCCGTGCATCGGCTCGTGGCCGGAGCCGCCGCCGGAGAGCAGCGCTGCCTTGCCGCGCACCGGCGCATCGGCACGAGTGATGAAGTTGGGCTCGGTGTGCACCGTGAGGAGGCCGGGATGGGCGGCCGCCATGCCGGCGAGCGCCTCCTCGACCACCTTGTCGGGCATGTTGATGAGTTTTTTCATGCGATCCTCGATGACAAGTGGGAGCCGCGAAAGGCCGGCGCGAGCGGACGCGGCGGCAGCGACGGAGCCAGGCTCACAGCCGCACCCAGGCCGCGCCGTTCTCGGCGGAGCGGATCGCCGCCTCCATGAATGCCATGCCGGCGATGCCATCCGCGATGTCGGGGAAGGTGACGGCTTCGTCCGGCGCGCCCCGGATGGCCGCGGCGATCTCGGCATAGATTGTCGCGAAGGCCTCAAGATAGCCCTCCGGATGGCCTGCGGGGACTCGGGTGACGCGCTGCCCGGCCGACATAACGGCAGGCGTTCCGCGGGTCACGATCTCGGTCGGGCGACCGAACGGCGAGAGATGAAGCGCGTTCGGCTGCTCCTGCCGCCACTCGATCCCGCCCTTGCTCCCATAGACGCGAAGCCGCAGGTTGTTCTCGTTGCCGGGCGCGACCTGGCTCGCCCAGAGCAAGCCGCGTGCACCGGAGGCGTAGCGCAGCATGATATTGACGTTGTCGTCGAGGCGGCGGCCGGCGACGAAGGTTGCCAGATCGGCCGCGAGCTCCGCGGGCTGCATGCCGGTGACGAAGCCAGCGAGATGATAGGCGTGCGTGCCGATATCGCCGAGGCAGCCGCCGCGGCCCGCTTGCGCGGGATCGGTGCGCCACACGGCCTGCTTCTGGCCCGTCTCCTCCAGCGGCCCGGTCAGCCAATCCTGCGGGTACTCCACCTGCACCACGCGAATTTCGCCGAGCGTGCCGTCCGCGATCAGGGCGCGGGCGTGACGCACCAGCGGATAGCCCGTGTAATTGTAGGTTACCGCGAAGAGCCGGCGGCGCGCGGTCGCGAGTTCCTGCAACTGCCGGGCGTCGGCGAGGTTTGTTGCGAGCGGCTTGTCACAGATCACGTGGATACCGGCTTCGAGAAAGGCGGTGGCCACCGGGGCGTGCAGGTGGTTGGGCGTAACGATCGCCACCACCTCGATTCCGTCCGGCCGCGCGGCCTCGGCGCGCGCCATCGCGGCGAAGTTTTCGTAAGCGCGCTCGGGGGCGAGGCCGAGCGCGGCGGCAGAGCGGCGCGCCTTCTCGGGCGAAGCGGCAAGAGCGCCGGCGACGAACGCGTAATGACCGTCGAGCCGGGCTGCGATGCGATGTACAGCACCGATGAAGGCTCCCTCGCCGCCGCCGACCATGCCGAGACGGATCGGCCGCCGGGCCACACCGGCGTGGGCGCCGCCGTCGCCGCTCATGGCGCGGCCTTCGTCGCTGCCAGGCCGAGGACTCGCGCGAGACGCGCAGGGTCGGCCGTGCTGGCGGCGAACTCCTCGAAGGAGCGCTCGGCCACCCGGATCATGTGCCGACGGATGAACTCCGCCCCCTCGCGCGCGCCCTGTTCGGGATCCTTGAGGCAGCATTCCCATTCAAGCACGGCCCAGGAATCGTAGCCGTACTGCGCCATCTTCGAGAATATCGCAGGAAAATCCACCTGTCCGTCGCCGAGCGAGCGAAAGCGTCCGGCGCGCGAGAGCCAGGGCTGGAAGCCCGAATAGACGCCCTGCCGCCCGTCCGGCCGGAGCTCCGCGTCCTTCACATGAAAGGCACGGATGCGCTCGTGATAGCGATCGATGAAGGCGAGATAATCGAGCCCCTGGAGGAGAAAGTGGGACGGATCGTAGTTGATGGCGCAGCGCGGATGGCTCCCCACGGCTTCGAGGAACATCTCGAAGGTGGCGCCGTCGAAAATGTCCTCGCCCGGGTGGATCTCGTAGCAGAGATCCACGCCCTCCCGGTCGAACGCATCGAGGAGCGGGCGCCATCGTTTCGCCTGCTCGGCGAAGGCCGCCTCGATCAGACCGGGCGGGCGTGGAGGCCACGGATAGACGTATGGCCACGCGAGCGCTCCGGAAAACGTGACATGGGAATTGAGGCCGAGATGGCGCGAGGCGCGGGCGGCGAGTTGCATTTGGGCCACCGCCCAGGCTTGGCGGGCGCGCGGATTGTTGTGCACGGGGGCGGGGGCGAAGGCGTCGAACACATCGTCGTAGGCAGGATGAACGGCGACGAGCTGCCCCTGAAGGTGGGTGGAGAGCTCGCTGATGGCGAGGCCGTGGCGCGCGGCGATTCCGCGTACCTCATCGCAATAGGCTTCCGATTCGGCCGCGCGGGCGAGGTCGAAGAGGCGCCCGTCCCAGCTCGGGATCTGGACACCGGCATAGCCGAGCCCGGCGGCCCAGGCGCAAATGGCATCGAGGCTGTTGAAGGGCGCGGCGTCGCCCGCGAACTGGGCAAGGAAGATCGCTGGCCCCTTGAGATTGCTTGGCATCGTTCTGCTCTCCGCGATTGGCGTGCGGCGGCAAGCCGCGTCTCAGGCGCGAATCAGGGGCAGCATGGTCTCCGCCATCTTGGCGACGAGCGAGGTGTAGAACGCCTCGCTCAGCAGGCTGCTGCCGTGATCCTCGATGAATCTGCGCTGCTCTGGCGAGATATCGACGGGGTTTCGCTCGATCTGATCGGGATAGGGAGAGACCGGGGTCCGGTCGATCGGGGCGACGAACTCGTTGGTGAGCGCCCCGTCATAGCCGATCTCGCGGAGCGTCTGGACGATGTGCGGCCAGTCGAGCGAACCCATGCCCGCCGCCATCCGGTTGTTGTCGGCGACGTGAAAGTCATGGAGACGCCCCTTGGCCGCGCGGATCGCGGCAAACATGTCCGCCTCCTCGATATTGAGGTGGAACGCATCGAGGCAGACGCCGCAATTCGGACCGACTGCATCGGCGAGCGCCAGGGCCTGGTCGGCGCGGTTGAGAAAGTAGGTCTCGAAGCGATTGAGCGGCTCGAGGGCCAGGCGAACCCCGAGCCGCTCCGAGAGTTCGTATACTTCCTTCAGTGCCGCAACCACCCAGCCCCACTCCTCCTCGGGCCGTCCGTCCGGAGCGACCTTGCCGACGGTCGCCGGCACGACGGTGACGATCTCGCCGCCGAGAGCGGCGACCATCTCGACCACGGACTTGACATAGTCGACCGAGCGCGCGCGCTGCGCGGGATCCTTCGCGGCCAGATTGCGCTCGCCGAGCTGCAGGGTGACGGCGCCCCAGCAGCGTATGCCCCATTCATCGAGGAGGCGCCGGGTGGGGCCTGGCGGATATTGCCCCGGCTCACCGCTGATCTCGATGCTCTCGAGATGGAATTGGCGGTTGCGACGAAGCGTCGTCTCGAGCGGCTCGGCACGCATCCAGTTGTGCGTCGAAAGATGCATCCTTCCCTCCCTGTTCGAAGCGCCGTGCGGGGCGCCTTATCACGCCAAGCGCCACCCGCACGGAAACCGCGCGGCGCCGAGATGAGCTTGCCAACGCACGGCACGGCGACTTGCGCGGCCGCGACAGCCGCGGCGGCGTCTCGTCGATGACCGTTTGCGCGTCGCTGACACATTTCCTCGTCGTTTCGTTTCTTCCCCGGAGCGCGGGAGACGCAGTCTCGCCCGCGCGCGTGGCGATGACAACAGAGGCCGGTTCTTATCGTATCGGCACCGCACCATCCTCCTGCAGCGCGGGACCGACCTGATCACCGGTGTGCGCGGGCCGTTTCGCGGCGAGCCCGCGCGCACCGATCATGCGGATGAAGTCGTCGTGGTGCAGGCGCGCGAGGCGCGCCGCCTCCTCGGCGTCGACGGCGGCCATCGCCTCGACAATCGGCGCATGGCTTTCGGCGACGAACGCGAGATCCGCGACCTCGAGGAGATGCAGCGTCAGATCCGTATGTGCCTCGATCAGCAGCGACGACCATAGCCTCAGGATGAGGCGGTTCCGCGAGGCTTCCATGATGGTCCGGTGGAACGCCACGCTCGCCCGCTCGAGATGCGCGATGTCCGCGGCGGCGGCAGCGGCCCGCATGCTCTCGACATGCACCTTGAGATCGTCGACGTCACCGGCGCGAAGCGGTGTCGCGAGGCGGGTCGCGGTCTCCTCGAGACCCCCGCGCGCGACGAAGAGATCTACGAGGCCGGCGCCCAGAACGTCGCCCACATAGGTTCCGCGCCGGCTGCTCGTGGAGAGAAAATTCATCGCCGCGAGCTGGCGGAAGGCTTCGCGGACCGGGGCCTGGCTGACACCGAACTCGGCGGCGAGCTTTAGCTCGACGAGCCGCTCGCCGGGCGCGTAGCTTCCCTCCACGATGCGGCGGATGATGGCCGAACGGATCTGGTCACTGAGGGACGCGGTCACGAGCATCGGTCACCAGCATGGTTGGTCAGGCGGCCCGGTGGCGCTCCGTGGGAGCGGCTTCCCGCTCCGGTGACAGCGGTCACGGAACGACGGCGCCTCGCTTCCCGGGCCCGCGGTCCTCGCCCAACTATCGGATTCTCGCTTGACAGGCAATCTTACCGATGGTCGATTCTCGATAACCGATAGAATGGCGCGCCCGCCGAAAAATGGCGTGTCAGGGAGAGAGACACCATGGCCTTCGCGGTTCATCGCCCGGAGTCCGTGCCGGCCGCGGTCGCCGCGCTTGCCGGATCCGGGCGGGTGGCCGTCTCGGGTGGAACGCTTGCCGTGGGTGCGATCAACGCGGGCAGATCCTTCCCGAGCGCCATCGTCAGCCTGCGCCGCGCGGGGCTTTCCGGCGTCACACGCGAGGGCGAGACGATCGAGATCGGCGCGGCCACGCCGATTGCCGATCTCGCATGTCCAGATTTGACTTTTCTCGATCGCGTGCTGGGCAGCTTCGGCTCGCCGACGCTGCGCAACATGGCGACACTCGGCGGCAATCTGTTTGCGCCACAGCCCTATGGCGATTTCGGTGTCGCCTTGCTCGCGCTTGACGCAAGCCTCACCGTTGCAGGACCTCAGGCCGCGCGCCGATTGCCGCTCTCCGAATTCTACACGGCGGGGATTGCATCCGACGAAATCGTCACCGGAATCCGCTTCGACCGCCCCGCCCCCGGCACCTGGCGCTGGCTCAAGGCGACACGCCGCGCGCTCAACTCCGCTGCGGTGATCGCGGTCGGCGCTGTCCTCGAGACCGACGGCGCCGGGAAGATTAGCGCCGTGCGCGTCGCGCTCGGCGGCGTCGCGCCGCACCCGGTACGCTCGCCGGCGGCCGAGGCAGCGCTGGCGGGCCGCACGCTCGATGCGGTTTCGGCGACGCGCGCCGCGGAAGAAGCCGCCGCCGCCCATCCCTGCTTTACCGACGCTTATGCCTCGGCCTGGTACCGCCGGCGCGTTCTGCCCGTCTTCCTGCGCCGCGCCCTTCTCGAGACCTGATGCGGAGCGACGCGATGAAATGCTCTTATCTGAGCTTTACGCTCAACGGCGAGGAGAAGGAGCTGCTGATCGAGCCCGGCCGGCGCCTGGTCGATGTGCTGCGCGAGCAATGCGACGCGACAGGCACCAGGAACGGCTGCGGGCAGGGCGGCTGCGGCGCCTGTACGGTCCATGTGGACGGCGTTCCGATGCTTTCGTGCCTGCTGCCCGCCGAGCTCACGGACGGGTGCGAAATTCTCACGATCGAGGGCTTGGCGCGGAACCGCACGCTGCATGCGCTGCAAGAGGCGTTCATCGCGAAGGCGGCGACTCAGTGCGGCTTCTGCACCGCGGGAATGATCATGGCGGCGAAGGCTCTGCTCGACCGCGAGCCGTCCCCGCACCGACGGGCCGTGCTCGAGGCCCTCTCGGGCAATGTCTGCCGCTGCACCGGCTACGAGCCCATCGTCTCCGCCGTGCTCGCCGCGGCGGCAATGCTGGCGCGGCGCCAGGCCGCGGCCGCCTGAGCGGGGACGCCGTGCTCAAGGTACTCGACAAGGTCTTCGCGGGAGAGCGCGCGGGATCCTTTCAGGCCGTCGGGCGGGCGCTGCCACGCATCGATGCGCAGGCCCACGTTACGGGTGCCACCCGATTTTATGCGGATCGCACGTTTCCCTCCCTGCTGCACGCGGTGATGGCGCGGAGCGAGCGGCACCATGCGCTGATCCGCAATGTCGATCTCTCCGCGGCCGAGGCGGTGAAAGGCGTGGTGCGGATACTCACCCACAAGGACGTGCCCAACAACTGGTACACGATCCTCAAGCTCATCGGCATGGGCCCCGACGAAGAGCCGGTGCTTGCGGAAGGCCGCGTGCTCTATCGGGGCGAGCCGATCGCCGCGGTTCTGGCCGAAACCGCCGACGCCGCGCGCGAGGCAGCCGGCAAGGTGAGGGTCGATTACGAGGACCTGCCCGCGGTTCTCGATGTCGAAACGGCCATCCTGCCCGGCACGCCGGCGATCAAGCCGCACGGCAGCAACGTCTTCATTTATGACGGGCGCGACCACTTCCATGTCCATTGCGGCGACGCCGAAGCGGCGTTCCGCCAAGCCGACTACGTCCTCGAGCACACCTATCAATCCTCGCCGATAGAGCATGCGCCGGTCGAGACCACAGGCGCCATCGCCGTTCCCGAGCCGGACGGGCGCTATACCATCCATTCGAATACGCAGGCGGCGTTCTTCACCCTCGACAACGCCGGGCTGATCCTGGGGCTGCCGTTCCGCGAGCTCCGGGTCGTCGGCGGCACCGTGGGCGGGGGTTTCGGCGGCAAGGTGGACGTGATCGTCGAGCCCATCGCGGTCCTCGGCGCGATGCGCACGGGCCGGCCTGTCAAGTATGCGTTCTCGCGCGAGGAGGAGATGCAGGTCTCCTCGCCGCGCGCCGCAGAGCGCATCCGCCTCAAGGACGGGGTCGCAAAGGACGGGCGCATCATCGCCCGCGACGTCCGCATCCTGGTCGATGCCGGCGCCTATAGCCGCCACTCCCCCTATGGCACGATCAAGGCGGCCGCCCATATGCCGGGTCCCTATAGCGTGCCGAACGTCACCATCAATGCTTGGTGCGTCTACACCAACCGGACGCCCTCGAGCGCAATGCGCGGGTTCGGTGTCACGATCGGGGATTTTGCGGTGGAAGTGCAGATGGACCGCATCGCCCGTCTACTCGGGCGCGATCCGTTCGAGCTTCGGCTGCAGAACGCCTATCGCGACGGCGAGATGAAGGCGCACCACAAGAAGGTGGAGGGTGCGGCGCTCGTCGAGGTGATCCAGGCGGCCGCGGAGAGGATTGGCCATTCTCTTCAGCCCGAATACCGGGCGATGTCCTCCGGCCAGCGGGGGTAGCTCATGGCCAAGCTGCGCGGACGTGGGATCTCGGCAGTCAATTACCCAACCGGAATGAATCTCGGTGGCGACCCGTCGCAGGCGCTGATCCACGCCACGACCACCGGAAACTTCGTCGTCACGCTTTCCAGCGTCGATCTCGGCCAAGGGCTCCGCACCATCATGACCCAGATCGCCGCCGAGGTGCTCGGCGTCGCCCCCGAAACCGTGGTGATCGATACGGCCGATACCGACACCGGCCCGCATTGCATGGGCACCTTCGCGAGCCGCGCCACGCACCGCGTCGGCAATGCCATCATCATGGCGGCCACCGAGGCGCGAAAGGTGCTCCTGGATGTCGCGAGCGAGGAACTCGAGGTCGCCGCGACGGATCTCGAGACGGACGGCGCCGGGCGGATCGCGGTGAAGGGCGTCCCGGGCAAGTCCATCAGCGTTCTGGATACCGCGCTCGCCGCCCATTTCAAATACGGGCGCACGGTGTCGGGACGTGGGATCTACCTCAAGCCGCGCAGCTACCCCGATTTCGAGACGGGCGCGATGGACCCCGATTCCTGCCAGGCCCATGCCTGCACGATCGCCGAGGTGGAGGTGGACACCGAAACGGGCGAGGTGCGCGTGTTGAAGCTCACGAGCGCCTACGAGATCGGCCGTGCCCTCAATCCGATGATGGTCGAGCAACAGATCGTCGGCGGCTCCTGGATGGGGATGAGCCATGCCCTCTACGAGACCACCGAGCCCTATTACCCGGACCGCGCGCATGGGCCGGTGGACCTCGCCGGCTACCTGATGCCAGGACCCGCGGATATTCCGGAGTACGACGCGGTTGTTCTCGAGCGGCCGTCCGCGAGCGGCCCGTTCGGCGCCAAGGGGATCGGTGAAATGACAGCGAATTCACCGATCCCGGCGATCGCCAATGCGGTCTTCGATGCCTGCGGCGTGCGCATCGACGACCTGCCGATCACGCCTGAAAAAGTGCTGCGGGCTCTCGACGCGGCGACGCCCGGTTCGTTGCAGTGAACGGGCCGGGCAGTGGCCGAAGGGCGCGAGAGCGGGCGTGAGACGCAGCGCGCGATGAGGATCGAAACCGAAGGCATCATCGACGCGCACCACCATATCTGGCGCCAACAGGATCTGCCTTGGCTCGTCGGACCGATGGCGCCCCGCATCTTCGGACCGTACGAGGCGATCCGACGCGACTATCCGATGGCGGAGTTCCGGGCCGAGGCAGAGGCCGCCGGCGCCGTCGCCTCCATCTATGTGCAGACGAACTGGCGGACCGAGGAGGCCGTTCGTGAGGTGGAATGGGTGGAGAACGCGGCCGACGGCGCTTCGTGGCCTGCGGCCATCGTCGGCTTCTGCGACCTCGGCCGGCCGAGCGCGCCGCTTGTGCTCGACCAGATGCGCGCGGCTTCGCCACGCCTCAGGGGCATCCGCCAGCAGCTCCATTGGCACGA
>DATJTV010000052.1:0-22213 GCA_035503055.1 Acetobacteraceae bacterium
TTCGACCGCACCTGCCACGGCCTGCCGAAAATCCATGTGCGCTCGCTTGCCGGGCTGCTGTTCGTCTGCTTCGCCGACGAGTCACCCGCCGATTTCGACGAGATGGCCCGCGTCGCGGCACACTACATCGCGCCGCACAACGTGGCCGGCTGCAAGGTCGCGCATCAGATCGACCTGATCGAGGAGGGCAACTGGAAGCTCACGATCGAGAACAATCGGGAGTGCTACCATTGTTCTCTGAGCCATCCCGAGCTGACCGCCTCGATCTTCGAATACGGGTTCGGCTTCGATGCAGAAGAGAACGATCCGGCGCGCATCGCCCAATGGCAGAGCTACGATGTCATGGTCGAATGCTGCTGCGCCTCCTGGGACCGGAACGGATTTCCCTCGCGCGAGATCGGCCATCTCGATGACATGGTCTCCGGGTTCCGGATCGGCCGGATGCCGATGGACAAGGACGGCGAATCGCAGACGCTCGACACCAAGATCGCCTGCCGGAAGCTGCTCGGCCAAGCCACGGAGAAGCGGCTCGGCGATCTCTCCTTCCATACCCAGCCGAATTCCTGGCACCATTTCATGAGCGATCACATCGTGACCTTCGCGGCGCTGCCGCTCTCGCCCGATCGCACCCTGCTGCGGACCAAGTGGCTGGTACACCGGGATGCTATCGAGGGGATCGATTACGACCTGGACAATCTGGTTCAGGTCTGGCGCGAGACGAACATCCAGGATGGCAGGTTGGTCGGGTCGGCGCAGGCAGGCGCGGCAGCCGCAGGATATGTGCCCGGGCCCTATTCGCTGCAGACCGAGTCTCAGGTGGAGAAGTTCGTGAACTGGTATGTTCAGAGGCTCGCAGCGCTCGCAGGACCATGATCGCGGCTGAGATCTTCCGTGCCGCACGGGCCGGCACGCTCGCCACCTGGCACGCCGAGGCGGACGATGAACTGCTGTGCGTTGGTGTGCGCGAGGAGACCGCAGACGTTCGCACCTTCCACTTCGCGTGCCGCCTTCCGTCGCGATTTCTCTATTGGCCCGGGCAATTCCTGACCTTCGACTTCCCGATCGACGGCGTGACAGTCAACCGCCGCTACACGATCGCCTCCAGCCCAACGCGGCCGGATGGCATCTCCGTCACCGTGAAACGCAAGCCGGACGGCGTGGTTTCACCCTGGCTCCATGCGAATCTGCGGCCAGGAACCACGGTCCGGGCGGTGGGCCCGCTCGGCGATTTCAGTTCCATCGAGTACCCGGGAGAGAAATATCTGTTCCTATCGGGCGGATCTGGTGTCACGCCACTGATGTCGATGGCACGGGCGCATCAGGACGGGATCCGGCGGCGCGAGATCGACCAGGGGATGATCCTGATCTGCTGCTCCAAGCCGCTCTCCGATCTCGTGATCGAGCGCTGACGACCGGAGGCTTCCTGGAATGAACCCCGCGAAGCTCAGCCATTTCGGATTTCTCATCCTGCCGGACTGCTCGATGATCGCGCTCGTCCATGCGATCGACGCCTGCCGCATGGCCAATCGCTGTCTCGGGCGGACGGTCTATCGCTGGGCGCTGTTCGGCCTGAACGACGCGCCGGTGCACGCGAGCATTGGCATGATGATTGCCCCCACGCTCCCCCTGGACCGAACCCATCCACCCGATATCCTGTTCGTGTGCGGCGGGGTGGATGTGCGCAGCTTGGTCAGCCGGTCACTGCTCGCCGCCCTTCGCCGGACGGCTCGCGATGGTACGCCGTTGGGCGTGCTCTGCACCGGCACTTTCGCCCTCGCCGAGGCCGGGTTACTCGACGGCTATCGCTGCGCCGTCCATTGGGAGGATGCGGCAACGATGCGCGCGGAGTTTCCCGGCATCGAGGTCGCCAACGAGCTCTTCGTGCTCGACCGCAACCGGCTGACCTGCACCGGCGGGATCGGGCCGCTCGACATGATGCTGTTCCTGATCGAGGCGAAGCTCGGCCGGGTGATCACCGAGCAAGTCTCGGTGACCTTTATTCTCGACCGCATACGCGGTGGTGGCGAGCGCCAGCCGATCAACGCGGGTGACAGGGTGAGCCTCAGTCAGCCCTTGCTCGGGCGCGCCATGACGATGATCGAGGAAGGGATTGGCGAAAAGCAGCGCGCGGCCGACGTGGCCGCGGCGCTCGGGATCTCGCTTCGCCAGTTGCAGCGGCTGTTCCGCGCCCGTCTGGGCCAAAGCCCTGCCTCGTTCATCAACGCGCTGCGACTGAAACAGGCGCAGACCATGCTGCAGACGATGCGGCTGCCGCTGACCGAGGTGGCGATGGCCTGTGGCTTCGGCTCCAGCGCTTATTTCGCCAACGCCTATCGTACCCATTTCGGCTATTCACCGCGCGCCGAGCGCCAGATCAGGGCGATGAAAGCCGTCTTGCCGCTCAGCGCGAGGGCGACGCCGTGATTGCGGGGACCGAGCCCCTGTTCCAGCCACTTTCCATTCGCGGGCTGGTGATCCGCAACCGGCTGATGAGCACGAGCCATGCGCCGGGATATGGACGCGACGGCAAACCGCAGGAGCGCTATCAGCTGTATCATGCCGAGAAGGCGAAAGGCGGCATCGGGCTGACCATGTTCGGGGGCTCATCCTCGGTCGCGCTCGACAGTCCGGCCGCGCCGTGGAATCAGATCTCGGTCGCCGACGACAGCGTCATTCCCTATTTCCGGCAATTCGCCGAGCGCGTTCATGCCCATGGCGCGAAGCTGATGATCCAGCTCACCCATATGGGAAGGAGGACGCGATGGGACACCGAGCACTGGCTGCCGACCATTTCCTCCTCTCCGCGCCGCGAGCCAGCGAGCCGCTCGATTCCACGCGAGATGGAGCAGGAGGATATCGACCGGGTAATCGCCGATTTCGCCGCGGCGGCGCGGCGCGCCCGGGAGGGCGGGCTCGACGGCTGCGAGATTTCGGCGGCGCATGGACACTTGGTTGATCAGTTCTGGTCATCTTCGGTCAATCATCGGACCGATTCCTATGGCGGGTCACTCCTGAACCGGATGCGTTTCGGCTTCCAGGTTCTGGAGGCGATGCGGGCGGCGGCGGGCGACGAGTTCGTCATCGGCATGCGGATGTCGGGCGACGAGCTGCTTGCCGAAGGGCTGGACCATGAAGACTGCCTGGCGATTGCGGCGGAACATGCGCAGCGCGGGCTCGTCGACTTTGTCAACGTGATTGGCGGGCAAGCGCGCGATCACCTCGCCCACGCGGTGTCGCTGCCGAACATGGCGTTTCCGGTCGCGCCGTTCCTCTATCTCGCCAGCGCGGTCCGGCGCGAGGTGGATGTGCCGGTGTTTCATGCCCAGCGCATCACCGATCTCGCCACGGCCGCGCGGGCAGTGGCGGAGGGGCATGTCGACATGGTCGCGATGACCCGCGCGCATATTGCCGATCCGCATCTTGCCAGAAAGCTTCAGGAAGGTCGGGCGGACGATATCCGCCAATGCGTGGGCGCCGGCTACTGCATCGACCGGATCTACGCCGGCGCCGATGCACTCTGCATCCAGAACGCGGCGACAGGACGCGAAGCCACGATGCCGCATGTCATCGCGAAGGCGGAGCGCAAGCGCCGCGTTGTCGTGGTCGGCGGCGGCCCGGCCGGACTGGAGGCCGCGCGGGTGAGTGCCGAGCGCGGGCACGACGTGGTGCTGTTCGAGCGCGAGAACAGCCTGGGCGGGCAAATCAACATCGCGGCGAAGGCGGGATGGCGCGAGGCGCTGTCCGGGATTCCGCGCTGGCTCGCTGGCCAAGTCAGCAAGCTCGGCGTCGACGTGCGGCTCGGTGTCGAGGCGAACGGGGCGATGGTACTCCGCGAAACGCCTGATATCGTCATTGCCGCGACCGGCGGGCGGCCCAATCCCGGCGTCATGCCCGGTGCCGATCTCGTCGTGACGACGAGCGACGTGCTGCGCCGTGGCATGGAGCTTGGCGGCTCAGTGATTCTCTACGACGGCATGGGCCAACACAACGGCGCGTCCTCGGCGGAATATCTCGCCCGGCGCGGCGCACTGGTCGAGCTTGCCACACCGGACCGGATGGCGGCGGAAGAGGTCGGCACCACCAACCAGCCGGTGCATTTGCGCGAGATGTACAGGCAGGGCGTTATCATTTCTCCCAATCTCGACCTTATCGAGGTGCGGCGCGAGGACAACCGGCTGGTCGCGGTGCTGAAGAACACCATGGACCTCGCCGAGGAAGAGCGGGTGGTCGATCACGTGGTGGTGGATTTCGGCACGCTGCCGGCCAACGCGCTGTATGGCGAGCTCAAGGCGGCATCGGTCAATCGCGGTCAGATCGACCTCGCGGCACTGGTGGCGGGACGGCCGCAACCGCATCTCGTTGGGGCGGGCTTCGCTCTTTACCGCATCGGCGACGCGGCCGCGGGGCGGAACATTCATGCGGCGATCTACGACGCGCTGCGGCTCTGCAAGGATTTCTGAGCCGTGATGATGCCAGCAGCGTTGCTGATCGCGTTGGCCTGGGGCTTGCTGGGGTTTCTGGCAATCCAGATCCTACGGCTGACTTCTTGTTGGCGGCGCGGGGGAGCGGCGCGCGTGAACTGGATCACCGGGCTGGCGGCCTTGCCGCGCCGCTATCTAGTCGATGTTCACGCGATTGTCGGCCGCAAACCGGGCGCCGCGCGCATGCATCAGGCGGTCGCGGGCGGGCTTCTCGGCGGAACGGTTCTGCTTCTTCTCGGCGTCGTGCCGGGCTTGCGGGCGCGTGCGCTTTACTGGCTGCTGGTCGCGATCGCGTTCGGACTCGCCGTCGTCGGGACGGCGCTGGTGGCGCAGCGGCGGTCCTCCGTGCGGCTGGCGAGCCTCTCGGGCGGGGCATTTACGGCGCTGCCCGTCTTTCTGTGCGCATATGCGGCGGGCGGGTTGATCGCGGCGCTCGGGACGCTGGTGGGATCGGAGCTTCTGGGTGCCATCGGCCTGGCGCTCGCCACATTCGGCGGGGTGATGCTGATTGCGCAGATCCCGGACGGGCCGATGCGCCATGCCGTTGCCGGCGCGCTCCATCTCGCGGTACATCCGCGGCCGGAGCGGTTCGCGGGCGCGCCGGCGAGCGGGCTTGAGCCGATCGGGCTCGAGCCGCAAAGCCGGTTCGGCGCCTCGACGATCCAGGATTTCGCCTGGAACAGGCTGCTCGAATTCGACGCCTGCATCCAGTGCGGGCGCTGCGAGGAAGCGTGCCCGGCATTCGCCGCCGGGCAACCGCTCAACCCCAAGGCGCTGATCCAGGATCTCTGCTACGCGATGCGTCCGGCGACCGCGCCGCGCTATGCCGGCAGCCCGCATCCCGGCCTCGATTATGCCGGACCCGGTCCGATCCTAGGCGTGATCCACCCAGAGACGCTCTGGTCCTGCACGACTTGCCGCGCCTGCGTGGAATCGTGCCCGATGATGATCGAGCATGTGGATGCCGTGATCGAGCTCCGCCGCGATCAGACGCTCTCGCACGGCGCGGCGCCGGGCAAGGCGGATTCGGTGCTGGCAGAGCTCCGCTACGCCGGCAACGCGGGTGGTCACGCGCCGGCGCGGCGGCTCGATTTCGCTGCTGGATCGAAGCTGGGGGGCCTCGGACCCGGTGAGGCGACCGATATTCTGCTCTGGCTCGGCGATGGCGCCTTCGATCTCCGCTACGGCCGGACCTTGCGCGCCTTGATCGAGATCATGCGAGCGGCAGAGCTCGATTTCGCCGTGCTGGGCGCGGACGAGCAGGATTGCGGCGATGTTGCACGCCGCCTTGGCGACGAAGCGGGGTTTGCGCGGTTGGCGCGGACCAATATCGCGACGCTCGCGGCGCGGCGCTTCAACCGGATCGTCACCGCCGATCCGCACGCGCTGCATGTGCTGCGCCACGAATATCCGGCCTATGGCGGGCGGTATGTCGTGCAGCACCACACCGCGCTGATCGACGAGCTGCTAGCGGCAGGGCGCATCGCTCTGGCGCCGCGCGGCACAGCGGCGATCACCTATCACGATCCCTGCTATCTCGGCCGCTACAATGGCGAGATCGATGCGCCGCGCCGGATCCTCGCACGCTTGACCTGCCATGCGCGCGAAATGGCACGGCATGGGCGACATTCGTTCTGCTGCGGTGGGGGCGGCGGCGCCCCGATCACCGACATTCCCGGCAAGCGGCGCATCCCCGATCTCCGGCTCGAGCAGGCGTGCGAAATCGGGGCGGCGATCGTCGCGGTGGCCTGCCCCGGCTGCACGGCGATGCTGGAGGGAGTGGTCGAGCCGCGGCCGGCCATCCGCGATATCGCCGAATTGGTGCGCGACGCGCTTGCCGTGGCCGCGCGGCCGTTCCCGCCCACATGACGCGGCCGCGTCGCGACCCGCGGGCAGCGCGGGCGGCGGCCACGGTCGCGACTGCGCCGCGCCTCAGGATCGACCGGGCGCATCGCGACGGGGCGCCGGCCCATAGCGCGGTCGCCAGCGGCGCGACCGCGGCCGCGCCACGCCGGATCAGCATCGTCGATCCGGAATTTCTGGTATTCGTGGTTGCCGAGGCGCCCGAAGGGGTCCTGACGCGGCAAGATCGCCAGGCGATCGGTGCAGCCCGGCTGCTCGATGGCGGCGCGGCGGGGGCCGTCGTGTTGCTGGCGACGGGACAGATCGCCGATGCCGGCACAGCCGGCGCCGACCTCGTGATGAACCTGCCGGTACATGGCTACGATCCGGATTTCGCCGCGAGGCTGATCGCCGCCGCGGTCAGCCGGCATGCGCCGCGCCATGTGCTGTTCGCGGAGACTGTCGATGGCGGCGATCTAGCGCGGCGCGTCGCGTCATTGCTCGAGGAGCCTCTGTTCGACCGGGTCGAAAGCCTCTCGGCGCATGTCGCCATCCGCCCCGCCGCGGCCGGTGGGGCGGAGTGGCGCGCTGCGCCGCCGCGCCTGATCAGCATCGCTCCCGATATGATCGCGCCCTGCCGCGGCATTTCCCGTGCGCTCGGACGTCTCGATGCGCCGGAGGTAGCGCGGGCTAGGTCCGGTATTGTCGCGGCGGAGCCGGTCGCCGCCGATGCCTCTGATGTTCCGCTCGATCAGGCCGAGCTGGTGCTGGCGGCGGGCAACGGCGTCGTGGATTTCCCGATGTTCCTTCGCCTTGCCCGCGCGCTGGGGGCAACGCCTGGGGCGAGCCGGGTGGTGTGCGATGCCGGGCGTCTGCCGCGCACGATGCAGGTCGGCGCCTCGGGCACGGTGCTCGATGCCCATTGCTACATCGCGCTCGGCATCTCCGGCGCGCCCCAGCATCTGCAGGGGATCGGCGCGGTGGAGCATGTGGTGGCGGTGAACACCGATCTGCACGCAGCGATCATCGCGCGGGCGGGCCTGGCGATCATCGCCGATGCGTATTTGGTGATGCGGGCATTGCTGGCGCGTCTGGACGCGGCGGAATGAACATCGTGGTTCTGCTCTCGGCCGGCCGCCATAGCGGGTCGGGTGCGGCCCGACCGGTTCTGGTGGAGCTGCAGGCGATCGCGCTCGGACTTGCTCTGGCCGGCGATCGAGCGGGATTGGTGAGCGGGCTGCATGCCGGGACGGCCGATCCGGCCGTAGCCGACGCGCTGGGCTATGGGCTAGGCGCGATCACCGTTCTGCGCATCCGCGCCGAGGATGATCCTTTGCCCGCGCTGGTAGCGGAGATCGCGGCGCGCGCGCCCGATCTGGTCCTTGCCGGGCGGCGCGGCCATGGCAATTCGGACAGCGGATTGCTGCCCTACCGATTGGCGCACGCGTGCGGGTGGCCGATCGCGGCGGATGCGGTGGCGATGGCGCGGGACAGCGACCGGCTGGCGGTAACCCAGTTCCTGCCGCGTGGCGCGCGCCGGCGTCTGGAGCTGACCATCCCCGCCGTGGTGACGGTGCATGACGCCGCCCCCGAGGCACGACATTTCGTCTATCGTGCCCGGCTTGCCGGGCTGATCAACGAAAAACCGGGCGTCGGCGGCGCTCCGGCAGCCAAGATGGCGATCGAAATTCGCCCCTATCGGGCGCGGCCGCGGCTGATCGGCGACGGCGGCGCTGGCGGTTCGGCCGAGGAGCGCCTGCTGGCGGCGACTGAGACGCGGTCCGTCGGCGGCAGGCTGATGGTCAATCCCGATCCCGACACGGCGGCGGCAGCGATCCTGGAGTACGTAGCCTCCTTTCGCCCGGTCTCGCGATGAAGGCTCAGCAGGCGATGAAGCTCGCCGCGAGTCCGCCGAGCGAGGTTTCCTTGTATTTGCTGTGCATCTCGGCGCCGGTCTATCGCATCGTCGCGATCACCTGATCAAGCGAGACACGGTGCGAGCCGTCGCCTCGTGCGGCAAGCGAGGCGGCGCTGATCGCCTTGATCGCGCCGAAGGCGTTGCGCTCAATGCATGGGATCTGCACAAGGCCGGCGATTGGGTCGCAGATCATGCCGAGATGGTGCTCCATGGCGATTTCGGCGGCATTCTCGACCTGGGCGTTGGTGCAGCCGCGCGCCGCCGCAAGCCCCGCCGCCGCCGTCGAGGCTGCGACGACGACCTCGCCCTGGCACCCCGCTTGTGCCCCCGAGATCGAGGCATTGGTCTTGAACAGCCCGCCGATCGCCGTGGCGGTAAACAGGAAATCGCGCATGCCTTCGTGGCTCGCCCCGGGGCGGGAATCGCGATAGTAGCGCAGCATCGCCGGAATGACGCCCGCAGCGCCATTGGTCGGCGCGGTGACGACGCTTCCGCCGGCAGCGTTCTCCTCGTTGACCGCTATGGCGTAAAGGCTGACCCAGTCCATTGTTTCGTGAGGTGCAAGGTCGTTGCGGCTGGCGTCGGAGGCCAGGCGGACGCGGAGCGCGCAGGCATGGCGGACCACCCGGAGGCTCCCGGGCAGTTGGCCCTCGGTGCGCATTCCGCGCTCGATCGCCTGCATCATGGCGGCGATTACCCGATCGACATGGCTCACCGCCGCCGCCTCGTCGCGAAGGGCGAACTCGTTATCTCGCACGATCGCGGCGATGGAGAGGCCCGTTTCGCGGCCGATCCGCAGCAGTTCGACGGCCTTGGTGAATGGATGGGGCACCGGATTGGTGATCGCGCCGAGATCGGCCGGAGCATCCTCGCGCACCACGAACCCGCCGCCGATGGAACACCAGCGCTCGGCGGCAATCACGGTGCCCGCTTCATTCAGCGCGGTGAAGGCGAGCGTGTTCGGGTGGCGTGGGGTCGGCGAGTCGCGATCGAACAGAATGTCGGCGGCGGGGGAGAAACAGATGGGGTGAAGAGCGGCGAGAGCGAGGCTGCGCTCCGTCTCGGCTGCCGCGACGATCCGCAGCACCTCATTGGGATCGATTTCTTCCGGCGGTTCCCCGCCGAGGCCGAGAATCACGGCCTTGTCGGTGCCGCGGCCTTTGCCCGTCCATGCGAGCGAGCCGAACAGCGTGACCTTGAGCGCCGCAACCCGCCGATCCGATCTTCCTCGACCAGTCGCGCGGCAAAGAGGTTCGCAGCGCGCATCGGTCCCACCGTATGCGAGGAGGACGGACCGATGCCAATCTTGAATAGCTCGAAGACGCTGATCAACCGCTAATCTTTGTATTCGCGGCCAATATCCCTGAGCAGCGCCCAGACATAGGGTGAGAAGGACCGCCAGACCTCGATGTGGAACCCGGCCGGGGCGATACGCCAGAGGACGATCTCCGCCTTGGCGAAGACCGTCCGGGTCGCCATGCCAACCGGGAACGCCCCAAGGTCGAGATCGAGCGGGCAGGCGGCGTTCAGGATGTCGGCGACGTCTTTGCCTTCGAGCAGGATCGCGGTCTGGCGATGGCTGATATCCACGAGGGAGAACACGCCGTCCGAAATGGCCTGATCCAGCCTCGCGGCAATTGCCGCGGCATCGCCTTCCGAAGCCAGAATGAGCCACTCGTCCGGCCCGAGGCGGAGCGCGCTCCGCTGTTCGCGAGTAACAGCACGGTTGATCGGTTGGGCAAGATCGAGGCCGATCGCGGCCGAGGCGGATTGGATCGCCGCATCGCCCAGCCGGAGCGAGAAACGCGCCATCGGGGCGATTGCCCGGGCAAACGGATCACACGGGAGGTTGGCAAGAGGTGCATGACGCGGCGGCTTTTCCCGCGTTACGGCGATATCAGCCATCGAGCCGAGCTCCTTCCGGATCGTAGAATACCGGATTGGTGAGCGTGACGGGAATGCTGCGATCGGGCAGCTTCACATGCAGCGTCTCGCCGAGACGGTTGCGACCGTTGCGCACCATCGCGAGCGCGATCGAGCGGCCGAGCGTTTCGCTCCAATAGGAGGAGGTGACATGGCCAAGCGTCATCATCGGTATCGGCTGCATCGGATCGGCGACCAGATGCGAACCCTCATCCAGCACGAAGCCGGGGTCGCTAGTCAGCAAGCCGACCAGCTGCTTGCGGTCGGTCTGGGCGGTGAGCGCGGCGCGGTCGAGCGCGCGCTTGCCGACGAAGTCCGGCTTCCCCTTGCCGATCGCCCATGTGAGGCCGACATCGTCGGGCGTCGCCGTGCCGTCGGTCTCCTGGCCGACGACGATATAACCCTTCTCGGCGCGCAGCACGTGCATGGTCTCGGTGCCGTAAGCGGTGATGTCGTGCTTCTGGCCGGATTCGTAGATCGCCTCCCAGACCGCGTGGCCAAAATCGGCCGGCACGTTCACCTCGAATCCCAATTCGCCGGTGAAACTCACCCGAAAGAGGCGTGCCGGCACGCCCGCGACGCAAGCCTCGACGACGCTCATATGCGGCATCGCTGTCGCCGCGATGTCAGCCCCTTCGACCAGCGGCGCCAGGACTTCGCGTGAACGCGGCCCCTGCACCGCGATCACGGCGAACTGTTCGGTGGTCGAGGTGAGCCATAGCCTGAGCTCGGAGAACTCCGTCTGGAGATAATCCTCCATCATGGCGATTACGCGCGGCGATCCGCCGGTGGTCGTGGTGACATGAAAGCGGTTCCCCGCGAGCCTTCCGACCACACCGTCATCGATCACGAATCCGTCTTCGCGGAGCAAAACGCCGTAGCGCAGGCGGCCCGGCTTCAGCTTGGTCCAAGCGTTGACATACATGCGGTTGAGAAATTCGGCCGCGTCCGGTCCGACGATCTCGATCTTGCCCAGCGTGGAGGCATCGAAGATCCCCACGCCGCTGCGCACGGCGCGGCATTCGCGGGCGACCGCGGCGCGCATATCCTCGGCGCCTTGCGGGAAGTAGCGCGCGCGCTTCCACGGGCCGACATCCTCGAATGCCGCACCCTGCTCGGCGGCCCAGGCGTGGATCGCGGTTTCGCGCACGGGTTCGAACAGCTCGCCGCGCGCATAGCCCGCGAAATAGCCAAACGGCACCGGCGTGTACGGCATGCGGAACGTGGTGGTGCCGATCTCTGGGATCGGACGGCCGAGCGTGGCCGAGACGATGCCCAGCGCATTCATGTTCGAGGTCTTGCCCTGGTCGGTCGCCATGCCGGTGGTGGTGTAGCGTTTGACATGCTCGATCGAGCGCAACCCCTCGGCGAGGGCGAGGGTGATGTCCTTGGCAGTGACATCGTTCTGGAAGTCGACGAACGCGCGGACCGCAGCCGGGTTGCGCCCATGCGGCACCGCCCCGAGAAAGCCGCCGCGCGCAACCGGCGCGGCTTCGACCGCGAAGCGGCGGAGAGGTACGGTGCTCGTGATGCCAGCCGCCTTCGCCGCGGCGATGCCGGCATCGTAGCCAGAGGCAAGGGCCTCCTCCAACGTCTCTGTGCCGGATGCGGCGCCGGCGCTCAGCGTCGCCTCGGCGGGCACGCCGGGGATGAACGCTTGGAGCACAGGGTCGAATCGCAGTTTCCCTCGGCTCTGGGAAAAAAGGTGAACACTCGGCGTGAATCCGCCGGACATCAGCAGCACGTCGCAGGCGATCCGCTCGCCAGCGCTGACGTTGCCGTTGATCATTCGAGCGATCCTGGCCGCGCTGATTCGCAGCCGCCCTTCCGTTCCGGCGATGGTGGCGGACGTGCGGACGGGCAGCCCGGCCGCGCGCGCGGCCTCCACCAGCGGCCCTTCGGGCGCCTGCCGGAGATCTGCGATCGCGGCGATCGACACTCCGGCGCGGTGCAGCGCCAGCGCCGCCCGATAGGCCTCATCATGCGCGGTGAAGACGACCGCCCTGTTGCCCGGCTTCACCGCGTAGCGCTCGAGATAGACCCGCGTCGAGTCGGCAAGCATGATGCCGGGCCGGTCATTGTCGGGGAACACCAAGGGCCGCTCGATCGCGCCGCCGGCGATCACGACCTCGCTTGCGCGCACCTGCCAGAGCCGTCCACGCGGTGTTTCATCATCCGGTTCGCCGCGGTACTCGGCGAGGTCCTGCGCCAGGCCGATCATGTTGTGCGGAAAATAACCGAAGGCGATGGTGCGCGGGAGAATTGTAACCCGATCGAACCCCGCGAGCAGGGCTAGGTTCGCCGAAAGCCACTCCGCCGCAGCGAGGCCTTCGATGCGCGCCTCGTTCTCTGCCAGAAGCGAGCCGCCTAGCTCGGATTGCTCGTCGCAGAGGATCACCCGTGCCCCGGACTCCGCGGCGGCCACGGCAGCGGCGATGCCGGCCGGGCCCGCACCGATCACGAGGACGTCACAATGGGCGTAGCGCTGCGCGTAACGCGCGGCATCGGCTGCGGCCGGCGCCCGCCCGAGGCCGGCCATGGCGCGGATGCGCGGCTCGAACAGACGCAGCCAGGCCCGCCTCGGCCACATGAAGGTCTTGTAGTAGAATCCGGCAGGAAAGAACCGCCACAGCCGATCGACGACACTGCCGAAATCGCGCTCCAGGGAAGGCGAGCGGTTCTGGCTTACCGCTTTCAATCCATCATACAGCTCGACCTGGGTCGCGCGAAGATTGGGCGTGTAATGCGCCTCGTCGCGCCCGACCCCGACCAGCGCGTTCGGCTCCTCTGCCCCTACGGAGAGGATGCCGCGCGGCCGGTGATATTTGAACGAGCGCCCGACCAGATGCACGCCGTTCGCGAGTAGCGCCGCGGCCAGCGTGTCGCCCTGCTGGCCGGTCAAATGCCTGCCGTCGAAGGAGAAGGACAACGATCTCGACCGGTCGATTCGCCCCCCTCTCGCCAACCGATAAGGCTGCGTCATGGCCTCTGCTCGCCGATTTTGTAGCTCGCGACGAACTCATCGCTGTTTGTGTTGCGGACGGCATTGAAGAACCGCCCGCAGCCGTGGGTGTGTCGCCAGCGCTCGGCATAGTCGCCGCGCGCGTTGCTGCGGCTGTAGAGAAACGCAGTCCATGTCGCGTCGTCGACGTTGCGTGGATCGGCGGCGCGGGCGATATGCGCCTCCCCGCCATAGCTGAACTCGATTTCCGGACGGAGACCGCAATAAGGGCAGGCGATCAGAAGCATGGCGCAGTCCAGCTGATTGCGTTCATCAATGGGCGACTGCGGCGGCGGCGGCCTCGTCGATCAGGCGGCCGGCGCCGAACCGCTCGAGGTTGAACGGTGCGTTCATCCGGTGGGGTTCGTTCTTCGCGATGGTCCAGGCGAACAGATCGGCGGAACCGGGTGTCGCCTTGAACCCGCCCGTGCCCCAGCCGCAATTGACGTAGAGGCCGGGGATCTCGGTCTTCCCCATTATCGGCGAACGGTCCGGCGTGACATCGACGATACCGCCCCAGTTGCGCAGCATGCGCATCCGGCGGAACATGGGGAACAGTTCGCAGATCGCCTCGAGCGTGTGCATCGAGATATGCAGGGCGCCCCGCTGGCTGTAGGAAATATAGGCGTCGGTGCCGGCGCCGATCACCAGTTCGCCCTTGTCGGACTGACTGATATAGGCGTGGATCGTGTTCGACATGACAACACAGGGAAATACCGGCTTGACCGGCTCGGAGACGAGCGCCTGCAGCGGGTAACTCTCCAGCGGCATGCGCTGCCCCGCCATCGCCATCAGCACCGAGGTGTTGCCGGCCGTGACGATCCCGAGCCGGTTGGTGCGGATCGCACCGCGCGTGGTCTGCACGCCGCTGATACGACCCGTCGCATCGCGGTCGATGCCGGTCACTTCGCAGTTCTGGATGATATCGACGCCGAGCGAATCCGCGGCCCGCGCATAGCCCCAGGCAACGGCGTCATGCCGCGCCGTACCCGCACGGCGTTGCAGCGCCGCGCCCAGAACCGGATGGCGCATGCCGGGTGCAACGTTCAGCGGCGGACAGAATCGCTTTGCCGCCTCCGCCGAGAGCCATTCATTGTCGACGCCATTGAGCCGATTGGCATGAACATGGCGCTTGAGCACCTGCGCGTCATGCACGTTATGCGCCAGCATGAGAACGCCGCGCTGGGAGAACATCACGTTGTAGTTGAGTTCCTCCGAGAGCGACTCCCAGAGCTTGAGCGCATGGTCGTAGAGCGCCGCGCTTTCGTCGAACAGATAGTTGGATCGGATGATGGTGGTGTTGCGGCCCGTGTTCCCGCCGCCGATCCAACCTTTCTCAAGAACGGCGACATTGCGAATCTGATGCTTCCTGGCAAGATAATAGGCAGTGCCCAGGCCATGGCCGCCGCCGCCGACGATGATCACGTCGTAGGCCGGCTTCGGCTCGGGGTCGCGCCATTGCCGATCCCACCCGTTTTGGCCGTTGAGCGCCTGTCGAACCAGGGCAAAGGCGGAGAACCGCTGCATCGATCACCCCTCACTCGCCGCCATTATACCAGCCGGCGCTTCGCTCCACCCTCACGCATCCGGCGCAGCGCTTGAACAATTTGGACGCGACCGGCCGGTCATCGTTGGGAGTTCCGCCAGTCGAGCGCGCGATAGAATGGCGCGTCGCTCGGCGCCAACAGCGGGCGGCCGAGGATATGGTCCGCCGCCTTCTCGCCGATCATGATCGTGGGCGCGTTGAGATTGCCGTTCGTGATCCGCGGCATGATCGACGAATCGGCAATGCGGAGGCGATCCACGCCGATCACCCGCGTGTCAGGGGCAACGACGGCCATAGGATCGTTCGGATCGCCCATCCGGCACGTGCCACAGGGGTGGTAGGCGCTTTCGACATTGTCCCGGATAAACTCGTCGATCTGCTCATCCGTCGTGATATCGGCGCCCGGCGCGATCTCCGCGCCCCGGTAGGGCGCCAGGGCAGGCTGGGCAAAAATCTCGCGGGTCAGCCGCACGCACGCACGCATATCATCCCAATCTTCCTCCTGGCCCAGGTAATTGAAGAAAATTCGAGGCGCTGCGGCAGGATCGCGCTCGGCGAGACGCACCCAGCCGCGGCTGTTGGAGCGCATCGGCCCGACATGGGCCTGGAACCCGTGCTGCGATGCGGATGCCTTGCCGTCATAGCGGACCGCGACCGGCAGGAAGTGATATTGAATGTCCGGGTATTCCACGCCCGGGCGCGAGCGGATGAAACCGCAGCTCTCGAAATGATTGGTCGCCCCGAGCCCGTCATGACGCAGCAGCCAGCGCAGGCCGATCAGCCCCTTCGCCAGCGGATTCATCTTCGAGAACAGCGTGATGGGCTGGATGCAGGCGATTTGAAAATAGAACTCGAGATGATCCTGCAGATTCTCCCCGACGCCGGGCCGATCGGCGACGATGTCGATTCCCAGTGCGCGAAGCTCGCCGGCGGCGCCGATTCCCGAGAGCTTCAACAGTTTCGGTGAGTTGATCGCGCCCGCGGCAAGCACGACCTCGCGCCTGGCACGGACAATGACGTCGCGCTCCGCGCGGCGATATGCGACACCGATCGCCGCCCCCCGCTCGACGATGACACGCGAGACCAAGCTCCGTGTTAGGACTTCCAGGTTGGCCCTCCCGCGCGCCGGCTTCAGATAGGCGTTCGACGCGCTCCAGCGCCGGCCACGATGAACCGTCATGTCCATCCGGCCGAAGCCCTCCTGCCGATAGCCGTTGACGTCGGAGGTAGACGAATATCCCGCCTCTCGTCCGGCCTCGATGAACGCTCGATAGAGCGGATTGCGCATCTCTCCACAGGTCGTGTGCAACGGACCGTCGCTTCCGCGCCAGTCATCGCCGCCTTCGGCGCGCGACTCGGCGCGCCTGAAATAGGGCAGCACGTCGCGATACGCCCATCTGCACGCGCCCAACTCTGCCCAATGGTCGAAGTCCAGCGGATTGCCGCGGATATAGACTAAGCCATTGATCGATGACGAGCCGCCGAGCACCTTGCCGCGCGGCGTATGCATACGCCGATTGCCGAGATGCGGTTCAGGCTCGCTGCGATAGCCCCAGTCAAACCGGGGCATGTTCATCGGGATCGAGAGCGCGCTCGGCATCTGGATCAGGACCGAGCGGTCCGAGCCGCCATATTCGAGAAGCAGCACGCTGCTTCGCCCGTCCTCGCTCAGACGATTGGCAAGAACGCAGCCGGCGGAGCCTGCGCCGACAACAATATAATCGAACTCCGTCATAGCTCCGTCAGCCCTTTGCATGCTCAAGGCTGGGGGCTAGAACGGCTGCTCGACCGGCGTCAGGGCCACGTAGACGCTCTATGATTTGCGTATAGCTCTCGATCGCCGCATGGTTGTTCTCGCGTCCATAGCCAGATTGCTTCATGCCGCCGAACGGCAGCTCAACTGGCGTGATACTGTAATGGTTTGTCCAGCAGGTTCCGGCTTGCAGATTCGCGATTATCCGGTGGGTGCGGGCGAGATCGGTCGTAAACACGGCCGCGGAAAGACCGTAGGGCGTGGCGTTGGCTCGCGCGATCACTTCGTCCTCGGTATCGAAGGCGAACACCGCCATCACCGGCCCGAAAATCTCCGCCTGGGCAATGCTCATCTGATCCAGGCAATCGGCGAAAATCGTCGGCTCGACGAAACAGCCTTTGCCGAACGGCCCATCGAGCCGGCGGTGGCCGACCGCGATCAATCGCGCCCCGGCCGCTTCGGCGGCGCGGATATGAGCGAGTACCTTCTCCATGTGCTCCGGCGAGATCAGAGCGCCGATCTGGGTCGCCGGGTCGAGCGGATCGCCGATAATCAGGTGGCTCGTCCGGACCTGGAGGGTATCGAGGAAGCGAGGATAGAGGCTGCGATGGACGAAGACCCGTGTGCCGTTCGAGCAGATTTCGCCCGAGGAATAGAAATTGCCAAGCATCGCACCGCTGACTGCGCTATCGAATTCGGCGTCTTCGCAGATGATCATGCACGATTTGCCGCCAAGCTCCAGGCTGACGCGCTTGAGGCTGGCCGCTCCCTCGGCGGCCACCGCCTTTCCCATCGGTACCGACCCAGTGAGCGAGATCTTTTGGATCTTCGGATGCCGGATGAGCAACCTACCGGTCTCCGCGAAGCCGTCGACCACGTTGAACAAGCCGGTCGGAAGCCCGGCTCGATAAAAAATCCGGCGAGCTCGTGAGCGGTCAGCGGTGTCTGCGGCGCCGGCTTGAAGATCAGCCCGTTGCCGCATGCCAGCGCCGGCGCGGCCTTCCAGCAGGCGATCTGCAGCGGATGGTTCCAGGCACCGATCGCCGCGACAACCCCGATCGGCTCGCGACGGGTGTAGCCGAACGCTGCTTGGCCGAGATCGATCGTCTCGCCGGCGATGGTACCGGCGAGCCCACCAAAATACTCGAGGCATTCCGCGCCGGAGACGATGTCGACCGCCCCGGTCTCCCGGATTGGCCGACCGGTATCGAGCGTCTCGAGCCGGGCGAGGTCCTTGAGGCGATCGCGAAGCAGCGACCCGACGCACAACAGGAACCGCCCGCGCGCCGCACCGGTGGTACGCGCCGAGATGCGCTGGGCCCGCTCGGCGGCCTGGGCCGTTGCATCGATCGTCGCCGCATCCACGATCTCCATCTCGGCGAGAACCTCTCCGGACGCCGGGTCGCGGTCGGCGAAGACCGCGGCGCCGGGGCAGAGGGGCGGAGGGGCGGAGATCCTTCGATGAATGCGGCATATCTCGTCTTCATATCAGGTCACGCAACACCGCAGTTACCCGACGGTGGTGAGGCTGTCGCGAAACTCGGATCTCCCTGCATGAGTGAGCGCCGCGAAGATCTCGTCCGAACCGCAGAAGCCGACAATTCTCCCGTCGGCGCTGACAAGAACCGGGTGGCCGGACTGCTGGCGGAGCTCGACGATATCCTTGAGCAATTGATCCGCGTCCACGATGCGGATGCCAGGCTGTTGCGTCGATCCGTCCGCCCCGGGCTGCCGCCATGCCATTTCCACACCCTCGCAATGGATCGAAGCGAGCCTCCCCTCGACGTCGAGGCGAACTTGATAGAGCCCGCGATCGACGAAATGACAGGCTCCGTCGGATCTGACGATCTCGTTGATCGGGCGCATCAAAGACGCGGCGCGGATCGCGGTCAGCGGGTTCATGTGCCTGACGAACTCGGCGACGTAGTCACTGGCCGGGCGAAGCACGATATCCTCCGGCTTGCCGGTCTGGACGATCCTGCCGTCCTTCATGATCGCGATCTGGCTGCCAAGCTTCAACGCCTCGTCCAGATCGTGGGTGACGAAGAGGATGGTCTTTCGCACGGTGTGCTGAAGCGAGAGAAGTTCGTCCTGAAGCTTGTTGCGGATCAGCGGATCCAGGGCGGAGAACGGCTCGTCCATCAGCAGGATATCTGCATCGGTGACAAGCGCGCGGGCAAGGCCGACCCGCTGCTGCATGCCGCCCGAGAGCTCGTGAGCGTGCTTTTCGGCCCAAGGCAGCAGCCCGACCAGATCGAGCCATTCGTCGACGATCTTGCGCATCTCCGGCGCCGGCATGCGGCGCAGCTCGAGCCCGAGCTCAACGTTGCGCCGCACGGAGCGCCACGGCAGCAGTGCGAACTGCTGAAAGACCATCGAAATGGCCTCGTTGCGAAGGCGGCGCAGCACGGCGGGCGCCGGATTGCTCATGTCGACCAACTGCTCGCCGTGGCGAATGAGGATGCGGCCCCGACTGATCGTGTTCAGCCCGTTCATCGCGCGCAGGACCGTGGTTTTCCCCGAGCCGGAGAGGCCCATGACGACGAAGATCTCGCCCTGCTCGATGGTAAGGGTGACGTCGGACGCGCCGACGACGATGCCGGTCGAGGCGATGATCTCGCTGCGCGACTTTCCCGCATCGAGCTCGCGCAGGGCGGCTTCCACGCGTGGTCGCGCGGCACGGCTGTCGAGCCCGGGAAAGAGGATATCAACGCGATCGAACTGCGCGGCAAAGGCCAAGGTCAGGATCCCTCCTTGGCCGGGCGGAAGACGCGATCAAGGAGGACTGCGACGATGACGATCGCAAGGCCGGAGGTGAAACCGGCGCCGATCTGGACAGTCTCCATCGCCTCGACCACCGGCTCGCCAAGGCCTCCGGCACCGACGAGCGCCGCGATCACCACCATGGAGAGACTGAGCATGATCACCTGGGTGAGGCCCGCCAGGATCGTCGGCATGGCAGCCGGGATCTCCACCTTCCAGAGCAGCTCCCAGGGCGAGGCCCCAAAGGCCAGGCCTGCTTCGATCAGTTGGCGCGGCACGTTGGTGATGCCCACATAGGTGAGGCGTATTGGTGTCGGCACGACAAACACGACAGTGGAGATCAGGCCCGGCACATTGCCCAGTCCGAACAGAACGAGGGTAGGGATGAGGTAGACGAAGGTTGGCAGGGTCTGCATCAAATCAAGCACCGGCCGCATCACCCGGTAAAGGGTGGGTCGATGCGCGGCGGCGATGCCGATCGGGACACCGATCAGCATGCAGGCGAGCGTGGCGTAGATGATGAGGGAGATCGTCTCAAGCGTCGGCCCCCAATAGCCCTGGTTGAGGACAAAGAGGAGGGACAGGAACACGAACAGCCCCAGGGGCCATGATCTCTTGAAGATAAAGGTAAGAGCAGAAAAGATGACGATCAGGATGAGCGCTGGAACCGCCTCCAGCACTGCCGTCGTCGTTCCGAGCAGGAAGCCGAGGACGGCTGACAGAATGTTGAAGAAGCCCTCGAAGTTATTCTTGACAAAGTTGATGAACGCCACCGACCAGACATCGACCGGGATGCTGTGATGGGTGATCCAGTGTTCGGCAAGGGTCAGGAACTTCATCGTCGTGGTCCCCGCGAACAACTGGCGACGACGGCGACGCGCCGCCGCGGCCGTGGTGGGGGATCGAGGCCGCGGCGGCGATTCAGGCCGGCAGGCCCCGATCTCGCTTCCGCGGGCCCGAGGACGCTCAATCCGACTTCAGTGCGGCCTGCACGGCCGACGCGCCCGGCTTGCCGTTCGTGGTGGTGACGCCTTGCAGAGTGGTCTCTACCCAGGAGGGATGGGCCTTCAGCCAAGCCGCGGCAACGTCCATCGCGGGTTGGTGCCCAACCTGCACCTTATACATCATCTGGTTCTCGTCCGAGACGGAGAGTCGAAACTGCGCCAGCAGCCGGCCGACATTCGGGCATGCGACCGGGTAGCCGGGGCGGGTATTGATATAGATTGTCGCTTCGCCCTCATTCGGACCGAAATAGGCGTCCCCGCCGGGGAGATAGCGGATATTGAACTCGACATTCATCGGCTCGGGTTCCCAGCCGAGGAACAAAACCGCCTCCTTCTTTGGATATTTGCGCGACACTTCGGAGAGCATGCCCGCCTCGCTCGATTGCACGAGCTGGAAATTGCCAAGGCCGAACTTGTTGTCCTTAATCATCGTGAGGATGTGTTCGTTGCCGTCATTCCCCGGCTCGATGCCATATATTTTGTAGTCCAGTTGCTTGCCGAACTTTTGAATGTCGGAAAAGCTCTGGAGACCCTGATTGTAGAGATAGTCGGGGACGACGAGGGTGTATTTTGCGCCGGTAAGGTCAGGCCCGAGGACGTCGATCTGTTTGCTCTTTTCGTAGGGTCCGGTGATCATGTCCATCGACGGCGTCCAGTCATCGAGAAAAACGTCGAGCTGCCCGTTCTTCATTCCGGCATACATGACCTCCTCGGAATAAAGGTGGGCCTGGACATCATAGCCCAGACCGTTGGCCAGCGTGGAAAAGATGGCGTTCTGGACTTCGTTGTCTGTCCAGCCAATATTGCCGAGACGAATGGAGTGGCACGATGCTGGTTCGGCCGCGCGCGCGACGCTCAAACAGAGCATTGGTGACGCGAGTGCAGCGACGAAGCAAAGACTTTTCATATTGCCTCCTGGACCCGAAGAAGTCTAAGCGGAACTGTATTGTTTTTGTGCTCCTGAAACCGTCGGGGCTCCCGCGCAGTCCAGGAAATTGGATAGACACCATGGCGGCGATCAAGGTGTCTTGAACGCTTGCGACATGAATGTTGTATTGCTTGGTACGGGCCGTCTGCCCGCGTTCAGCCGATAGCGCCTAGTGAGCGCACGTCTCCCCGGGGAGCCGCCGCGCCCAGCTTGAATATCAATGCGCTAGCCGCTCTTATTCACGGCATGCCTGTGATTCACTGGCGGATGTAGCGTAAGGCGTTGATCGTGCTTAAGGATTGGGTGTCGAAGCCATCCGGTCCACGCGAACACGCCGAGCCACACCCGCCATGCGCGATGCTACCCTTGAGCCATTCTCCTTTCCAGCTGTCGGCCGCAAGAAACTCGCCGCCGCCTTCGATGGCGGGCGCCTGGCGTCCGATAGCGGCATCATGCTTTTGGCGGCCGCCGAGCGGCGGATCGGGATTGCCGAACGTCTGGCAGCGCTGATCGCCGATCCGCGTAACCCAGCGCTCATCACCCACAGTGTCGCCGACATTCTGCGTGCCCGCATGTTGGCGATCGCCTGCGGCTACGAGGACGCCGATGACCTCGATCGCCTGCGCAGCGATCCCGCCTTCAAGCTTGCCTGCGGGCGGCTGCCGGACAGCGGCGATGATCTTTGCTCGCAGCCGACCATCTCGCGATGGGAGAACGCGCCGACCCTGCGCGAGGTGGTGCGCATGGCCCACGCGATGGTCGACGTCTATTGCGCGAGCTATCGCCGTCCGCCCGCCGCGGTGACGCTCGACATTGACGACACCCTCGACGTCGTGCACGGCCATCAGCAACTCTCCCTGTTCAATGCTCACTACGATGAGCGCTGTTTTCTGCCGATCCATGTCTACGACACCGCGACCGCGCGCCCAGTGGCGGTGCTGCTGCGGCCGGGCAAGACGCCGTCGGGGGAGGAGGTCCGCAATCACCTGCGTCGCCTGATCCGGCGCATCCGCCATCACTGGCCGCGCACCCGCATCACCATCCGTGGTGACAG
>DATJTV010000053.1:0-3128 GCA_035503055.1 Acetobacteraceae bacterium
CGGCGGCTACGGCTACGAGATGGAGGCGCTCTCGCGCATCGACGCCGAGATCGTCGAGGCGCCGGGCGCCACCGCGCAGGAGTTCATCGCCGCCGCGCGCGACGCCGATGCGCTCTACGCCAAGGGCATCCCCATCACCAAGACGATCATCGACCGACTGGAGCGCTGCAAGGTGATCTCGCTCGGCAGCGTCGGCGTCGATTCCGTCGATGTCGCCGCCGCCACCGAACGCGGCATTCCCGTCACCAACGTGCCGGACACCTTCATCGAGGAGGTGGCGGACCACGCGATGACGCTGCTGCTCGCCACCTTCCGCGACCTCGTGGTGCAGGACCGGATGGTCCGCACCGGGCGCTGGCGCGAAGGCCGTCCGGCGCTCCTCAAAATCCCCCGCCTCATCGGCCGCACCTTGGGCTTCATCGCCTTCGGCCATGTCGCCCGCGCGGTCGCGCTCCGCGCCCGCCCCTTCGGCCTGCGCATGCTCGCCTACGATCCCTTCGTCGAGGAGCTCGTCATGACGCCCTACGGTGTCGAGCCCGTGAGCCTTCCGGATCTCCTCGAACAGTCCGATTTCGTGTCGATGCACGCGCCGGCAACGCCCGACGCGAGCCACATGCTCACCGAGGAGCATTTCCGGCGGATGAAGAAGACGGCGCTCTTCATCAACACCGGCCGCGGCCCGACGGTGGACGAAGCCGCGCTGATCAAGGCGCTCGAACAGGGCTGGATCGCCGGCGCCGGGCTCGACGTCCTCGAGACCGAGCCGCCGGCGCCCGACAATCCGCTGCTCAAGATGGACAACGTGATCCTCACCGCGCACGTCGCCTCGGCCTCGGCGCGCTTCGATCCGGCGCGCCGCCGGCGCGTCGGCCAGGAGCTCGCCCTCGTGCTCACCGGGCGCTGGCCGATGAGCTGCGTCAATCCCTCCGTGCTCGCGCGCTCCGCGCTCAAGCGCTGGCAGCCGCAATCGATGGAGCGCGGCCCCAACAGCTGAAGGGCAAGCCAATGAAAGCGGGCGACGCGATCGCGGAAATCCTCAAGCGCGAGGGAATCCGCACCATCATGGGCTACCCGGTGAACCATCTGCTCGAGCACGCGGCGAGAGCGGATATCCGCCCGATCATCGTCCGCCAGGAGCGCATCGGGCTGCACATGGCGGACGCCATCGCCCGTCTCTCCTCCGGCGCCAGCCCCGGCGTCTTCGCCATGCAGCACGGCCCGGGCACCGAGAACGCCTTCGGCGGCGTCGCCCAGGCTTTCGGCGAGTCTGCTCCGATCCTGGTGCTCCCGATGGGCTATCCCCGACGCATCGCGCATATCCCGCCCAACTTCAACGCGGTCACCAATTTCGCCCACGTCACGAAATGGGCGGAGCCACTCACCGCCGCGCGCGAGATCCCGAACGTCTTCCGCCGCGCCTTCGGCCGGCTGCGCAACGGCCGCGGCGGCCCGGTGCTCGTCGAGATCCCCGCCGACGTCTTCGCCGAGGAAATCCCCGACGATTTCGACTACGCGCCCGTCCCCGCCACCCGCACCGGCCCCGACCCGCAGGCCGTCGAGCGCATTGCCAAGCTTCTCGCAGAAGCCAAGCGCCCGGTGATCTACGCCGGTCAGGGCGTTCACTACGCGCGCGGCTGGCATGAGCTCCTCAGGCTCGCCGAACGCCTCGCCGCACCCGTCACCACGAGCCTCACCGGCAAGAGCGCCTTCCCCGAGGACCATCCGCTCTCGCTCGGCTCGGGCGGACGCGCCATCCCCAAGATGGTGCATGACTTCCTTGCCAACGCCGACGTCATCCTCGGCATCGGCTGCAGCTTCACCGAAACGAATTTCGGCGTCGCCATGCCGAAGGGAAAAAAGATCGTCCAGGCAACGCTCGACCCTGACGATCTCGGCAAGGACGTTCCCATCGCCGACGCGCTCGCCGGCGACGCCGCGCTCACGCTCGCGGCACTCAACGCGGCCCTCGAGGACCTCCTCCCGCAACGGCGCGACCCCGCGCCCGTCGCCGCCGAGATCGAAGCCGTCCGCCGCGCCTGGATGGCGCAATGGATGCCGCGCCTCACCTCGAACGAAACGCCGCTTTCGCCCTACCGCGTGATCTGGGACCTCGCGAACACTGTCGATCGCGCGCGCACGATCATCACCCACGATGCCGGCAGCCCGCGCGACCAGCTCTCGCCCTTCTGGGTCTCGCCCACGCCCTTCTCCTATATCGGCTGGGGCAAGACCACCCAGCTCGGCTACGGTCTCGGGCTCGCGATGGGTGCCAAGCTCGCGCAGCCGGACAAGCTCTGCATCAATGTCTGGGGCGACGCCGCCATCGGCTTCACGGGGATGGACTTCGAGACCGCCGTGCGCGAGCGAATCCCGATCCTCTCCGTCCTCCTCAACAATTTCTCGATGGCGATCGAGCTCAAGGTGATGCCGGTCTCGACCGAGAAGTACCGCGCGACCGACATCTCCGGCGACTACGCGGCGATGGCCCGCGCCTTCGGCGGCTACGGCGAACGCGTCGCCAAGCCCGACGAGATCATCCCCGCGATCAAGCGCGGCATCGCCGCCACCGAACGCGGCCAGCCCGCGCTGCTCGAATTCCTGACCAGCAAGGAAGTCGCGATCTCCTCCTTCTAGCCAGGGGGGCTCTGCCCCCCTGGACCCCCGCCAGGGCCTGAGGCCCTGGACCCCCCAACGTTTGCCCGACCCGGCAGCGAGGCTTCCGCCCGGCGTCCCAGCGCTATGCCTGGCGTCTCGGCGCTGCTTCCCCTCTGCCCTTGGCGCGTACGCGCCAAGGGCAGAGCGGATGCAGCGCCGAACAGGCCCGCCCCCCACCATCCCGAAACTGTCCACGGCCGGTGGGGCGGCCAACATCCAAACGAATGGGTTCCAAGGGCTCCGCCCTTGGCAGGGGTTCAAGGGGGCAGAGCCCCCTTGGCCTACCCTTGGCGGGCTTCGACCATGAGCCGTTTCATCGTCGCGACGGTGGAAGCGAGTCCGTCGAAGATCGCCTGGCCGATCAGGAAGTGCCCGATATTGAGCTCGATCACCTCGGGGATTGCGGCGACGGGGCCGACGTTGGCGAAGGTGAGGCCGTGGCCGGCGTGGCAGGCGATGCGGAGTTCCGCGGT
>DATJTV010000054.1:0-5832 GCA_035503055.1 Acetobacteraceae bacterium
TCGAGGGCGAGATCGGTGAAGGTGCCGCCGATATCGACGGCAAGGCGGGAAGACGGCATACCCGGGCCCGTTGCTGTTCGACCGGACGTAGCCTCGGCGCCGCCCCCTGGCAAGGGCGGAGCGAAAGCCGGGTCAGGGCCCTGACCGGCCTCTGCGGCTCCCTCGACGACAGGATGCCGCGCCAGGCGACCGCGCGAGCGCGCCCTTACCGACCCGCGCGCCACAGCCTCCCTATTTCGCGGCCGGGGCGCGGGGCGCCGGCAGCGCGGCATAGACGGTGGCCGGAAGCACCGCCATCACCGGGACCGTCGCCGTCTCCTTCGGCCCGAATGGTCCTGGCACAGGGTGGTCCACCGGCGGCAGGCTCTTCAGATAGGCGGCGATCGCCAGCGCATCCGAGGGCGTGAGATGCGCGAAGGAACGCCAGGGCATGATCGGCGCCAGGACCCGTCCGCCCGGTATCACGCCGGTGGTGAGCGCGGTCGCGATCTCCGCCTCGCTCCACTTCCCGAGCCCGGTCGCCGGATCGGGCGTCAGATTCGGAGGAACGAAGACGCCGAGACCCGGAATCGCGAAGCCGACATCCGAGCCGCCGAGAAACCGCGTCATGTCCGGGTGTCCCAAGAACGTGCCGGGGGTGTGGCAGTCGGTGCAGCTCATCACGGTGACGAGATACTGGCCGCGCGCCACCTCCGGGCTCGCGGCCAGGCTGGCGCGAAACGGGAGACACAAAAGAGCCAGCACCGCGCAGCCCGCCGCCCGTTTCAGGTCCATCACCCTTGTCCTCCGCCGCCCATTTGTTTCTTACGCGAACCTATCGCGCCGCGCCGGCGCAAGGAAGGGCGCCAGGCTTCACCCGCGATCCGGTGCGGGCGCGATCATCCGGCTGAGCGCCTGGCGGAAGAATCGCGGCCCCGCGCGCCGCTCGGCCGCCTCATCCGCCGCGGTGGCGATCGCCACGTAAAAGGGGCGGTCCTCGGGCGGCATCGGCACGCCGGCAACGCTCCGCCAGCCGCGCGGATCGAGGAAGCGGCCCGAGCGGAACGACCAGGTGTTGGCGCCGTGGCGGATATAGACGAAGAGCCCCGCATCCTCGACCCGGCCGAGCCGGGCGCCGGCGCGCATGACGCGGGAGAGGAAGCGGGCGTCCTCGGCGAGCGAGCGATTCGGATAGCGTGCGCGTCGCTGCCAGAGATCGCGGAAATAGACGAGGGTGCCGCCATGAACGTCATGGCGGTACATCAGGCGGTGCAGCCGCGGCGTGCACGTCCAGGCCTGCCAGCGCTCGAGATCGAACACTGTGGTGCCGCGAATCGCGGTGATGTCCGCGCGGCCCGCCAGCAGCGGCGCTATCTGCGCGGAGAGCCGGGCCGGGCCGTACCAGTCATCGTCGTCCCACTGGGCGATGATCGCGCCGCGGGCAAGCGCGCAGCCGATGTTGCGCTTGCCGCCGATCGGCAGTCGCGGCAGCCGGATATAGCGAATGCGATCGTCAGCCGGCAGGCGCGCGGCGATTCCCTCGGGACCATCGTCGAGAATCAGAAGCTCGCGCGCCGGATAGTCCTGGCGCAGGAAGTAGCTCACCGCCTGCAGGGCAAATGCGGGCCGCCCGTAAGTCGGCATGACGCAGCTTACGAGCGGCAGCGAACCCACATCCGGCCTCCGGCGATGGTGCAGGCACGGCGGTTGTCAGGCCGGCTCGCGCACCATCGCCTGCTCGATCGCGCGGGCAAACGCCTCGAGGGTGAGGCGCACATCGGCCGCATCGTGCGCGAGCGAGACGTAGAACTTGCTCTCGCCCTTGAGAACCCCTGCCTCGAGCATCGCGCGGTTGAAGCGCTTCTGCATCTCGGCGTCCTGCGCGAGCCAGCCGCGATAATCGGCGACCTCGCCCGCACGGAAGGCAACGTCGAAGAGCGGCGGCACGCCGATCACCTGCGCCGCCACGCCGGCCGCCCCGATCGCTTCGGAAAAGCCCGCCATCAGCGCGCGGCCGGTGGCGAAGACCCGCTCGTAGGCGCCGGGCCGCTTCAGCACCGCCAGCGTGGCGAGCCCCGCCGTGGCCGCCACCGGATTGCCCGAGAGCGTGCCGATCTGGATCAGGAACCGCTCGTCGCCGACCGAAGCGCGATCGAAATGCGCCATGATGTCGGCGCGGCCGGCGATCGCGGCAAGCGGGAAGCCGCCGCCGATGATCTTGCCGAGTGTGCAGATATCCGGGGTCACGCCGTAATATTCCTGCGCCCCGCCATAGGCGAAGCGGAAGCCGGTCACCACCTCGTCGAAGATCAGCGGAATGCCGAGCTCGGCGGTGATCTTGCGCAACGCCTCGAGGAAGCCGGGCTGCGGCGGGAGCAAACGCTGGAAGGGCTCGACGATCACGCCGGCAAGCTCGTCGCGATGCTCGAAGATCAGGCTCTGCGCGAGTGCGGCATCGTTGAACGGCGCGATCAGCATCTCATCGCGCACGGAGGCCGGAATGCCGGGCGAATCGGGCACCGCCTGCGGGAAGTTCCCCGGCCGCTTCGGGGCGAGGCTCATCAGCGAATAGTCGCTCATGCCGTGATAGCCGCCCTCGAACTTGAGGATCTTGTCGCGCCGGCGGAACGCACGGGCGAGCCGCATCGCATAGGCATCGGCCTCGGTGCCGCTCGAGACGAAGCGGACCTTCTCGGCGCAGGGCACGGCCTCGACGATCGCCTCCGCGAGCCGGATGCCGGGCTCGCTCAAGGCGAAGAAGGTGCTGCCCTTCGCCACCTGCGCCGCCACCGCGGCGAGCACCTCCGGGTGCGCGTGGCCGAGGAACATGGGGCCCGAGCCGAGCAGGAAATCGACATACTCGTTGCCGCTCACGTCCCGCACGCGGCCGGCCCTTCCCTCGGCGATCACGAGGTCGAGCGCGGTGTTGCCGAAGCTGCCGGCCGGCAGCACCCGGCGCGCGAGCTCCTGAAGCGCTCGCTCCCGCTCGTTCGAGGTCCTGGTCATCGCCTCTCCTTCCACTCCCGCACCGAGCCGAATTTCCCTCCCCCCAACTGAGCATCGGATGGAAGGCCAAGGCAAGGCCCGGCATGATCCGTCCCGGACCGGCGAAGAGGGGCTCGATGGGCATGCAATCCGAGGGCGATACCAACCTGACCGGAAGCCGTGCCGCCTGGCAGGCCCGTGCGCTCGATCCGGCGGCCCGCGCGCTGCTTGCCCGCGATTCGCGCTCCTTCCTCCACCAGTCCGTCTCGACCCCCTGCCTCAACGCGATTGCCCGCGCCGAGGGGATCTGGATCGAGGACACCGCCGGCCGCCGCTTCATGGATTTCCACGGCAACAACGTCCATCATATCGGCTACGCCCATCCGCGCCTAAAGCGGGCGATCGCCCAGCAGATGGAGGCGCTCTCCTTCGCCCCGCGCCGCTACGCCTGCGAGCCGGCGGTGGCGCTCGCCGAAAAGCTCGGCATGATCGCGCCGGGCAATCTCTCGAAGGTGCTCCTCACCACCGGCGGGTCGGACGCGGTCGAGGTCGCCGTGAAGATCGCGCGCGCCGCCACCGGCCGCTTCAAGACCCTTTCGTTCTGGGACTCCTTCCACGGCGCCGGCATCGGCGCGGCGAGCCTCTCGGGCGAATCGCTCTTCCGCGCCGGCCCGGCCGCGCCCCTGGTCGCGGGCGCCCAGCACGTCGCCCCCTTCGCCTGCTACCGCTGCCGCTACGGCCACGACGTGGACGAGGACGGAGCGCCATTCCTCGCCCGCTGCCGGACCGCCTGCGCGGACATGGTGGACTACGTGCTCGCCCGCGAGGGCGACGTCGCCGCCGTCATCGCCGAACCCGCGCGCGCGGTGCCGTACCTCCCGCCGCCCGGCTACTGGCGGGCCGTGCGCGACGCCTGCGACCGCCACGGCGCGCTCCTCGTCTTCGACGAGATCCCGACCGGCCTCGGCAAGACCGGACGAATGTTCGCCTGCGAGCACGAGGGCGTGGCGCCGGACATGCTCGTGCTCGGCAAGGCGCTCGGCGGCGGCATGCTCCCCATTGCCGCGGTCATCGCGCGGCCGGATCTCGACGTCGGCGCCGAATGGGCGTTCGGGCACTACACGCACGAGAAGAACCCCATCACCGCACGCGCCGCGCTCACCACGATCGAGATCATCGAGGACGAAAACCTCGTCGCCTACGCGGCCCGGCTCGGCGAGATCGCGCTCGAGCGCATGACGGATATGAAGCGCCGCCTGCCCGCCATCGGCGACGTGCGCGGCCGCGGCCTTCTCCTCGGCATCGAACTGGTGCGCAGCCGAACCGAAAAACTGCCGGACCCCGCCCTCGCCGAATCCGTGCTCTATCGCGCCCTCGACGCCGGCCTCTCCTTCAAGACTACCATGGGCAACGTGCTCACCCTCACCCCGCCGCTCATCACCACCGAGGCGGAGATGCTGCGCGCACTCGCGATCATCGAGGAGGCAATCGCCGCGTAAGCGAAGGGGGCAGCGTCCCCACCGGCCTTATCGGGCCGCGCTCCGCGAAGGCACGAGCGAGAGCGCGGCCAGAGCGGCGAGCGTGCTGGCCGCCAGCAGCACGGTGAGCGCGGCGGCGTGAAACACGTCGCCGCGATCGCTGAGCCCGAAGATCTGCACCGGGAGCGTCACCCAGCCCGGTGGGTAGACCATGACGGTTGCGCCCAGCTCGCCCATCGAGAGGGCGAAGCTCAGGCTCAAGGCGGCGAGCAGGTAAGGCAGCACGAGCGGCAGCGTGACCCGTCTCAGCAGGTAGGCGGGGTGTGCGCCGAGGCTTTCGGCCACCTGCTCGTAGTCCGGCGGGATGCGTGCGAGCCCGGCCGAGATGCTGCCGAAGGTGAAAGCGGAGATCAGGACGAAGTGCGCCGCGAGGACAATGGCGATCGTCCCGTTGAGCAGGATCGGCGGTCGGCTGAACGCCACCAGCAGCCCGAGCCCGATCGAGACCGAGGGCATTGCGCTCGGCAGGAAGAAGACGCCATCGAGCACGCGGCGCGGCAGGCCGCGCAGGCGGCGGAGCGCGAGTGCCGCAGTGGTGCCGTTCAGGAGGGCGAGGAGGCTAGCGACGGCGCCGGTCACCAGGCTCGTGCGGAGCGCCGCGCCCGAGCTCCCCGAGACGGCGGCGGCGTAGTGCACAAGCGTGAGCCCGGACGGCAGAACGCCGTTCCACTGGCCGGCCAGGCTCGCGAGGAGGATGACTGCGGCCGGCAGGCCGTAGACCACGCCGGCGAGGACGCCGAAGACCAGCCAGGCGGTCGCCCGGCCCGATCTAGACCAGACCAGCACGAGTCTTTCCGAGCCAGGCGAGCGTGCCGCGATAGAGCGCGAAGAGGCCGAGCGAGAGCGCGATATTGACCGCGCCGAGCACGCAGGCGCCAGTGTAGTCGAACTCCTGGATCGCCTTGTCGTAGATGAGGAGCGGCAGCGTCTCCACGCCCTTGGCGCCGATGAAGAGGACGATGCCGAATTCGTTGGTGGTGAGCAGGAGGCAGAGGCTGCCGCCGGCCATCAGCGCCGGCAGCGCCGCAGGGGCGATGATCTGGCGGAGGATGCGGAACCAGCCGGCGCCGAGGATGCTCGCGGCCTCGATCTCGGCCTGGTCGATGAGCGAGAAGGCGGCCAGCAGCGGCCGCATCACGAACGGCGTGTAGACCGTGACCTCCGCGAGAATGACGCCCCACGCGGAGTACAGGAAATCGATCGGCGGCAGCGCCAAGCCGAAGAGATTCATCGCCGCGCCGTTCAACAGTCCCGCCGAGCCGTAGATGAAGGTGAAGGCGAGTGCCACGAGAAAGGTCGGCAGCGCGATGAAGGTGTCGATGGCGCGGCC
>DATJTV010000055.1:0-13816 GCA_035503055.1 Acetobacteraceae bacterium
GGCATTTAGTGCGTCGAATTTGGCGCATGTAACCGGTGCACTCGACGTGCAGCTCAGCCGGGCCATACGACTGCAACGACTCACTCCTACGGCACGGTCAACCCCCCGAACGGCCGGCGCAGAAGGACGCGGTTTATGGCATCTGTGGACGCCCCCATGAACGCAAGAAGAATCTTCGGGATTGGATGACACGCAGGTCGGGTCTGACATCTGTCCGGCCTTTGATGCGGCCGTGCAGCCGCGGGCCCGTATGGGAGTTCGAAGATCGGGGCCAAATCAGTAAGGCGCGCTCAAGGCGCTGTGTCATAAACTGGCTTCCCGACCTCGTCTCACGACCGTTGCGCCATACTCTCCTTCCGACCGCCCTACGCCCTCGACGACCCCACGATCGCGGTGAACTTACGCCGCCGCGACCGGAGCTCTATAGACCCCACCTTTCGTCAACAGCGCCCAGACGATTCGCGCGGTCTTGTTGGCCAGTGCCACTGTCACCAGCATTCGCGGCTTGCGCGCCAGGATTCCTGCGAGCCACGATCCCTCCGGAGCACCGCATCGGCAAGCTTGGCGCACCACAGCGCATGCCCCGATGATGAGCAGACGCCGGATCGTCCGTTCGCCCATCTTCGAGGTTGCGCCGAGCCGGTGCTTGCCGCCAGTCGACTTCTGCAACGGCGTAAGACCGAGCCAGGCAGCAAAATCCCGCCCACTGCGGAAAGTCTCAATCGGTGGCGTGAGCGCCACGATCGCCGTGGCGGTGATCGGGCCTACGCCCGGTATTGTCGCGAGTCGGCGAGCGGCAGGATCCTCTTTTGAGCGCCGAGCGATCTCCACGTCCAGAATCGCGATGTTCTCGTCCAGCGATCTCAGAGTTGAGACCAGGACCCTCAGGATTCCGCGAGCACCCTCCGGGAGTTGGCAGTTTGGATCTTCGATCTGAGCGACCAGCGCCGGCACGTGCGTCGCTCCTTTGGGAACGACGTAGCCATATTCCGTCAGATGACCCCGAAGCGCGTTGATGCATTGCGTACGCTGCCGTACTAGCAGGTCCCGGGCCCGGAACACGACGCTGCTCGCCTGCTGAGCTTCGTCCTTCACCGCGACAAACCGCATGTTGGGTCGCTGCGCCGCCTCACAAATCGCCTCGGCATCGGCGGCGTCGTTCTTCTGGCGCTTCACGAACGGTTTGACATAGGCAGGCGGTATCAGCCGGACCGCGTGGCCCAGCTTCTCGATCTGTCGCCCCCAGTAATGCGCCCCGCCACATGCCTCCAAAGCCACCAGGCACTGAGGTTGAGACGAAAAGAAGGCCATCAGTTTCGTCCGGACCACCTTCCTTCGGAACACCATGTGCCCTGAAGCATCAGCTCCATGAACCTGAAAAGCTTGCTTCGCGATGTCCAAACCGATCGTGCTAACCTCCACCACGGACGCCTCCCTCAAGTGGTGTCATCGACACCGCCACTTTGGCACACCGATGCCGTCGGGGGGGCGTCCACCCCATCAGGAAGAGCAAGACTCCGTCGGCGAAGTCGATCCCCGTCATCGTGAGACCCATGGTGGCCTAACTCATCAGATCTCTCAACGCATGCGCGGAGCCGCCCCCGAGGCCCGAAGATCGACCGGCGAACCAAAGTCTGGGGCGTGACGGCTCATGTCATCTTGCTGTCGCCGGAGCCACGGCTCCTATTCGCAGGAGATCCAGACTTCGTCGACGATGGCGACGGTCGTCGCGATGCTCGCGGCGATCCGGCGCAGCGCCAGCTTGTCATGCACATTCGCAACCTCTCCGGAGAGGCCGACGATACCGGCCGCAACGGACATCCGGATATACGCGGCCGCTGGTCCCAACTCGTTCTGCACGGCCGCTTCGATATCGCGCTGCATCCTGGCATCGCTCGATTGCTGCGGGTCCGGCTCGCTCCGCTGACGCGGCGGTTCTTCGTGTTGTGCGCTGCGGCGAACGAAGCCGGCGAGCTCCCCGGCCCGGTAGACCGGGATCCGGTCGGGCGGGGAATCCAAGTGGCCGTGGCTCGCCTTCGGGCCGACGGCGGCCGACGGCGTCGGCGGTTCGGCGGACGGCCCGCTCGCGTCCGGCTGCGCGGTGTCCGCAGGACGGATGCCCTCCGATCCTGCCTCGGGCCGGTTTCTCATCAATGCCGTGATCGTTGTCATCGAAAGCGTTTCTCCCCTTTTTTGCGCGGCCTGCCGGCCAGCGCCCTTCTTTCCGTTCGGCGACTGGGCCCTGCGACCGTGGCAACCGGTTTGCCGCGACGCACTTGCGGTGCCGGGCCGGCTCGGTCGAGGCCACGTGCCCCCGAATCGTACAACATTGTACGATCGCATGCTCGTCGCGCGGTCATTGATCTGGCGCAAGAGCTGAACCGGAGCGAAGGAGCATTTTAATCTCTTTTTGCGAACGGATCTCGGCGAAAAGGCGATCGCGCGGCTTGCCTCGTAGTGCGACGCCCGATATTGCGACGCAGCACGGGCCGTACGCCGGGGGCGGAGAAACCACCTTGGATGAGCGGCGCGATGGAAATCCTGCCAGGTAGCCGGTGACGAACGACATTGTCGTCGTTGCGACCCGGTTACTGACCGCCTTCCCTCTGAGCGGAGGGCGGATCCGCAAGCGAACGGAGCCGTCTTGTCGCGTTCGCCGCGCGGACCACCTGCTCGATAATAGATTCAAGACTCGATTCAAGCCTCGCCATGTCCCCGGAACTCGGCCCTTCGACCAAGTGCCGTGCACCGGCAGCGTAGTTCGCGATCGCGGTGAGCGACTCGCTCAGCTCCCGCAGCAGCGCGAGGAAATCCGTCGTGGGACGCTGATCGTCGCTAGGAGGCAGGCGGGCCAAAGGCGCTCCTTTCAGAGTTGCGCTCGCGCAATCCGGCCATTGCCATGCCTGACGGGCGGCGGACGAGGCGCCGATGGGGTCGGCGCGCCGGTGGCCGCGGCTCGGTATCCACCAGCCGAGACGCGGCGGCATAGCGATGGGCCGCGCAGTCCGGATTCGCCATCGCCCCTCCGCGCACTTTCTTACGGGCCGGTGGTCATGGCCTGCCGTCGACAGTTGCGGCAGATCAATGCCACGCGGTTCCTGATCGTTCATGCAAGCAAAGGGTGGCATGGCGTGCTCTGACCAATGTCAGATTCCGATGCGTATTGTGCGGCGACCGCCGCCGCTTCCCGGCCGTGGGACACATTCATCCCGGAGCTGACCGATGGTACGGCGTTCGCGTGTCCGCAGCGAGCCGAAAGGGCGGCGCCCCAAGATAATCGCCCGGGAGTTCTGCGCAGCGGATCAAACGCGGCCGCTGTTGGGCAATCTTCTCTCGCCTGCGGAACAGGCGGAGCTGGCGCGCATCGCCACGGTTCTCACCTATCAGAGCGGTGGCGCGCCGATCTTCTCCCAGGGCGAGGACGCGCATTTCCTCTATCTGATCGACGAAGGAGTGATACGGATCGGCCGGCATCTGCCGGATGGTGCCAGGCAGGTCCTCGGCTTCATGTGGCCCGGAGACTTGCTCGGGCTGGTGGAGGAGGGTCGCTATATCAATTCGGCAGACTCCCTCACGCCGGTGACGCTCTTCCGATTTCCTCTGGAGCGGCTCCGTAGCCTTCTCTTGAGTGAGCCGCTGCTGCAGCTGCACATGCTCGCCAAAGCCGTGCACGAGCTCCGCAATGCCCAACGCCAGATCATCGTCCTGGGTCAGCTCAACACCGCGAAGCGGCTGGCTTCGTTCCTCCTCGACTGCCGGCAGCACGTGGCGTTTTTCGGCTCCGCAACCGAGCAGCTGCGTCTGCCCATGAGCCGCTTCGATATTGCCGACTACCTGGGAACCTCACCGGAATCGGTGGCCCGCGCGTTTGCGAAGCTCGAGCGCGACGGCTTTCTGCGTCGCGCTTCGCCTCGTTCGGTCCAATTTCTCAACGCGGACGGGCTCGCTCGTTTCGTCCGGGGAATGTCTCACAGCTAATGCCGGAAGTGGCGCATGCCGGTGAAGACCATGGCCATGCCCGCCCGGTCCGCGGCGGCGATCACCTCGGCGTCGCGCATCGAGCCGCCGGGCTGAATGACCGCGGTAGCGCCGGCTTCGGCGATGACCTCGAGCCCGTCCGCGAAGGGGAAGAAGGCGTCCGAGGCGGCGGCGCTGCCCTCTGTCAGCGGTGTCGTCAAGCCGGCGATGCGGGCGGCGTCGGCCGCCTTCCAGGCTCCCATGCGCGCGGCGTCGACCCGGCTCATCTGTCCCGCGCCGACGCCGACGGTCGCCCCACCTTTCGCGTAGACGATGGTGTTGGAGCGGACGTGCTTGGCGACGAGGAAGGCGAAGAGGAGGTCGGCGCGCTCGGCCGGGCTCGGCGCGCGCTTCGTCACGACCTTGAGATCGGCTTCGCCGGTCCGCCCCGCATCGCGCGTCTGCACGAGGAAGCCACCGGCCAGGCTGCGGAAGGCGAAGCCGGGTGCCTTGGGATCGGGAAGCGTGCCGGCGAGCAAGAGCCGCACGTTCTTTTTCCGCGCGAGCAGCGTCTTCGCCTCGTCCGAGGCGGTGGGGGCGATGATGACCTCGGTGAAGATCTTCGCAATCTTCTCCGCCGTCGCCGCGTCCAGCTCGCGGTTGACTGCGACGATTCCGCCGAACGCGGAGACCGGGTCGCAGCGGAGTGCGAGGTCCCATGCCGCGGCTAAGGTTTCCGCGCTCGCCACGCCGCAGGGGTTGGCGTGCTTCACGATCACCACGGTGGGTGCGGCGAATTCCGCCACGCATTCGTATGCCGCGTCGGTATCGTTGAGGTTGTTGTAGGAGAGCGCCTTGCCCTGCGCCTGGATCGCGCTCGCGACGCCGGGACGGGTGCCGTTCACATAGAACGCGGCGCGCTGGTGCGGGTTCTCGCCGTAGCGCAGCTCTTCGCGGAGCGTGCCGGCGAGACTGATATGGGACGGGAACTGCGCATTCTCGGCCGCGGTGAACCAGGCGGCGATGGCGGCGTCGTACGAGGCGGTGCGCGCGAACGCGGCGGCGGCCAGGCGCCGGCGCAAGGTCGCACTCGTGCCGCCGGTGGAATCGAGTTCGGCGAGGACCGCTTCGTATTGCCCGGGGTCGGTCAGCACGACGACGAATTCGTGGTTCTTGGCCGCCGAGCGGAGCATGGCCGGCCCGCCGATATCGATCGTCTCGATGCATTCGGCGAAGGGCGCGCCGCGTGCGACCGTCTCCTCGAACGGGTAGAGGTTGACTGCGACGAGGTCGATCGGCGCGATCCCGTGCTCCGCCATCTGCTCCTGGTGCCGGGCCGCATCGCGCCGGCCGAGGATGCCGGCATGGATCGCGGGGACGAGCGTCTTCACCCGCCCGTCGAGGATCTCGGGGAAGCCGGTATGCTCGGCGACTTCCGTGACCGGAACGCCCGAAGCGGCGAGTGCGGCGGCGGTGCCGCCGGTCGAGATGATCTCGACCCCGCGCGCGGCGAGTGCCGCCGCAAAGGGAACGAGCCCGGTCTTGTCGGAGACCGAGATCAGGGCGCGGCGGAGCGGCAGGGGATCGGCCATCGGTCACTCCCACATCAGGCGGGGAGCCCGGCGGATAGACGGAAATATCGGCAGGGTCCAGGCTGCCGCTCTGCGTCCGGCGTGGTCCGCGCCGGCTAAGCTTACGCCAACAACATCCGAAGAGCGTCCATCCATGCCCGAAGGCAGCCGGACGGAAGACCGGTTCGCGAGCCTCTCCGCCCTTCTCGTGCCGCGTTCGGTCGCGGTGATCGGCGCGTCGGCGGACCCGAGGCGCATCGGCGGCCGGCCGATCGCCTCGATGCGCGCCCGCGGCTTCGCCGGCGCCATCCTTCCCGTCAACCCCAAGCGCGCCGAGATCCAGGGGCTTCGCGCCTACCCCGACATCGCCTCGCTGCCGTTCGTCCCCGATGCCGCGATCCTCGCCCTCCCGGCGGCGCTGGTCGAGCCGGCGGTGGCGGAGCTTGCCGCCCTCGGCGTGCGCGGATTGATCCTGTTCACGGCCGGCTTCGCCGAGGTGGACGAAGCAGGCAGGGCGGCGCAGGAGCGCATCGCCGCGGTGGCGCGCGAGGCGGGGATGCGTCTTCTCGGGCCGAACACGCTCGGCCTCTTCAACGCGCGCATCGGTTGGTTCGCGACCTTCTCCGCTTCCTTCGAAAGCTTCTGGCCGTCGCCTGGGCGCATCGGCATCGCCAGCCAGTCGGGCGCCTTCGGGACCCACCTCTTCACTGCCGCGGCCGCCCGCGGCCTCGGCGCACCGATCTGTGTGATGACCGGCAACGAGGCGGACGTGACGCTCGGCGAGGCGATCGGCTGGCTTGCCGCCGACCCGGAGACCGACGTGATCGCGGCCACCGCCGAGGGGATACGCAATCCCGACGCGCTCCTCGCCGCCCTCGCCGCCGCGCGCGCGGCGGGCAAGCCGGTGATCATGATGAAGGCGGGCAGGAGCGCGCTCGGGCGGCGGGCCGCGCGATCGCACACCGCGGCGATCGCCGGCGATGATGCCGTGTTCGATGCCGTGCTCGCCGAGTTCGGCACGATCCGTGCGGAGAGCGCGGAGCAGCTCCTGGATTTCGCCTATGCCGCGACGCAGCGCGTCTATCCGGCGCGCAACAGCCTCGGCGTGCTCACGGTGAGCGGAGGCGCGGGCGTGCTGATCGCCGATGAGGCCGCCTCGCTCGGGCTTGCCATGCCGCCCTTGCCGGAGGCCGCGCAAGCGGCGCTGAAGGAGGCGGTGCCCTTCGCCGCGCCCGTCAACCCGGTCGATTGCACCGCCCAGGTGTTCAACGAGCCCGCGCTGATCGGCCGGTTCGCAGAGACGATGCTGGCCCGGGGCGTAGAGGAAGGCGGCTATCCCTCGGTGCTCGCCTTCTTCAGCCAGACGGGCGGCTCGCCCACGATCGCGCCCGTGCTGAGGGCGGCGCTCGCCGCGGTTCGCACGAAATACCCCGACCGGCTCTACGCGCTTTCGGTCATCGCGCCCGAGGCACGGGTGCGCGAATACGAGGCGGACGGATGGCTCGTCTTCGAGGAGCCGGTGCGGGCGGTGCGCGCGATCGCGGCCATGGGCCGGATTGGCGCCGCCTTTGCCACGCCGCCGGACGGCAAGCCGGCCAAGCTGCCGGAGGTGGTGCTGCCGGAGCGGGCGCCGAGCGAGGCGGAAGCGAAGCGCCTGCTCGCGCGCGCAGGGATAGAGATCGTGCCCGAGCGGGTGGCCGCCACCGAAGAGGACGCGGTGCGCGCAGCGGAGGCGCTCGGCTATCCCGTGGTGCTGAAAATCCTCTCGCCCGATATCCTGCACAAATCCGAGATCGGCGGCGTGATGCTCGGGCTCGCCGATGCGGGTGCGGTCCGGGATGCGTACGGGACGCTGCTGGCGCGGGCGCGGAAGGCCGCACCCGAGGCGCGGATCGAGGGCGTGCTTGCCGCGCGCGAGATAAGGGACGGCATCGAGTGCATCCTCGGCGTGCACCGCGACCGCTGCTTCGGCCCGATCGCGATGTTCGGCTTGGGTGGCGTCTTCGTGGAGGTTCTCTCCGACGTCGTCTTCCATCGCTGCCCGTTCGATGAGGATGTCGCGCTCAGGATGATCGGCGCGGTGCGCGGCGCGGCCCTGCTCTCGGGGGCGCGGGGACGGACGCAGGCCGATGTTGGGGCGCTGGCGCGGATGCTCGCGCGCCTTTCGGCCTTTGCCGCCGCTGCCGGCCCCCGCCTCGTTGCGATCGACCTCAACCCGGTCTTCGTGCTGGCGGAAGGCGAAGGCGCCTTCGCCGCGGACGCGGTGATCGAGATCGGGGACTGACACCGTGCCGATCGACTATGAGCGGCTGCGCAACTTCCCGATCCAAGAGGTCCGCCAGCATCTCACCGCGCGCGATACCGTCCTCTATGCGCTCTCGATCGGCCTCGGGCAGGACCCGATGGACACGCGCCAGCTCGACTTCGTCGATCATCACCGCGGGCTCAAGGCGATGCCGAGCATGGCGGTGGTGCTCGGCCATCCCGGGTTCTGGCTCGCCGACCCCGCCACCACGGCGGACGCGGTGCGGCTGGTGCACGGCGAGCAGGGCATCCGCATCCATCATGCGCTTCCTATCGCGGGGGAGATCGTCGGGCGCACGCGCGTTGTGGGCCTGATCGACAAGGGCGCGGGCGCGGCGGCGCTCCTCTACACCGAGAAGCAGGTGATCGAGGCGGAAACGGGTCGGCTGCTCGCCACCACGACGAGCACGACGTTCCTGCGCGGCCAGGGCGGGTTCGGCGGCCCGGCGGGCCCGGTGAAGCCCGCTCATCCCGCCCCTGAAGGCGCCCCGGAGATCAGCCGCGATCTCGCGACGCGGCCGGAACAGGCGCTCTACTACCGCCTCAACGGCGACGACAATCCGCTGCACGCGGATCCGGCCGTTGCGGCGAAGGCCGGGTTTCCCCGCCCGATCCTGCACGGGCTCTGCACGCTCGGCATCGTCTGCCACGCGCTTGTGGCGAGCCTTGCCGACTACGACGCCGCACGGCTCGTTGCGCTCGATCTTCGCTTCTCCGCGCCGGTCTTTCCGGGCGAGACGATCCGCACCGAGATCTGGCGCTCGGGCGCCTTCCAGGCGCGCGCGCTCGAGCGCGACGTTTTCGTCGTCACGCATGGCCGGGTGGCGTTCAGGCCGTGATCGACAAGTTCGTGGGCAGCATGGCGGAGGCGATGGCGGGGATCCGGGACGGATCGGTGGTCCTGCTCGGCGGGTTCGGCAATGTCGGCCAGCCCGATGCGCTGATCGACGGGCTGATCGCGCAGGGGGCCAAGGAGCTCACGGTTGTCGCCAACAATGCGGGCAGCGGGCGCACCGGCCTCGCGCGGCTGATGGAGCTCGGGCGCGTGCGGCGGATGGTCTGCAGCTTTCCGCGGAGCGTCGGTTCGGTCGTGTTCGAAGAGCTGTACGCGGCAGGTAGGATCGAGCTCGAGATCGTGCCGCAGGGCACGCTCGCCGAGCGGATCCGCGCCGCCGGCGCCGGCATTCCCGCCTTCTTCACGGCTACGGGGGTGGGAACGCGGCTCGCCGAGGGGAAGGAGCTGCGCGAGATCGGCGGAAGGACCTATGTGCTGGAGAGCGCGCTTGCGGGCGACGTCGCGCTGGTCGAGGCTTGGCGCGCCGACCGCTTTGGCAACCTCACCTACCGGGAGTCGGCGCGCAACTTCAACCCGATCATGGCGATGGCGGGGAAGCTCACGATCGTCCAGACCCAGCACGCGATCGCGGCGGGCGGGCTGCATCCGGAGGCGGTCGTGACACCCGGGATTTTCGTCGACCGGGTGCTGCACGTGCCCTACGCCATGCACGCCGAGAAGGGAGGACGCGATGCCTGACACGGTGCCCCCTTCCTTCGCTCCGCGGGATCGGCAGGGGATTGCGGCGCGGATCGCGCGCGATATCCCCGAGGGCTGGTACGTCAATCTAGGGATCGGGATTCCCACGCTGGTCGCCGAGCATGTGCCGGCGGAGCGCGAGGTGGTGTTCCATTCGGAGAACGGCGTGCTCGGGGTGGGGCCGGCGCCGCCGCCCGGTTCCGTCGATCCCTGGCTGATCAATGCCGGCAAGCAACCGGTGACGCTGCGGCCGGGCGGGTCCTTCGTGCATCACGCGGACAGCTTCGCGATGATCCGCGGCGGGCATCTCGATCTCTGCGTCCTCGGCGCCTTCGAGGTGGCGGAGAACGGGGACATCGCCAACTGGGCGACGGGGAGAAACGACGCCGCCTCGGCGGTGGGCGGGGCGATGGATCTCGCGGCCGGGGCGAAGCGGCTCTGGGTCGCGATGGAGCACACGACGAAGGACGGAAGGCCGCGGCTCGTTCCGCGCTGCGCCTATCCGCTCACCGCACCCGGCGCGGTGAGCCGGGTCTATACGAACCTCGCCGTGCTCGAGGTGGCGCCGCGGGGGTTCGTCGTGCTCGAAATGGTGCGCGGGCTCGAATTCGAGGAATTGCAGGCCCGCACCGGCGCCACGCTCTTCAGCCTGGAGTAACCCGAGCGTTAGAGCGGATCGCCGAAGGTTGAATCACCGAAGGCGTGAATCACGCGGGAAAACAAAGACCTGGAGCGGGATGCGTGAGCCGAAGCGAACGCATCCTGCTCTAGCAGGCTGCTGAAAACTCTTTTCGGCCGCTCGCGGCGCAGCATTAATTCGCGATTGGCGCGTGCCGCGCAGGATTGATTCGCGTGGCAGCCGTAGGCGATTCTTTTTGGTCATTCGTTGCCACTCCGTCCGACTTTTTCAGCAGCCTGTAGAGCGGGATGCGTGAGCCGAAGCGAACGCATCCCGCTCTAGAAGCGGTTTCAGTTGGTTTGTCCGTATCCGCGGTGTTGGAAGTGGTCTTGGCATTCAGCGGGGGAGAAGCGATCGAGCATGGAGCGTCTCCGCTGGTAACGCGGCCTGCGCGCGGACCAGCCGCGCGCGAGAGCAGAGGCATTGATCCCTCTGCCGCACGACGGGCTGGGCGAACTTGAACGTGTTCCGGGAGGGGTAGCGACGCAGCCGGCACCACACTAATGTAAACAAATGCGCGGAGGCCTGGCAGAGATCCAAGTTCGCGGTCAGCGTATGGTGCTTGCCGGTGCCCCTGACTCCTATCTCCGCCACCTCTACACCGTTGATTGGGATAATCACCCGCTCCTGGCCCTCGTCAGCAGCGTGCCGGCCGGAGAGGTTTATCTCGACATAGGGGCCAATATCGGTGCAACGGCCATTGCCGCCGCGCTTATGCGCCCGGATCTACGCGTCGTAGCTTTCGAACCCGTTCCTTCCAACTTCGGTTTCCTCAGTCACAACGTAGTGGCCAACGGTCTCCGGAACTGCACCGCGGTTCCGGTCGCGGTTGGTGACATCTGTTCGCATGTCGGGGTGACTGACGCGGGTCCCTATTCTCTCGTGCTGCTTGACCATGCCGCGCCATCCGTCCCTATTGTGCGGTTGGACGATTACTGGGGAAAGCACCTGAAAGGTGCACGCGTAAGCGTGGTGAAGGTCGACGTCGAGGGTTATGAGCCGAACGTGCTGGCAGGCGCCGCCGAGCTGCTTCGTCAATTTTGTCCCACGATATTCATGGAGTTCAACTCTTGGACTTTGCTTGTCCAGGGCTACAATCCGATCGCCTTCGCCCGCTATCTCGTCGAGGCGTTCCAGATTGATCCTTTGCCTGGCGTAGACACAAGCGACGCCTTATCGTTGGCACAAGAGAACATGATCCACCATGCCTGCGTGTTCGACATCACGATGCGACCTCGCGAGCAAGCGCCGCCCGTATCGCTCAATGCGTTGAAGCTCGGGGTGTCGCCGGGAGAACTGGTCGCGGAAGCATTGAATCGCGGGCTCGTCGAGGAGGTCCGTGCGTTACGCGCCTCTACGTCATGGCGCATTACGGCTCCGCTGCGGGCCTTCAAGGATATGGTGTCTGGCCGGCACTAATCCCCTCGGGAGGCTGCGCAGAAATGGTTGCAGGCATGGCGTGGTGGTCGCTCGCGTGACAGGGCGCTCGGCAGCGCGCGCGGTAAGAGACTCGAGGTTGGAATGCGATCCGGCCGCAAGTTAGTACGTGGCTTCGAACGGTGGGTCCGAGGGGGGCGGCTGGCGCCGCTCGGGCGGTGGGCGTGGCGTTCGCTGCAAATGCCGCATCGTCTGGCGGAGATGACGCAGCATGTGCGGGGAATGGACGCCGCGCTCGGAGAGATTCGCGGTCTGCTGCGGGCGAATGGCGGGGGAGCGGGAGCGCCGGCGGCGCCGCTTCAGAGCTATCCGGGCTACACGGAGGCCGACTTGGCGTTGTTCGAGCGGTTCGCGCAGGAGCCGCCGCCGAGCGCGGCAGAGGGTTTCATCACCGATTTTCTCGGCGTGCGGACCCGGACGAGCTTCGTGCAGGGGACGGAGGGTTTAGGCGGCAAGGTGCTTGGGCTGCCGGTTCCCGACGATGGCTGGCATTCCGAGGCGATCGAGTGGATCGGGCTCCTCAAGTCCGTCGCCGGGGCGAGAGGGCGGTTGACGGTGATGGAATTGGGGGCCGGGTGGGGCGCCTGGTCGGTCGCCGCGGCGGCGGCCGCGCGCGTGAAGGGAGTGAGCGCGCAGCACCTCTGCGCCGTGGAGGCGGACCCGGGCCATTTCGCATTCATGATCGAGCATTTTCGCGACAACGGGCTCGATCCGGACGCGCATCGTCTGATCAACGCCGCGGTGGGTCCCAAGGCCGGAAAGGCGCGGTGGCCGAAAGTAGCCGACCCGGCAGCCGATTACGGCTCGCGCCCGCGCACGGCGTCCGAGACCGGCAAGAGCGACCATACCGGGCGTTATGTTGCCGAGTGGATGGAGGTCGAGATCCTGCCGATCGCGGATCTGCTGCGCGGCGAGGACGCTTGGGATCTCGTGCATATCGACGTGCAGGGCTGGGAGGTCGATCTTTGCGTTGCGGCCGGGCGATTGCTCGACGAGAGGGTCCGGTGGCTGGTGGTCGGGACCCATGACGCCAAGCTGCACGGCGATCTGATCGGGCTGATGTTCGAGCGCGCCTGGGTGCTCGAGAACGAGAAGCCGCCCCGCTTCGTCTGGGCGGCGGGCGCGCCGAGCCTGACCGCGATGACGACGCACGACGGCACGCAGGTCTGGCGCAATCCGGGCCTGACAGGATGAGCGCCGGCGCTCCGGCGCGCGCAGCCTACCCTCCGCCCGCCTCCGTGCGCGTTTCGTCCTGGCGCAGCGCATCGAGGGGAACGAGCCGCCCGCCGCGCTCGAAGTGCCAGAAGAGCCAGCCGTTGCAGGAGGGAGCGTTGCTGAGCGCCGCACCCACCTGGTGGATCGAGCCGCGCGCCCCCCCGGCCTGCAGCGTGCCGTCGGCGGCGACCATCGCCGAGACGCGCCGGAGGCGGTCGTAGAGGCGGGTTCCGGGCGGCACCAGGCCGCGTTCGACGAGGTTGCCGAAAGGGATGCGGGGCGCGTCGCGCTTCGAGGGCGTGACCGCGATGCCTTCCGCCGGCAGGGGCCGCGTGCGGGCGAGCCGCGCCAGCGCCGCCTCGACATAGGCGGGATGCCGCTCGATTCCGATGAAGTGCCGGCCGAGCCTTTTCGCGACCACCGCGGTGGTGCCGGTGCCGGCGAAGGGATCGAGCACGATCTCGCCGGGCAGCGTCGAGGCGATCAGCACGCGATGGAGCAGCGCTTCGGGCTTTTGCGTCGGGTGCAGCTTGAGGCCGTGCCCGTTGCGCAGCCGCTCCTCGCCCGTGCAGAGCGGCAGGAGCCAGTCGCTCCGCATCTGCACGTCGTCGTTGAGCGCCTTCATGGCCTGGTAGTTGAAGCGGTGCCGCGAATCCCGCCCCCTGGCGGCCCAGATCAGCGTCTCGTGCGCGTTGGTGAAGCGCCGCCCGCGGAAGTTCGGCATCGGGTTCGCCTTGCGCCAGACCACGTCGTTGAGGATCCAGAACCCGAGATCCTGCAACGAAGCGCCGATGCGAAAGATGTTGTGGTAGGCGCCGATCACCCAGAGCGTGCCGTCCTTGGCCAGCACGCGGCGGCATTCGGCGAGCCAGGCCTGGGTGAACCGGTCGTACTCGGCGAAATCGGCGAACCGGTCCCAATCGTCGTCCACCCCGTCCACCAGGCTTTCGTCCGGACGGCGAAGCTCGCCTCGAAGCTGGAGGTTGTAGGGCGGGTCGGCGAAGACGCAATCGACCGACGCGGACGGCAGCATCCGCAGGATCTGCACGCACTCGCCAAGCACCACCTGATCGAGCGGCAGCTCGTGGTCGATGGCCGGGTTTCTCCAGCTCGCCGGGA
>DATJTV010000056.1:0-4848 GCA_035503055.1 Acetobacteraceae bacterium
CTGCGCCTCGGAGGGCGGGCATGCGGATTTCGGCCCGACCGATCCCGAGCAGGGGGCGCTCTGGGAGCATCTTCGGCGCCAGTTCGGGCACGTGGCGTACGAGCGCGTGTGCTCGGGCAGCGCCATTCCCGGGGTTTACGAGTTCTTCCGCGCGGCGAAGCCCAAGGACGAGCCGGCGGAATTCGCGGCGCTGCTCGCGGCCGCGCACGACCGCACGCCGCCAATCGTCGCGGCGGCGCTGGAGGACAGGGCGAACCATCCGCTCGCCGCGGCGACGCTCGATCTCTTCGTCGCAGCGCTCGGCGCCGAGGCGGGCAACCTGGCGCTCAAGGTGCTGGCAACGGGCGGAGTTTATCTCGCCGGCGGAATGCCGGAGCGCATCCTGCCGCAGCTCGGCGACGGGCGGTTCATGCGCGCCTTCACCGGCAAGGGAAGGTTCGCCGAGCTGCTCGGCGCGATGCCGGTGAAGGTGGTGGTGACGCGGGCGGCACTCCTGGGCGCCGCGCTCTACGGGCTCGATCAGTTGCAGCGCGGCAACGCCGCGCCGGGCTGACGGAAGGGGCGTCCCGGCGCGTCAGACGGGGTAGAGCACGAATTGCCTGAGCGCGAAGCCGATGCAGAAGGCGAGCGCGGCCGCGCTCATCCCGATCAGCAGCGTCTCCGCGCCCGAGCGGGCCCAGCCCGCGAGCGACCAGCGGCTCTTCACCGCCCCGATCGAGAAGAAGACGAGGCCGGTGGCTGCGACGCACGGGGCAAGGTTCTGCGCCAGGAGATAGCTTGCGAGCGGCACCAGCCCGCAGAGCACGAACGCGGCGGCGGTGCTGAGCGCCGCCCAGACGGGGGATTTGACGACCGGCGAAAGCCCGTATTCCTCGACTGCCATGGTCTTCGCCCAGCGATCCTCGTCGGAGGTCATGACCTCGACGATCCGCTCGAGCTCGGCGCCGGAGAAGCCCTTGGCCCCGAAAATCTGGCGGATCTCCTCGCGCTCGCCGCCCGGAACCAGCGCGATATGCTTGTGCTCGACGGCGAGCAGGCGGCGGTAGTCGTCGAGCTCGGCCTTGGTCGCGCTGTAGTTGGCCGCTCCCATCGCGAACCCGTCGGCGGCGAGGTTGGCGAGCCCGAGCACCAGCACGACCGATCCGGGCAAGTCGGCGCCGACGACGCCGGCGACGATGGCGAAGGTCGTGACCGTTCCGTCGATCCCGCCGTAGATCCAGTCGCGGAGATAGTTCCGCCGGAGCTTGCCGGCGAGGCGCGCGCGGATCCCTTCCCGCGTGTGGTCGTGCTCGAGCACGACCTCCGCCGCTCGAAGTCTCGATCCCGGCGCATTCATGCGCGCGCTCCCTGCCTCGCGAAATTGGGGGGATCATGGGGGCGGGGGCGCGCGAGGGCGTTGATCCACCTCAAGAAGCCGCCGCTACCCGGATCAGACCGAGCCTCGGGTGGCGGAGAGGGTGGGATTCGAACCCACGGTACGCATAAGCGTACAACGGTTTTCGAGACCGTCCCGATCGACCGCTCCGGCACCTCTCCGGCGGCCCTGTGGCGCGGGGTTATAGGTGGCGCGGCCGGGGCGGGCAACCAAGCGTGCCCCTTGCCCTTGGCCCCGGCCAAGGGGAGGGAGGGCCGGCGGTCAGCGGAAGAAGGCGAGGAGCCGGGAGGCGACGGCGTCGGGGTCCTCCTCGGCGAGATAGTGCGTCGTATCGACCGGCCCGCCGGAGACCGGCCCGGTCGCGTATTGGCGCCAGAGCGCCAGCGGATCGTCGAAGCGCCCGACCTTGCCCTTATCGCCCCAGAGAACGAGGAGCGGGCAGCTCACTTTGCTTCCCGCGGCACGGCTCGCCCGGTCGTGCTCGAGGTCGATGCTGACGGCGGCGCGGTAGTCCTCGCACATGCCGCGGATCATTTCCGGGTTGCGCGCCGCGGCGAGATAATCGGCGAGCGCCTCGGGCGCGAACACTTCGTCCGGCGCCTTGCCGCGCGCGGTGTGGGCGCGGAACCAGACATCCGGTGCCGCATTGATCACCATCTCCGGGATCGGGTGGCGCTGGGCGAACCAGAACCAATGATAGTAGGCGAGCGCGCGGGCCGTGTCGGTCCGTTCGAAATTCTCGATCGTGGGGACGATGTCGAGCACGGCGAGCTTCTCGACGCGCTCCGGATGGTCGAGTGCCAAGCGGTGGCCGACGCGCGCGCCGCGATCGTGCCCGGCGATGGCGAACCGTGCATGGCCGAAATGAGCCATCACCGCGACAGCGTCCGCCGCCATCGCGCGCTTGGCGTAGGGCGCATGGTCGGCGGTGGCGGGCGGCTTGAACGAGCCGCCATAGCCGCGCAGGTCCGGGCAGATCACCTCGAAATGCGAAGCGAGGATCGGCGCGACACGATGCCACGCGGCATGCGTCTCCGGATTTCCGTGCAGAAGGAGCAGCGGCGGTCCCGAGCCGCCATGGCGCAGCCGCACGCTTCCTTCGGGCGTTGCGATCTCGGCGAGCCGGAAACCGGGAAAGAACATGCCGCACCCTCCAACGCTCTGCTCGGCGTGGGGTGCGCTTGCCGAGCGCGCGGCCGCACCCTACGAAGATCGGAAGCTAGGCCCGGCACCGGGCACGCGCCAATGCCCGGGCCGATGCAATCGGGAATTTCTGGAGGAAGCGGCATGAGGCTGCACGAGGTCCGGGTCCATCGCTCAGAGGAGCGCCTGCCGCGCGAGGAGCAGCTCGCCTGGAAGATCGCGGCGGTCGCGGCGGACCGCGTCGCGATTGAGCCCGCGGTCGAGGAGATGATCGTCAACCGGATCATCGACAACGCCGCGGTGGCGATCGCCGCCATCAACCGCCGGCCGCCAACCAGCGGGCGGGCGATGGCGCTCGGCCATCCGCGCAAAGGCGGTGCGAGCCTCTTCGGCGTGCCGGCGTCGCGCACGGTGAGCCCGGAGTGGGCAGCCTGGGCGAATGGGGTGGCGGTGCGCGAGCTCGACATGCACGACACCTTCCTCGCCGCCGATTATTCGCATCCCGGGGACAATATCCCGCCCATCCTCGCGGTGGCGCAGGCGAGCGGGCGAAGCGGCGCCGATCTCGTCCGCGCGATTGCGACCGGCTACGAGATCCAGATCGACCTCGTGCGCGCGATCTCGCTGCACGCCCACAAGATCGACCACATCACCCATCTCTGCCCGGCGCAGGCAGCCGGTATCGGCACCCTGCTCAGGCTTCCTGCCGCCATCATCTACCAGGCGGTGCAGCAGGCGGTGCATGTGAGCGTCACCACGCGGCAGTCGCGCAAGGGCGAGATCAGCTCGTGGAAGGCGTTCGCGCCGGCCCATGCCGGCAAGCTCGCCGTCGAGGCGGTCGATCGCGCGATGCGCGGCGAAGGCAGCCCGAGCCCGATCTACGAGGGCGAGGATTCGCTGATCGCCTGGGTGCTCGACGGGCCGGACGCGCGCTACCAGGTGCCGCTGCCCGCGCCCGGGGAGGCCAAGCGCGCGATCCTGGACAGCTTCACCAAGGAGCACAGCGCCGAATACCAGGCCCAGGCGCTGATCGATCTCGCCTTTCGCATGCGCGAACGGATTCCCGACTTGGGCGAGGTCGAGCGCGTCGTGATCCACACCAGCCACCATACCCACTTCGTCATCGGCACCGGCGCCGGCGATCCCGAGAAGATGGACCCGAAGGCGAGCCGCGAGACGCTCGACCACTCGATCATGTACATCTTCGCCGTGGCCCTCGAGGACGGCACCTGGCACCACGTCAAAAGCTACACGCCCCGCCGCGCCGCGCGGCCCTCGACGGTGGCGCTCTGGCACAAGATCGAGACGCGCGAGGACCCCGAATGGACCCGCCGCTACCACGAAGCCGATCCCAAGGAGAAGGCGTTCGGCGGGCGCGTCGAGGTTTTCCTGCGCGACGGGCGGGTGATCGAGGACGAGATGGCGGTGGCCAACGCGCATCCCTTGGGCGCGCGGCCGTTCGGGCGGGAGGACTATATCCGGAAATTCCGCGCGCTGACCGCGGGGATCATCGCGCCGGCGGCGGCGGAGCGCTTCCTCGCGGCGGCGGAGGAACTGCCGCGGCTCGAGGCCGGCCGGCTGGATCGGCTGAACATCGCCCTGCCGGCGGACAAGCTTGCCGCGGGCAAGCCCGGACTCTTTTGAAAGCGGAGCAAGGAAAGATGAACGATCAGATGAGCGAGCAAGAGGTCAAGAAGGGCCTGGTCGGCGTCTATGCCGACACCACCGCGGTCTCCAAGGTGATGCCGGAGACCAACAGCCTCACCTATCGCGGCTATGCGGTGCAGGACCTTGCCGAGAACTGTCGCTTCGAGGAGGTGGCCTATCTCTTATGGAACGGCGAGCTGCCGAACCGCCGCCAGCTCGCGGCCTTCGAGCGCGAGGAGCGGGCCGAGCGGCGGATCACGCCGAGGCTGCGCGCGGCGATCGGCGCCTTTCCGCGCCGCTGCCATCCGATGGACGCGATCCGCACCGCCGTCTCCTTCATGGGCCTCGAGGACCCCGAGACGGAAGACAACTCGGCCGAGGCGACGCGGCGGAAAGCCTTGCGGCTGCTCGCGAAAATCCCGACCGCGATCGCCACCCATTACCGCCTCGGCCACCGCCGGCGGGTGCACGCGCCGCGCCCCGACCTCAGCTTCGCCGAGAATTTCTTCCATATGTGCTTCGGCAAGGTGCCGCCGCCCGAAGTGGTCAAGGCGTTCGACGTCTCCCTCATCCTCTATGCCGAGCACAGCTTCAACGCCTCGACCTTCACCGCCCGCACCGTGACCTCGACCGAGGCGGACATCCACGGCGCCGTCACCGCCGCGATCGCCGCACTCAAGGGC
>DATJTV010000057.1:0-55110 GCA_035503055.1 Acetobacteraceae bacterium
ACGTTGCCGATCTCGAACCCGGGCGCGACCGAGACCGGGTTCGCGATCAGGCGCGCCCCGCGCGGCATCGTCGCCATCCGCTGGCGCGCGGCGTTGAACCCGCCCGGCGGATAGCGCGACGCGAGCAGCGCCCACGCCTCCGGCTGCTTCTCCCACGGCACGCCAAAGGCGGCGGCGACGCACTCGCTCGTGATGTCGTCGTGCGTGGGGCCGATCCCGCCGGTGGTGAAGACGTAGGTGAAGCGCGCGCGGACCTCGTTCACCGTCTCGACGATCGTTGCCGCGACATCGGGGATCACACGCACCTCGCGCAGCGGAATCCCCAGCTCGCCGAGACGCGTGGCGAGGAATTTTATGTTCGCGTCCTGCGTCCGCCCCGAGAGCAACTCGTTGCCGATCACCAGCACGCAGGCGGTGGGAGAATTCTCGGCCATCGCCGGCCGGTCAGAGAAAGTCGCGAAGGAGGGGAATGAGCGGCCTGTCGGCCGGCGGCACGGGATAGTCGGCGAGCTTGTCCGGCCGCACCCAGGCGAGACGCTGGCCTTCCCGCGGCATGGGCGTGCCGTGCCAGCGGCGGCAGAGATAGAGCGGCATCAGCAGGTGAAAGCCCTCATAGGCGTGCGAGGCGAATGTGAACGGGGCGAGGCAGGCGGCCGTGACGTCGATATCGAGCTCCTCGCGAAGCTCGCGGATCAGTGCCGCCTCGGGGGTTTCGCCGGCCAGCACCTTGCCGCCGGGAAATTCCCAGAGCCCGGCCATCGGCTTGCCTTCGGGGCGCCGGGCAAGGAGGACGCGGCCGTCGCGGTCGATCAGGGCGGCGGCGGCGACCAGCAGCAGCGGAAGCGCGCCCGCTTCGGCGGGAACCGGCTCGGGCGCGGCCTCGGCGGCCCCGAAAAGCCCCTCCCGCAGCGCCTCGAACAGCGCCACCTCCTGCGCGCCCCCGCGGGAGAGGAAGGGCTCGCGGCCGCTGCCGGCGCGGCGGAAGCCGATGCGGAGCAGGACCGCGGCGGAGGCGGGATTGTCGGTCGCCACACTCGCCGTCAGGCGCCCGAGCGGCAGGTTGGCGAGCGCCCAGCGCGCCAGGCGGCCGGCCGCCTCGGTGGCGACGCCGTGGCCCCAATAGCGCCGCCCGACCCAGTAGCCGAGGCTCGCGGTATCGTTCTGTTGATCCAGCCGAAGCCCGACCGCCCCGACCAGGATTTCTTGCGCGTCTTCGCGGCCTGTGATGGCGAGATGATAGGCGCGGCCCGCCGCCAGCTCCGCCGCCGTCGAGCCGATCCACTCGTCGGCGAGCGTGCGCGGATAGGGGTAAGGCACCTCGGGCAAACCCCGCGCCACCTCCCAGTCATTGATGAGGCGGTGCATCTCGGCCGCGTCTTCCGGGCGAAAGGGCCTGAGGCAGAGCCGCTCGGTGGCGAGCGGGGCGAAGCTCCCCTGCGACAGACCCTCGGGCACGGCCGGGCTCCGAGGGCTGAGCGCACTCACCACCGCGGCGAAGGCCGGCAAATGGTTCGGCTCGGCGGCTCTGGCGGCATTGCGAAGGGGCCCGATTCGACCGCCGGATGGTGGCCCAGCGCCAGCGTTGAAACAAGCCCGGGCCGGGTCTGCCTCAGTGCGCGAACAGCACCGGAACCGTCATGTGCTGGAGGAGCGAGTGCGTCACGCCGCCGAGCGTCAGTTCGCGCACGCGCGAATGGCCGTATCCGCCGACCACGATCAGGTCGGCGCCGATATCCGAGGCGTAGTTCAGCAGCACGTCGGCGGGCGAGAGCCCGCCGGTCACCGTCTCCGCGGCGACCGCGCGGCAACCGTGCCGGGCGAGGTGCTCGGCCATTGCGCCGGCCGGCACGTCCGCCTCGCCGTCCGCCTCGTGGTCCGCCCCGATGGCGAGCACGCTCACCGAGCCTGCGGCGGCGAGGATCGGCAGCGCGTCGTGCACGGCCCGCGTCGCCTCGCGCGTCTCGGTCCAGCCGACGAGCACCGTTTCCCCGCAGGTCGGAAACACGCCGTAGCACGGCACCACCATCAGCGGGCGGCCGGAACCGAGCAGGATCTCCTCCACCGGGTTGACATAGGGCCGGTCCGGCCCGCCCTCGGTGTCGGTCTGGCCGGCGATCACGAGGTCGGCGAGGCGGGCATGGGCGAGCGAGGCCGGCACGGGGGCGCCCTCGGCCAGCACCCACTCGCCGCTCAGCCCATCGCGCGCCAGCAGTTCGTTCAGGCCCGCCTCGACCGGCGCGACCTGCCGCGCCCGCTCGGTCTTGATCTCCTCGAGGAAGGGAACGATCCCGGTGCCGAACGCATAGGCATCGGCGGTCAGCGCGAGCGGCTCGATCGGGCGGATCGCCTCGGCGAGGCAGAGCCCCTTGAGGTGGGCGCCATGGCGGCCCGCGAGGGCGCCGGCGAGGGCCAGGCGCCGCTTGCTCTGCTCCGAGAGATCGAGCAGCACCATCATGTCCTTCAGCGCCATTTTCGTTCCCCTCGATGACTGCGGCGTCCGCCGCCGCGCATGGTGAATGGGCGCCCGTCCCGCCGCGCCTTCATTGATCGCGGTCAACCGATATCGGACGGTCTTTCAACTTCGGTAGCTGCCGTTGATATCGATGTAGCCGTGCGTCAGATCGCACGTCCAGACGGTGGCCCGGCCGGCGCCGAGCCCGAGATCCACGGCGATCTCGACGTTCCGCCCCTTCATGTGCCGGATCACCGGCGCCTCGTCATAGCCCGGCACCACGGCACCCTCGCGCGCCATCCAGACGCCGCCCACCGCGACCGCAAGAAGGTCGCGCTCGGCCGGCTCGCCCGCCTTGCCCACCGCCATCACGATCCGCCCCCAATTCGCGTCTTCGCCGGCGATCGCGGTCTTGACCAGCGGCGAATTGGCGATCGCCATGGCCACGCGCTTGGCCGAGCGGGGCGAGACGGCGCCCGCGACATCGACGCGGATGAGCTTGCTCGCCCCCTCGCCGTCGCGCACCACCTTGAGCGCGAGATCGGCAAGCAGATCGAAGAGTGCGGCGCGAAACTCCCTCAACATCGGCCCGCCCTCCGGCGGCACGCGCGGATGGCGCGCCGCACCGGTCGCGAACAGCAGCAGCGTGTCCGAGGTCGAGGTGTCGGAGTCCACCGTGATGGAATTGAAGCTCCGCTCTGTCCCGCGCGCCAGCAGCCGCTGGAGCAGCGGGGCCGGGATTTTCGCATCCGTGAAGACGAAGGCGAGCATGGTCGCCATGTCGGGGGCGATCATGCCGCTGCCCTTGGCGAAGCCGTTGAGCCGCACCTCTTCGCCGCCGATGCGCGCCGTGCGCGTCGCCGCCTTAGGAAAGGTGTCGGTGGTCATGATCGCCCGCGCGGCGTCCTCCCATCCCTGCTCGGAAAGCCCGGCATGCAGCGCCGGCAGCGCCGCCGTCAGCCGCTCATGCGGCAGAACCTCGCCGATCACCCCGGTCGAGGCGAGGAAGACCTGCCGCGCCGGGCACCCCACCAGCCCCGCCGCCGCCGTCGCCGTCGCCTTCACCGCCTCGCGCCCCGCCTTCCCGGTGAACACGTTGGCGTTGCCCGCATTGACGACGAGCGCCCGCGCCCGCCCTGCCTTGAGCGCCGCGCGGCACCAATCGATGGGCGCACCCGGGCAGCGGTTCTGCGTGAAGACGCCTCCCACCGTGGTGCCCGGTGCCAGCTCGGCCATCATCAGGTCGGCCCGGTCCCGGTAGCGGATGCCGGCGGCCGCGGCGCCGAGGCGCACGCCGCCGAGCGGCGGCAGCTCGGGCAGCGGAAGGGCAAGCGGGGATGGCGACGGAGGCATCTTTGGTTCCTCGTGCGTGAATTTTCGCCACGATCGGCGGCCGATGATGGCGGAGCACCGCCGGAGCAACAACCTGGCCTAGAGCGGGATGGGTTCGCCTCCGCTGACCCATCCCGCTCTAGCTTTTTGTCTTCCCGCGTGATCGGACGCCTTCGGTTCATCCACCTCCGGCGATCACGCTCTAACCGGCAGGCCGCGGACGCGTTGACCCGGGAGGGGGCGAGCCCTATCTCAGCCGCGACCGGCAACCGCCCGCCTCGCCTTCCCGCCATCCGCGAAGGGTCTTCATGTTCGGCTCCCTTGCCCGCAAGGTCTTCGGCACCAGCAATGAACGCTCGCTCCGCGCCTATCGCCGGCGAGTGCCCGAGATCAGCGCGCTCGAAGCGGCGATGACGGCGCTTTCGGACGAGGCGCTCGCCGCCAAGACGGTCGAGTTCCGCGAGCGCCTGGCCGCCGACGCAACGCTCGACGAGCTGCTCCCCGAAGCCTTCGCGGTGGTGCGCGAGGCCTCGCGCCGCACGCTCGGGCTCCGCCATTTCGACGTGCAGCTCATCGGCGGCATGGTCCTGCACGAGGGCAAGATCGCCGAGATGAAGACCGGCGAGGGCAAAACCCTCGTCGCGACCCTGCCGGTCTATCTCAACGCGCTTGCCGGCAACGGCGTCCACGTGGTGACGGTGAACGACTACCTCGCCCGCCGCGACGCCGAATGGATGGGCCAGATCTATCGCTTCCTCGGGATGGAGGTCGGCGTCATCGTCCACGGCCTCGAGGACGCGCAGCGCCGCGCGGCTTACGCCGCCGACGTCACCTACGGCACCAACAACGAGTTCGGCTTCGACTACCTCCGCGACAACATGAAGTTTCGCCTCGAGGATATGGTCCAGCGGGAGTTCGGCTACGCGATCGTCGACGAGGTGGACAGCATCCTGATCGACGAGGCGCGCACCCCGCTCATCATCTCCGGGCCGGCGGAGGACTCGTCGGACCTCTACCGCAGCGTCAACGAAGTGGTCGCCGAGCTCGTCAAGGACCCCGAGACCTACGACAAGGACGAAAAATTCCGCACCGCGACGCTGACCGAGGACGGCTCGGAACGGGTCGAGGAAATGCTGAAAGAGGCCGGCATCTTCGCCGAGGGCAGCCTCTACGACGCCTTCAACATCTCGGTCCTCCATCACGTCACGCAGAGCCTGCGCGCCCACGCGCTCTTCACCCGCGACGTCGACTACATCGTGCGCAACGACAAGGTGGTGATCATCGACGAGTTCACCGGCCGCATGATGGAGGGCCGGCGCTTCTCCGAAGGGCTGCACCAGGCGCTCGAGGCCAAGGAGTTCGTGACCGTCCAGGCCGAGAACCAGACGCTCGCCTCGATCACCTTCCAGAACTATTTCCGCCTCTACCCGAAGCTCTCCGGCATGACCGGCACGGCAATGACCGAGGCCGACGAGTTCGGCGAGATCTACAAGCTCGACGTGGTCGAGATCCCGACCAACGTGCCGGTCATCCGCCGCGACGAGGACGACGAGGTCTATCGGACCACGGACGAGAAGTTCGAGGCGGTCGCTCGCCTGATCGAGGAATGCCGCGCTCTCGGCCAGCCGATGCTGGTCGGCACCGTGAGCATCGAGAAGAGCGAGCATCTGAGCGGGATCCTCAAGAAGCGGCGCATCCCGCACCAGGTGCTGAACGCGCGCTTCCACGAGCAGGAGGCGGTGATCATCGCCCAGGCCGGCGCGCCCGGCGCGGTGACGATCGCCACCAACATGGCCGGCCGCGGGACCGACATCCAGCTCGGCGGCAACGTCGCGATGCTGCTCAAGCAGGAGCTCGACGGGATCGAGGATCCGGCCGAGCGCGAAGCCCGCGCCGCCCGCATCCGCGAGAGGGTGGCGAGCGGGGCCGAAAAGGTGAAGGCGGCGGGCGGCCTCTTCGTGATCGGCACCGAACGCCACGAGAGCCGGCGCATCGACAACCAGCTCCGCGGCCGCTCCGGCCGGCAGGGCGATCCCGGTCGCTCGCGCTTCTTCCTCTCCCTCGAAGACGACCTGATGCGCATCTTCGGTTCCGACAGGATGGGCGGGATGCTGCAGAAGCTCGGCCTCAAGGAGGGCGAGGCGATCGTCCATCCGTGGATCAACAAGGCGCTGGAGCGGGCGCAGAAGAAGGTCGAGGCGCGCAACTTCGACACCCGCAAGAACGTGCTCAAATACGACGACGTGATGAACGACCAGCGCAAGGAAGTCTACGCGCAGCGCCGCGAGTTCATGAAGAGCGAGGACGTCTCGGAGACGGTCGCCGAAATGCGCGCCGAGGTGATCTCCTCCCTCGTCGCAACCCGCATCCCCGAGCGCGCCTTCGCCGAGCAATGGGAGACCAAGGAGCTCGCCGACGACGTCCGGCGCATCTGCAACCTCGATCTGCCGGTCGAGGCGTGGGGCGCCGAGGAGGGCATCGCCGAGAACGAGATCCGCGAGCGCGTCCAGCAGGCGGCGGACCAGCTGATGGCGGCCAAGGCGGCGAACTACGGGCCGGGCCTGATGCGCTTCATCGAGAAGTCTCTCCTGATCCAGACGCTCGACCAGGTCTGGAAGGAGCACCTCCTGGCGCTCGACCATTTGCGTCAGGGCATCGGGCTCCGCGCCTACGGCCAGCGCGACCCGCTCAACGAATACAAGAGCGAAGGCTTCGCCCTCTTCAACGCAATGCTGGACGAGCTCAAGGAACGCGTGACCATGATGCTCGCGCGCGTCGAGGTCTCGCCCGAAGCCCCGCCGCAACCCGATTTCCAGCCGCGCCGCCAGACGATGATCGAGAGCCACCCGGAGCCGGTTCCCATCGGCGCGGAGCTCGAGCTCGCCGGCGTCGAGCCGGTGCGCGCCGCGCCGCTCGCGCCGCGACCCTCACTCCAGCCGATGCGCGCCGTCTCTGTCGATCCGAACGACCCCGCGACCTGGGCGGCGACGCCGCGCAACGCCCCCTGCCCCTGCGGTTCAGGCAAGAAATACAAGCACTGCCACGGCCGCCTGGCCTGAGATCACCAAAGTTACCAGACCCGGGATCGGTTCCCGGCGGCCGCGCCCGTGGTCGTGGCGGGGGCGCCGGCGCGCACCGGCGGGCGGAAGCGCAAGGGAACGATGATCAGCCCGGCCGCGACCGCCATCACGCCGGCGAGGCCGATCGCGGTGGGGAATCCGTAGCGGACGATCAGCAGGGTGGAGAGGATGCCGCCGTAGAGGCCGCCGGTGCCCTTGGCGATCGCGTACAGCACGCCGTAGTTCCCACCCGCCGATGCGTGGCCGTAATAGTGGCCGATGGTGATCGGGAAGAGCGAGAAGAGCGAGGCCCAGAAGAAGATCGCCGCGATCGCCGCGGCGACGAACAGCAGGTCGCTATGGACGAACCCTGCGAACACGGTGACGAACAGCAGCAGGCCGGACGCGATATAGCTGCATACCATCATGTTCTCCGGGCCGAACCGGTCCGAGAGGCTGCCGAGTGCGAGCTTGCCGAAGCCGTTGGCGAGCGCGATGCCGCCGGCGGCGGCGGTCGCGGCGGTGGCGGTGAATTTGAAGCTGTCGGAATAGCCGACCATCTTGCTTATGCCCGCGAGCCCCGCGCTCGAAATCAGGATGAAGGAGGCCATCAGGACCCACATCTGCCAGGTCTTCAGCGCTTCGCCGACGGAGTAGTCGTGCGCCGACGGCCGGTCGAGCGCCGCTTTCTTGGGCGACCACCCGCGCGGCGGATCCTGCATGAAGAACGCGACGATCACCGAGACGCCGCCGACGATCGCGGCCATGACGTAGATGACGTGGAAGAAGACGATGCTCGGCGCGGCGCGCGCGATGGCGCGGATCGGGAAAATGAAAGGCAGCGAGCCCCAGGAAAAGGCTCCCGCGATCAGACCGGTCATCACGCCGCGCCGGTCATGGAACCACTTGTTGCCGGTCGTTACGGCATTGTTATAGATGAACCCGGTGAAGAAGCTGCCGAGAGACCAAAGTGTCGCGACCAGCGGATAGGACGGGCCGAGCGAAAGAGCGAAGATGCCGATGCCGGCGAAGACGCCGCTCACCGCGGTCGTCCAGCGCGGCCCGAAGCGGTCGCGCAGCATGCCGCCGGGCAGCATGCCGACCGACTGGAAGATGATGAAGAGGGTGAAGAGCAACGCGATCTCGGGGTGTGACCAGCCATACACTCGCCCGATATGGCCGGAGATCGAGCTCCAGGCATATTCGAACGGGCTGATGACGAACATGGCGACGAACGCGGCGACGAGGCTCACGTAGCGCCGGTGCGGCGGGATCGGCGGATGCGCGGAATCCGGCGCCCTTGTTGTTGTCATGGCATTGTTGTCATCGCGTTTTTCCCCCCGGGCGCCGCCTTCCAGGCGGCGCTACGCCGTCAGCGCATCTTGACCACCACCTTGATCGCGTCCTCGACCCGCTCGCGCGCGTATTTGATCGCCGTCGGCACCTCGGCCAACGGGAAAGTGTGCGTATGGATGAGGCCGGCGTTGAAGCGTTTCTGCTTCATTAGCGCGGCCGCGCGGTGGGTCGCACTCCGGCCCTCGCCGCGGATGCCGAAGACGTAGATGTTGTTGCGCACGATATAGGCGAGATCGACCGAGACCGGCTCGTGCGGGAACGCGGCCAGGCAGATGCGCCCGCCGCGGGTGACCATCCGCGCCGCCTGGTCGAGCGCCTCGGCTGCGCCTGAGCATTCCAGCACGTACTGCACGCCCTTGCCGCCGGTGATGCGGCTCACCGCCGCCACCGGGTCCTCGCTTCTGATGTTCACCACCGCGTCGGCGCCGAGCTCCTTCCCCATCTCCAGCCTTCGCTCGCGCGTGCCGGTGAGGATGACGGGATCGGCGCCGAGCGCTTTGGCCACGGCCACGCCCATCAGCCCGATCGGCCCCGGGCCGGTGACCACCACGCCCTCGCTCGCGATCAGTCCGCCCAACACGTCGAGCCCGTACATTGCCGTGCCGGCGGTGACGATCAGCGTCGCCTCCTCGTCCGACATCTCGTCCGGCACGTGCACCATGGTGTTGACGTTGTTGACCGCGTATTCGGCGAACCCGCCGTCGGTGGTGAAGCCGTTGGCGCGATGGCCCTTCGAGGGAAAGCCATAGTTGAGGCAGGAGGTGTACATGCCCTCCCGGCAGCGCGGGCAGCGGCCGCAGCCGGCATGGATCTCGACCGCGATCCGGTCGCCGACCTCGAACTCGTCGACCGTCGGGCCGAGCTTCACGATCGTGCCCATGTATTCGTGGCCGATGGTGAAGTTCTTGTTGAACGGGGACCCGCCTTCGACCATCGCCGGCAGCCCGTGCTTCATGATCTCGATGTCGGTGGCGCAGATCGCGACCGCGTCGACGCGCACCAGCACCTCGCTCCGGCCGGGCTCGGGCACCGGCTTCTCGATCAGCGCGAGCTCGTCCGGACCGGCGAGCACCCAGGCCTGCATGGTGGGCGGGATGTCGAATTGGTTGCCGCGGCTCGCGGCGGATGCGGACATCGACGGATGCTCCCTGTGAGAGATGAGAGATCAGAGCGGGATCGAGCGCTACCCCTCGAGCAGGCCGATATAAGGCAGGTGGCGGTATTTCTCAGCGTGGTCGAGACCGTAGCCCACGACGAAGACATCGCCCACGGTGAAACCGACGAAATCGATCCTGACCTCGACCTCCCGCCGCTTGGGCTTGTCGAGCAGCGCGCAGGTCCAGAGGCCGGCGATCGCGTGGCGGCCGAGGAGGGCGGCGGCATAGGCGATGGAGCGGCCGGTATCGACGATGTCGTCGACGAGCAGCACGCGCCGCCCGGCGATGTTGGTTGGGACGTCGCCGAGAAGCTGCACTCGGCCTGCGGATTGCGTGGCAAGGCCGTAGCTGGCGAGCCGCATGAACTCGATCTCGGGGCAGGTGCCCGCCCGATCCAGCGCGCGGGCGAGATCGGCTGCGAACACCGCAGCGCCCTTGAGCAGCCCGACCATGACGAAGTCGCCGGGGATCGCGCGGACGATTTCCCCGGCGAGCGCCTCGACCCGCGCGCCGATCTCCGCCTCGCCGAAGAGACGGCGTATGCCACCCATAGGCCCCTCCCCGCCGGCACCGCCGCGTCAGGCGAGCTCGCGCCCCATCTGGAGGAACTTCTCGCCCCGCCGCGCCTTGAGTACGGCCGCCTCGAGGCCGAGCAGCGGGCCGAGCTCCGCCTCGATCGCTCGACCGACCGCTGCGATCGTCGCCGCCGGGTCGCGGTGCGCACCGCCGAGCGGCTCGGCGATCACGGCATCGATGAGCGCCAGCCGCTTGAGATCCTCGGCGGTGAGCTTGAGCTGCTCGGCTGCCATTGGGGCCGCCGTGGGCGCGGCTGTGGTGACCCCCTGGGCGTCGTCGCGCCAGAGGATCGAGGCGCAGCCCTCCGGGGAGATCACGGAATAGATCGCGTGCTCCAGCATTAGCACGCGATCTCCGGCCGCAAGCGCGATCGCGCCGCCCGAGCCGCCCTCGCCGATGATGGTGGCGATGAAAGGGACCGGTGCTTCGAGCGAGGCCTCGATCGCGCGTGCGATCGCCTCGGCTTGGCCATGCGCCTCGGCGTCGATGCCGGGGAAGGCGCCTGCGGTATCGACGAAGGAGAGCACCGGCAAGCCGAAGCGGCCGGCCAGCTCGATCAGCCGCCGCGCCTTGCGATAGCCTTCCGGCCGGCTCATGCCGAAATTGTGCGCGATCCGGCTCTCGGTGTCGGAGCCCTTCTCGGTCCCGATCGCCATCACCGAGCGGCCGGCGAACCGCCCCAGCCCGCCGATCACCGCCGCGTCGTCGGCGAAGGCGCGGTCGCCGGCGAGCGGCGTGAAATCGGTGATCAGGGCAGCGATATAGGCCTCCGCCTTCGGCCGCTCGGGATGGCGCGCCACCTGCGTCTTCTGCCAGGGCGTGAGCTTCGCGTAGGTGGTGCGCAGCAGCCGCTCGACCTTTTCGGAGAGCCGCGCCACCTCCTCGGCGATGTTGATGCCCTCGGGCTCGGAAAGCCGGCGCAGCTCCTCGATCTTGCCTTCGAGCTCCGCGATCGGTTTCTCGAAGTCGAGATACTGGTGAACGATCGTCATGCCCGCGCCAGCGGGTGGTGCTCGGCAAGCAGGCGCGAGAGCCGTTCGGCCAGCACGTGCGTGGAGATCTCGGTGGTGGCGATGTCGGCGTGGCCGAGTAGCACCTGGAGGCTCCTGAGATCGGCGCCGCGCGCGAGCAGGTGGGAGGCGAAGGAATGGCGGAGCACGTGGGGCGAGACGCGCGCGGGATCGAGCCCGGCCGCGCGGGCGATGTGCTTGAGCACGAGCGCGAAGCCCTGGCGCGTCATCGGCCGGCGCGGATCGCGCCCGGAGAAGAGGAAGCGGCCGGCGCCGGGAGGCCGGCTCGCGAGCCAGGCCTCGGTGGCGGCGCGGGCGGCGGCGGAAAGCGGGACCAGCCGCTCCTTGCCGCCCTTGCCGCGGACGAAGAGCATCGGCTGGTCGGGCCGGAAGGCGGCCACCGGCAGCGAGAGCAGCTCGGAGACGCGCAATCCGCTCGCGTAGAGGATCTCGAGCGCGGCCTTGACGAGGAGGCCCGCCGAGCCGGTCCGGGCGCCGGAAGCGTCCAGCAGCGCCTCGACCTCGGCCTCCGAGAGGAATCGCGGCAGGCGCCCGGGCAGGCGGGGCGTATCCAGCGCGCGGGTCGGGTCGTCGGCGCGCATGCCCTCGGCGAGCAGGAAGCGATGGAACTGCCGGAGGCAGGAGAGGCGGCGGGCAGCGGTGCGCGCCGAAAGCCCGCGTGCGGCCAGCGCCTCGAGATAGCGGGCGAGGATCGCGGCATCCACCGTCGCCGCACTCGCCCCGTGGGCGGTGGCGAAGGAGGCGAACTGGGCGAGGTCCGTGCCGTAGGCGGCGAGCGTGTTGGGCCGCGCGCCGCGCTCGGCCGCCAGCATCTCCAGGAACGCCTCGATCTCGCGCTGCATCTTCTGGCGTCCCTTGGGGGTCCCTTGGCCTCAGCCGGCGCCGACCGCGGCGGTGGGGATGTTGTGCTCGACCGGGGTCGCGTGGGGCGGCGGCGGGGGGAAAGCGCCGAGCCAGAGGAACCCCGCTCCGAGCGCCAGAAGGGCAAGCACAACGACGATGACAAACGCGCGCCGCATTCGGGGGTCCTTGGCCTCGGCCGAGGGGCGTGTGCTAGCGTCCACGGCGATGACACGCAACACTGCGTCCAAGGAGGCGCTCAAGGAAGCGAGGCCCAGCTCGGCGGCGCTCGACGGCCGCTCGATCGTGCTCACCGGGCTGATGGGCGCGGGCAAGACCTCGATCGGCCGCCGCCTCGCCGCCCGGCTCGGCCTGCCGTTCCGCGACGCCGACGCCGAGATCGAGGCCGCCGCCGGCTCGACCATCCCGGAGCTCTTCGAGCGCTACGGCGAGCGCGCCTTCCGTGAGGGCGAGCGGCGGGTGGTGCGGCGGATCCTGGCGGGCGACCCGGTGGCGCTTGCGATCGGCGGCGGCGCCTTCATGGACCCCGACACGCGCCAAGCGATCCGCGAGCAGGCGGTCTCGATCTGGCTCCGCTGCCCGCTCGCGACGCTGGTGCGCCGGGTCGCCGGCCGCACCAACCGCCCGCTGCTCGCCGGCGGGGAGAGCGCCGAGATCCTCGAGCAGCTGATGCGCGCGCGCAACCCGGTCTACGCCGAGGCGAATATCATCGTCGATTGCGAGGACGAGAGCGCGGACGGGACGACGAGCCGCGTGCTCGCCGCCCTGCTCGCCTGGCACCCGCCGCGGCGGCTCGCCGTGGCCCTTCGTGAGAAGAGCTACGACGTGCTGGTGGGACCCGGCCTCATCGAGCGCGCCGGGGCGTGGCTGGCACCGGTCCTGCCGCAGAAGCGGGCGGTGATCGTGACGGACGAGACGGTGGCGGGCCTCCATCTCGCCACCCTGAAGCGGTCGCTCGCAGAGACGGCGATCGAGGCCGCGGAGATCGTCGTGCCCGCGGGCGAGGGCTCGAAATCGCTGGCGAGCTTTGGCGCCGTCACCGACCGGCTTCTGGAGCTCGGCGTCGAGCGGCGGACCGCGGTGATCGCGCTCGGCGGCGGCGTGGTGGGCGATCTTGCCGGCTTCGCGGCCGCGGCGACGCTGCGCGGGCTTCCCCTGGTGCAGATGCCGACGACGCTGCTCGCCCAGGTCGATTCCTCGGTCGGCGGCAAGACCGGCATCAACACCGCGCGCGGGAAGAACCTGCTCGGCGCCTTCCATCAGCCTCTGCTCGTGCTCGCCGATGTCGCCGCACTCGCAACCCTTCCGCCCCGCCAGCTCCGCGCCGGCTATGCCGAAATCGTCAAGGCCGGCCTGATCGGCGACGCCGGTTTCTTCGCCTGGTGCGAGGCGCACGGCGAGGCCCTGCTCGGGGGCGATTCCGAGCTGCAGGCGGAGGCCGTGCTGCGCGCCTCGGCCTTCAAGGCCGCGGTCGTCGGCGAGGACGAGCGCGAGGAGAAGCCGAGCGACGGACGGGCGCTGCTCAATCTCGGCCACACCTTCGCCCACGCGCTCGAGCGCGAGAGCGGCTATAGCGACGCGCTGCTGCACGGCGAGGCGGTGGGGATCGGGCTCGGGCTTGCGTTCCGGCTTTCCGCCCGTCTCGGCCTCGCGCCCGAGGCGGACGCCGAGCGCGTGGTCCGCCATCTCGCCGCGGCGGGGTTGCCGGCGGAACTCTCCACCCTCAACCGCCGCTTCTCCGCGGGCGCGCTGCTCGGGCACATGCGGCACGACAAGAAGGTGCGAGACGGGACGATCACCTTCGTGCTTGCGCGCGGCATCGGCCAGGCCTTCACCTCCCGCGACGTGCCGGCGGAGGCCGTGACCGATCTCCTGCGTGCGGAAGGGGCGGCGCCGTAGGGCAGCGGGGCGGCGATGGAATTCGCCCCCTTCGGCCCGCTATGATGTTGGGGAATCGGAAGAAAGGGAGGGTGCCATGCTTCCGCCGCTGCCCAAGCGACCGGCCTGGATCGAGGAGTTCCGCGCTTTCATCATGCGCGGCAGTGTGGTCGATCTCGCCGTCGGTATCGTCATCGGCGCCGCCTTCACCGCGGTGGTCAATTCGCTGGTGAAGGACCTCTTCACGCCGATCCTCGGGCTGATCCTCGGCGGCATCGACTTCTCCAACCTCTTCATCACGCTCCGCGGCCATGCCGAGCCCACGCTCGCGGCGGCCCAGCACGCAGGCGCCGTGACCTTGAACGTCGGTCTCTTCCTCAACACGGTGATTCAGTTCCTGATCGTGAGCTTCGCCATCTTCTGGCTGATCAAGGCGCTGACGCGGCTGCACGTGCACCAGGAAGCGGCGCCGGCGGCGCCGACGCCCACCGAGACGCTGCTCGGAGAGATCAGGGACCTCCTCAAAAGCCGCGCCTGAGAGCGGGCAGAAATCAACTGCGGCCCGAGATCTCGTGCAGCAGCACCACCGCGCGGCGCAAACGCGCGATGCCGCCGCGAACCTCGCCCAAGGCGCAGAGCCGCCTTCCTTCCTCCGCCAGCTGCTCGACCTCCGGCGGCGCGGGGCTCACCAGCGCCTGCCGGTCTTCCTCCACTTCGTTGGAAAGCTCGACGCAATATTGCGGCGTGTCGGTCAGCAGCGGCATCGCCGGGATCTGGGCCGGGGTCTGGGCCTGGCTATCGATCCCGATCGCCAAGGGGATGAACAGGGTGGCCGCCCCCACGGCGAGACCACCGATCCGCTGTGCGCCCCACATCCCTTGCTGCCTACCGGGAACGGCCTCACCGGGCCGTGTGGACCGGGTGAACACCCGGTCATGTGTCGGCCGCCGGAGCCTCATGCTGTGCCCCCTTGGGCATCGCCTTGGGTTCTCCCCGGGCTTCGGGCTCGGCCGTGCAGGCCAGCCGCAGGACGGCCTTGAGCCCCGGCAGGTTGTCCGCAAGCACCAGGCTGCCCCCGTGCAGTTGTGCCACCGCCTGGACGAGTGCCAACCCGAGCCCGGCGCCCGGCGTGTGGCGGGCCGCCTCGCCGCGGAAGAACCGCTCGGCGGCGCGCGCGCGGTCCGCGGAAGGAATGCCGGGCCCGCGATCGGCGACGGAGATCGCCGCCATTCCCGAGACGACCTCCGCCGAAAGCCGCACCACCCCGCCGGGCGGGGAAAATTTCAGCGCGTTGTCGAGCAGATTGGCGATCGCCTGCTGGAGCAGCTCGCGATCCGCGAAGAGCGCCAGCCGTTCGGGCGATTGCAGCTTGAGCGAGATCCCCCTCTCCTCGGCAACCGCGCTGTAGAGATCGACGAGATCGGCGAGCAGGGGCGCCAAGTCGAAGGGAGCGAAGGCGGAGCGCCGGGCACCTGCCTCGATCTCGGCGATGCGCAGCAGCGCCTGGAAGACCGCGACGACGCCGTCGAGATCGGCGGTGGCTCGTTCGATCGCCGCGCGCAGGTCCGTCTCCGTCCTGGCGTGCAGCGCCGCATCCTCGAGCCGGCTGCGGGCACGGGTGATCGGCGTGCGCAGGTCATGGGCGATCGCGTTCGACACCTCCCGCACCCCGTCCATCAGGCGCGAAATGCGTTCGAGCATCTCGTTGATGGTCTCGGAGAGGCGGTCGAACTCGTCGCCGCGGCCGCTGATCCGTACCCGCTGGGAGAGATCGCCGGCCGAGATCGCCGCGGCCGTCGCCGAGACATCGGCGAGCGCGCGGCGGAACAGGCCGCGGATGACGACGGCGCCGGCGAGGCCGAGGACCAGCACCACGAGCAGGGCCCAGAGCAGGGCGCCGGTCAAAAGATCACGCAGCTCGGCGCGCACCTGCACGTCACGGCCAACCAGGAGATGGAAGCCGCCGGGCAGGTTGTAGCGCCGCACCCGGGCCAGCGAGCGGATGCCGGCACGCTCGATCGGAAGCTCCGCCCAGGTTCGATCGAGCGGCAGCGAGGTCGGCCAGGCGGCAAGATTGCCGGCGACCCGCTGCAGGCGTGGATCGACGAGAAGATAGATCGCGTTGTCGTCCACGTTCTCGGCGAGGCGATTCTCGATGGTGATGATCAGGCCGGCGAGCCCTCCTTGATTCCAGCGCACCGCAAGGCTCTGGACGTCGGCCGTGATCGCGTTGTCGGTCTCGCGATCGAGGACGCCTGCCGTCTGCCACCAGAGAAAAATGGCGAGCGCGAGGGCGGAAAGGCCGAACAGCAGCACATAGACCGCGGCGAAGCGGAGCGCCGCCGAATGCAGGAAGCGCGGATGCGCCGGCACGCGCGGCGCGACGGGGGAAGCCGGCGGCCGCCGCGGGGCGATGCCGGCGCCGAGCCCGGCCGCGCGCGCCACCATCACCCACCCTCCCTCATCGGGTGCCCGTCATCGGGCGCCCCTCATTGGCCGTCCACGCGGAGCATGTACCCCGCGTTGCGCACGGTGTGGATCAGCGACGTCGGGAAGGGCTTGTCGACCTTCTGGCGCAGCCGGGAGACATGCACGTCGATCACGTTGGTCTGCGGGTCGAAGTGATAATCCCAAACCCCTTCGAGCAGCATGGTTCGCGTCACCACCTGCCCGGCGTGCCGCATCAAATATTCGAGCAACAGGAATTCCCGCGGCTGGAGATCGATCTTCTGGCCGGCGCGCCGCACGCTTCGCGAGAGCAGGTCCATCTCGAGATCGCCGACCGCAAGCTTGGTGACCGGGCCCTCGCCCTTGCCGCGACGGGTCAGCGCCTCGACCCGCGCCAGCAGCTCGGCAAAGGCGAACGGCTTGGTCAGATAGTCGTCCCCGCCGGCCTTCAGCCCCAGCACCCGGTCGTCCACCTGGCCGAGCGCGGAGAGGAACAGGACCGGGACGGTGTTGTGCTGCGAGCGCAGCGTCTCGAGGATGCGCAGCCCGTCGATCCCGCCGGGCAGCATTCGATCCAGGATGATCGCGTCGAACGGCTCGCTCGCCGCCAGGAACAGCCCATCGCGCCCGTTGTCGGCGTGCTCGACCACATGCCCGCTCTCGCGCAGGCCCTTCACGACGAAGCCCGCCACGTCCTTGTCGTCCTCGACCACCAGAATCCGCATTCCCTCGCCCTTTTCCCCCTCGTTCCTTCCCCGAGCATCCTCATTCCGGCGCATCCGCCGGTCGCTCGCCCACCGTCACCGGCACCGCCATCCTCGCCCCGTTCCGCCGCAACGTCACGCTCACCCGAGTACCCGGCACCACGCCGGCCACCGTGCGAACGAGATCGAGCGTGGTCGGGACCGCGGTGCCGTTCACCGCGAGCAGCACGTCCCCCGTGCGGATCCCCGCCCTGGCCGCCGGCCCTCCCGCGGACACGCCGGTCACGATCACGCCCCGGTCGCGGCCGGAATCGTCGGGAAGCCCCTCGATCGCGACGCCGAGCCAGCCACGCGGGATGAACCCGTTCGCCCTCAGCCGCGCGACGATCGGCGCCAGCGCATTGCTCGGGAGGGCGAAGCCGATCCCGACGGATCCGCCGTTCGGCGCGACGATCGCGGTGTTCATCCCGATCACCTCGCCATCGAGATCGAAGAGCGGTCCGCCCGAGTTGCCGGGATTGAGCGGCGCGTCGATTTGGAGGAACCGGTCGAACGGCCCCGCATCGATGTTTCGGCCCTCGGCCGAGACGATCCCCGCGGTCACCGTCCCGCCGAGACCGAACGGGTTGCCGCAGGCAAGAACCCAGTCGCCCACCTGAACCGCAGCGGAATCGCCGAAGCGCACGAAAGGCAGCTTCCCGCCCGCGTCCACCTTGAGCACGGCGACGTCGGTGAGCGTGTCGGCGCCGACCACCCGCGCCGGCAGTGTCCTTCCGTCCGAGAGCGAGACCAGGATGCGGGTCGCATCGCGGATCACGTGGTTGTTGGTGACGATGATGCCGCTCGGATCGATGATGAACCCCGAGGCGGCGCCCCGCACCTGCTCGCCCGCACCCAAGTGCCCGAGGAACTGCTGCGCGAACGGCGTGCCGCGCAGCTCCGGCGGCAGGAGCCGGGCAAGGTCCCCCTCGCCATTCACGGTCTCGGTGACGGCGATGTTCACGACTGCCGGCAGCACGCGCCGCACCAGGGGCGCAAAGCTCCCGGGCATCGGCTGGGCCATGGCCGGGGACACCGCCAAGCCGAGTGCCACGACCAGGCTGAGGGCGCCACGCCGTCGGATCAGGAAAGGAGAGGAGCTTGTCATGCACGGCCTCTCGGGCGAGGCTCGAAAAATGGCCTCTCGCTCGCCCCTCCTCAAGATGAACGTCCCCCACGACCAACACCAAGGTGTTCCCGTGAGCCGTCTCCTTCACCGTTCCTTCGCCGCAGCCCCGCCGATCGTCGAGAGCGGGCACGGCATCTGGCTCCGCCTGGCGTCCGGAGAGGAGGTGCTCGACGGCTCGGGCGGCGCGGCGGTCGCCTGCCTCGGCCACGGCGACGAACGGGTGATCGCGGTGATCGCCGAGCAGTCCGGCCGCGTCGCCTACGCCCACACCTCGTTCTTCACCTCGCGCCCGGCCGAGGCGCTCGCCGAGCACCTGCTCGCCGACGAGCCCGGCGACCTGACCCACGCCTTCTTCGTGTCCTCCGGCTCGGAGGGGATGGAGGCCGCGCTCAAGCTCGCCCGGCAATATTTCCTCGAGCTGGGCGAACCGGAGCGCAAGCACTTCATCGCCCGCCGCCAGAGCTACCACGGCAGCACGCTCGGCGCGCTTGCCGCCGGCGGCAACCTGCCCCGCCGCGCACTCTACGAGCCGCTCCTCGCCCCCAACTTCACCCGCGTCTCCCCCTGCTTCGCCTACCGCTTCCAGGGCGCGGAGGAGACGGACGCCGAGTACGTCCGCCGGCTCGCGGCCGAGCTCGAGGCCGAGTTCCAGCGCCTCGGGCCGGACCGCGTCATCGCCTTCGTGGCCGAGCCCGTGGTCGGCGCGACGACCGGCTGCGTGCCGGCGGTCGAGGGCTATTTCCAGGCGATGCGCGAGGTCTGCGACCGCCACGGCGCGCTCCTTATCCTCGACGAGGTGATGTGCGGCATGGGCCGCACGGGCACGCTCCATGCGTGGGAGCAGGAGGGGGTCGCGCCCGATATCCAGGTGATCGCCAAGGGACTCGGCGGCGGCTATCAGCCGATCGGCGGACTCCTGATCGGACGGCGGATCACCGAGGCCCTCGCGCGCGGCTCCGGCCGCTTCCAGCACGGCCAGACCTACCAGGCCCATCCGGTCGCCTGCGCGGCAGCACTCGCCGTGCAACGCGCCATCCGCGAGGACGACCTGATCGCCAATGTCCGCGCCATGGGCGCCCGGCTCGAGGCCGGCCTCGTCGAACGCTTCGGCAACCATCCCCACGTCGGCGACATCCGCGGCCGCGGCCTCTTCCGGGCCCTCGAATTCGTCGCCGACCGGAGCGCAAAAACTCCGTTCGACCCCGGGCTCAAACTGCACGAGCGGGTGAAGAACGAGGCGCTCGCCCGCGGCCTCGCCATCTATCCGATGGGCGGCACGATCGACGGATCGGCCGGCGACCATGTGATCATCGCACCCCCCTACATCATCGACGCCGCCGGCATCGATCTCATCGTCGAACGGCTCGGCGCCGCGGTGGACGCCGCCCTCTCCCAGCAAGGGAGCGGACTCCCCCCGGTCTTGTCGTCATGAAGGAACGTCGCGTGCCAGCGCCTGGATCTCGGCGGCAAGGCGGGCCTCGTCCGGTTCGGCGGACCAGGAGGCTTCGACCTCGAGTGCCGCGACCAGCTCGGCCCGATAGGCCTCGCGCGGGATCTCGACGGCGCCGAACTGGGCAAGGTGGCTGGTGACGAACTGCGTATCGAGAAGCCGGTAGCCGCCGATGCGAAGCCGCGCGACCAGGTGGACGAGGGCGACCTTGGAGGCGTCGCGGGCGAAGCTGAACATGCTTTCGCCGAAGAAGGCCGCGCCAAGCGAGACGCCGTAGAGGCCGCCGACCAGGCGCCCCTCCTGCCAGGCCTCCACCGAATGGGCATGGCCGCGGTGGGCCAGCTCGTTGAAGAGAGATTCGATCTCGGTGTTGATCCACGTGTCCTCCCTTCCCGGGCGGGCGTGCGCGCAAGAGGCGATGACGCCGGGGAAGTCGCGGTCCGCGGTGACGGCGAACGTACCCCTCAGCACGGTGCGGCCGAGGCGGCGGGGCAGGTGAAAGCGGTCGAGAGGGAGCACGCCCCGTAGCTCCGGATCGAGCCAATAGAGCCGGTCGCCGCGGCGCGTCTCGGCCATCGGGAAGAGGCCGGCGCGATAGGCCCGGAGCATCAGCTCGGGCGAGATCTGCAAGCTGCGCCGCGACATCGTTACTATTCTGCTCGAACCGGCGATGGCTGCGCCAGTGTCCTGCGATCAGAGTGCTCTGCGATCAGGAAGCGAGCGCCGCTTCCGCCGCGGCGGCGAGCGCGAAGAGCCGGGCATCGCCCATGGTCTCGCCCGTGAGCATGAGGCCCACCGGTCCCGTGCCGGGTGGATGGATGGGCAGGCTCACGGCGCAGCGATCGAGCAGGTTGGCGAGCACCGTGTTGCGCAGCACGCGGAGATTGACGCGCGTGTAGGCCTCCTCCGCCTCGAGATCGGCGAGGCGCGGCGGCGCGATCGTCACGGTCGGCATGAGGAGCGCGTCGATGCCGGAGGTGGCCTCGTCCATCTCGCGAATCAGCAGGGCGCGGCGCTCGTGAAGCGCGATGTAATCGGCGGCCGTCTGTTTGGCGCCCTGCGCGATGCGCCGGTGCACGTGGGGGTCGTAGTCGGGGCCGTGCCCGGAGAGGAGTTCGCGGTGCCAGGCGTAGGCCTCGGCGGCGACGAGGCCGCCTTTCTCGCCGAGCGTGGACAGCTGGGAGAGGGGCGGAAAATCGCGCTCCTCGATCCGTGCGCCGGCGGCGGAGAGCTTGCGGCAGGCGGCGTCGAAGGCGGCGGCGACCGCATCGTCCATCCCTTCGAGGGCGAAGGGGGCCGGGATCGCGAAGCGGAGGCCGGAGAGCGATGCGGCGCGGGGAACGCGGGGATCGGCGCCGGCGAGGATCGCGTCGATGATCGAGGCGCAGGCGAGCGAGGGGGCGAGAGGGCCCACGGAATCGAGGCTGGGCGCAAGCGGGAGCACGCCGGCGAGCGGGACGCGGCGGGCGGTGGGCTTGTAGCCCACCAGGCCGCAGAAGGCGGCGGGGATGCGGCAGGAGCCGCCGGTGTCGGTGCCCAGGGCGGCGCGCGCCATGCCGTCGGCGACTGAGACGGCGGCGCCCGAGGAGCTGCCGCCCGGGATGCGGCGGGCGGCGCGGTCCCAGGGCGAGAGCGGCGTGCCGAAATGCGGGTTGATGCCGAGGCCGGAATAGGCGAACTCGGTCATGTTGGTCCGCCCGATCGGGATCAGGCCCGCGGCGAGCAGGCGCGCGACGACGGTGGCATGGCGCGGGGCCGGCGGGGCCTTGGCGAGGACGCGCGATCCGGCCGGGGTCGGCTCGCCCGCGATGTCGAAGAGATCCTTGAGGCTGACGGGGATGCCGGCGAAGGGTCCGGGCGCGCGGCCGGCGCGGCGGAGCCCGTCCATGGCGTCCGCCATCGCGCGTGCCCGGTCGGCGTGCACCGTGCGGAAGGCGCGCGCGCCCTCGCCGGCCGGGTCCGCGATGCGGGCGAGGCAGCCCTCGACGAGGGCGCGGGAGGAGATTTTCCCCGCGTCGAGCAAGGCGGCGGTGGCGGCGAGCGTCTGCATGGGGCGAGGCTGCCGGGGCGAGCCCGGCCGGGCAAGGGCGGGCCGGTTGACCGCAAACGGCGCCGCCTTAAGAACCTCGCGGCAAGGAGAAGGGAGAAAGACGATGGCGGAGCTACCGGCGCGACCCGTTCTGCTCACCGGCGCCTCGGGCGCGCTCGGCCGCGTGCTCGCGAAGGGCCTGGGGGAGGCGGGCTGGGCTTTGCGACTGACCGATATCGTTCCTTTCCCCGATGAGTTGCCACGAGGGGCGCGCTTCACGCAGGCGGACCTCGGCGACGGGGTGGCGATCCTGAAGCTCGCCGAAGGCTGCGGGACGATCCTCCATTTCGGAGGCGTTTCGGTGGAACGGCCTTTTCCCGAGGTGCTCGCGCCGAATTTTCTCGGTCTCTACCACGTTTACGAAGCGGCGCGGCGGGAGCGCGCGCGTGTGGTGTTCGCCTCGTCCAACCACGCGATCGGCTTCCACGAGCGGGACGTGCGGCTCGACCATGACTGCCAGTTCCGCCCCGACGGGTACTACGGCGTCTCGAAGGCCTATGGCGAGCTGATGGGCCGGATGTACTGGGACAAGCATGGGGTGGAGAACGTCAATCTTCGCATTGGCGGCTCGCGGCCGACGGTGGACAATGCGCGCACGCTCGCGATCTGGCTTTCGTACCCGGACCTGCTTCGCCTTGTGGAGCGCGCGACGCTCGCCCTGCGCGTCGGCACGCTGGTGATCTGGGGCGCCTCGAACAACAAGCGCGGGTTCTGGGGCCGCGACGGGCGCGGGGTCATCGGTTGGGCGCCGGAGGATTCGGCCGATCCCTTCGTCGCGGAGCAGGCGGGGAAGGTGAGCGGCAACCCGGTCGAGGAGCGCTACCAAGGCGGGCCTTATTGCGCGATCGAATACAGCCGCACGGAACCTTCGCCACGGGAGCTTTTTCCCAAGGGGTAAGACCTGCCCGGCAGATCGTGCCGGCTGACGCGGCATTCGGCCGCGCTGCGCCGGTTTGGCGATGGCATGGGAGGTGCATCGTCAGTCCGGCAGGACAAACCACGCAAGGATCGCTCCCATGTCGATCGGCGCCGTCACCGGCAATCCCTGGACCATTCCGTTCCCCTCCTTCGGGTCCTCCTCCCCGACGGGTTCCTCCGGCACGACGGGCACCGACGGAGTGCCGGACTTTTCGGTCGCGGAGAGCCAGGGCGGCAGCTCGACCGCTTCCGGCACCTCGACGACGAGCGGCAGCACGCTCGGCCTAGGATCGCTGCTCGCCGACTTCCAGAACTGGCTCTTGCAGATGCAGATGCAGTCCGGGACCGCAGGCAACGCGACGGCCACGAGCGGGACCAGCGGCACGACGAGCGCAAGCGGGACGGGGGCGAGCGGGAGCGGCAGCGATTGCAATTCGGAATCCGCATCCGCCTCCAGTGCGAACGGGCACCATGGCGACCAGCGCAATCAGGCCATGTCGCTGCTGCGCAACATCGACAGCGAACTTACGAGCATCAATTCGGCGCTGCAGGGCACCGGAGCGGCGAGTCAGGCCGGTTAGCCGCGCCGCCGCACCCCTTCGAGGAAGAGCGTGACCGACCGCTCGGCCCAGACGGCGAGGCCGGCCGCGTCCAGCGGCCGCCCCAGGCCCAACGCCCGGCGCCGCGGCGCGCTCACCACGAGCATCAGGAACTGCTCGGCCGCGAAGGCGAGCTCCTCGGGGGAGAGCGGGCCGATTTCGGGCGAGCGGCGGAGCAGATCGCCCAGCCACTCGGCACCGGATGCGCCGGCGAGCGTGAGGGTGCGGGCGAGCTCGGGGAACCGCTCGGCCTCCGCGACGACCATGCGGTGCAGCGCGAGCGCCTCGGGCTCGAGCGCCACGCGCAGGATGCCCTCCGCCGCTTCCTGAAGCGCGGAGGCGAGCGGCTGGCGCCGCTCCGCACGCGCCTCGAACGTCGCGCGCCAGACGCCGATCTGGCGGTCCACCACGCCACGGAAGAGCGCGGCCTTGTCGCGGAACCGGGCATAGAGGGTGCGCTTCGAGATATGCGCGCCGGCCGCCACCTGCTCCATGCTGGTGGCGGCGAAGCCATGGCGGAAGAAGAGCCCCGTCGCGACGTCGAGGATGCGCCCCTCGATCTTTTGCGACTCGGCACGCGAGGGCCGCCCGCCATGGCGGAGCGGCGGCCCGTCCGTCAGCGCCTCACCCATTGGCCATCCCTTGGGGCCATTCCTTGGGCCGATCCCTCAGCAGGCCTCCCCGAGCAGTCAATAGACTGCGAATACGTAGGGCCGGACGACCACGGCATGATAGGCCACAGGCCGGGCCGGCACCACGACGCAGCCTGCGAGGGCGGCGGCCGGAAGGGCGAGGACGATCGGCATGAGTGGGCGTACGGCTTTGCTCCTCGAGGCAGCCCGGATGGAGCGTGGGCAAAAATAACAAGGAAAAAGGAAACGCCACAGATGCGTTTTGTTCCTTAATGTAACAGCGCGGGCGGTCGAAAGGCAGGCGCGGATCGGATCGGCGCGGCTTGCATGGCTTCCATAGTGGATGATGACCATAAGCCGGCTTATTATCCCTTAGTGATCTTATCCGGCGGACGATGACCATTCCGACGAACGACCTCCTCTTCCTGCTGCACGACGTGGCCCGCCTGCTCCGCATCGAGTCGGACAAGCGCGCGCGCGGCAACGGCATGACCCGCGCGCAGTGGGTGATGCTGATCTGGCTCGAGCGGCAGCCTGGGCTGTCGCAGAAGGAGCTCTCGGAGCTGATCGAGGTCGAGCCGATCACGGTCGCCCGGCTGGTCGATCGGCTGGAGGCGCGCGGCATGGTTGAGCGCCGACCGGACCCGGCCGACCGGCGGATCTGGCGGCTGCATCTTCGCCCCGCCGCGCTGCCGGTTTTGGCCGAGATCGAGCGGCACCGCGCGGAGATGGCGGCCCTGGTCACGGCCGGCCTGGACGCGGCGACCATCGCCCGGATGACCGACGGGCTCGCCCGCATGAAGGCGTCGCTGAGCGCCGAGGTGCGGCCGCGACCGCGCGAGGTGGCCAAGGAGGTGGCCTGATGTCGCAGGCGACGGCGGCCGCGGGCGCCAACCCGCGGGTTGCAGGCGAGGCTGCCGTCGAGACCAGGGGGCGTCGACGGAGCGGCCTCCTGAGGCCGCTGCTGATGATCGGGGGCGTGATCGCGGTGGTGGTGGCCTCGGCGGCCTTCTGGCTCGAAGGCGGCACCTACGTCGGCAGCGACGATTCCTATATCGAGGCCGACAAGCTCTCGATCTCGACCGACGTCTCCGGCATCGTCTCGGACGTTGCCGTGCGCGAGGGCGAGACGGTCGCCAAGGGCCAGGTTTTGTTCCGGCTCGATCCGCGCAAGTTCGATATCGCGCTCGCCGGCGCCAAGGCCAATCTCGTCGAGACCGCGCTCACGCTGCGCGCGATGCAGGACGATTACCGGCGGATGCTGAGCGACGTCGCGGCGGCGGAGGCCAATCTCCGTTCCGACCAGGCGAACCTCGATCGCTATGGGCGGCTCGTCGCCACCGGCGGCGTGCCGCGCGCCGAGTACGACGATGCACGCTTCAAGGTGGCCGCGGACCAGGCAACGGTGGCCGCCCTCGAGGGGCGGGCCGCCGTGCAGCTTGCCAAGCTCGGCGGCAGCGCCGACGCCGACGTGACATCGCTGCCGCAATACCAGGCGGCGGCGGCGCGGGTGGCCGAGGCGGAGCGCGAGCTCGATCATTCCGTCGTGCGCGCACCCTATCCGGGCGTGGTCACCGACGTGAGCCAGCTTCAGCGCGGGATGTATCTCGCGGCCGGCACCGCCGCCTTCGGCCTCGTCTCGAGCGAGCATGTCTGGGTTACCGCCAATCCCAAGGAGACCGACCTCACCTGGGTCAAGATGGGCGATCCGGCGACAGTGAGCGTGGACAGCTATCCCGGGCGCGTCTGGCACGGCAGCGTCGAAAGCATCAGCCCGGCGGTGGGCTCCGCCTTCTCGCTGCTGCCGGCGGAGAATTCCTCCGGCAACTGGGTGAAGGTGGTGCAGCGCATTCCGCTCCGGGTGCGGATCGACCGCGAGCCCGGCGACCCGCCGCTGCGCGCGGGCATGAGCGTCGAGGTCTCGATCGACACCGGGCATCATCGCCGGCTCTCCGACCTCTGGTAGGTTTGCGGCGATGACTGCGCCCGGCGCGGCGCCCGCCGGGGGAACGGTGCCGCATCGCGGCATCATCACCCTCTGCTGCATGATCGGCACGCTCATGCAGGCGCTCGATTCGACGATCGCCAACGTCGCGCTTCCGTACATGCAGGGCAGCCTCTCCGCGACCTACGACCAGATCACCTGGGTGCTCACCTCCTACATCATCGCCGCGGCGATCATGACCGCGCCGGTGGGATGGCTCGCGGCGCGGTTCGGGCGGCGGAACCTGTTCGTGGTTTCGCTCGCCGGCTTCACCGTGACCTCGATGCTCTGCGGGGCGGCGCAGTCGCTCGGCGAGATCGTGCTCTTCCGGCTCGCGCAGGGCTGCTTCGGCGCGGCCCTGGTGCCGCTCTCGCAGTCGATCATGCTCGATATCTATCCCGTCGCGCGGCGCGGCCAAGCGATGGCGATCTGGGGCATGGGCGTGATGGTGGGGCCGATCATGGGGCCGACGCTCGGCGGGTATCTCACCGAGTACTACAGCTGGCGATGGGTCTTCTACGTCAACGTGCCGTTCGGCATCGTCTCGATGCTCGGGCTGATGTTCTTCATGCGCCGGCTGCGCGGCAACGTGAGCCTGCGCTTCGACTGGCTCGGCTTCGCGGTGCTGGCGCTCGGCATCGGCGCGCTGCAGATGATGCTCGACCGCGGCGAGCTCAAGGACTGGTTCAGCTCGCGGGAGATCATCGTCGAGGCGGTGCTCGCCGGCACCGGGCTCTATCTGTTCCTCGTCCATCTCTTCACCGCGGAAAAACCCTTCATCCCGCCGGCGATCTTTCGTGACATCAACTTCACCGCCTGCATGCTGGTGATGTTCTCGGCGGGGCTCGTGCTGGTGGCGAGCTCGGCGCTGCTCGCCCCCTATCTGCAGGATCTCGGCAACTACCCGGTGCAGACGGCGGGGCTGGTGCTCGCGCCGCGCGGCATCGGCACGCTCTTCGCGATGATGGTCTCGGGGCGGCTCTCGGACCGGATGGATCCGCGCATCCTGATGGTGGTGGGCATCGTGCTGCTCGAATACTCGCTCTGGTTGATGCTCGGCTGGACCTCGGACGTGGCGCCACGCGAGGTCGCCTGGGTAATCGTGCTGCAAGGGGCGGGGCTCGGCTTCGTGTTCACGCCGCTGCAGGTGATGGCGTTCGCGACGCTGCCGCTCGCATTCCGCACCGACGGCACCGCGCTCTTGAGCCTCTTTCGAAATTTCGGCAGCGCGATCGGCGTTTCCGTCACCTCGGCGCTGCTCGACCGCGTGACGCAGCAGGAGCACGCCGATCTGGCCGGCCTCCTCACGCCGTTCCGGCGGCTCTTCCAGGACAGCCCGGCGGACCACCGCTTCCTCGATCCGGCGACGCCCGCGGGGGCTGCGATGCTCAACCAGGTGGTCGATCGGCAGGCGCAGATCATCGCCTATCTCGCCGATTTCAAGCTGATGATCTTCACCTCGCTGCCGATTCTTTTTCTCATCTTCCTGATGCGCCGCGCCGCGCACGTGGGCTTGCCGGCCGAGCATGCGGCGGTGATGGAATAAGCATCGCCGCCGCGCGCCGCGGTGCGGGGCCAATCCGGTCGCAGAGAAACCATTTTTGGCGGCGATTGGCAGCGCATGGAACATCCCGCGAAAGGGAGAGATGCCATGGTTCGACCGAGACTGCTGCGTGTGGCGGCGGCGCTTGCGTTCGGCGCGGCGCTTGTCGCGCCCTGTGCGCTTACGGCGCAGCCCTATCGCCCACCCCCGGGGCATGGCGGACCGCCGCCCGGCTACCACGGCGGACCGCCGCCCGGGTATCATGGCGGGCCGCCGCCGAACTGGCACGGCGGCTGCTGCGGGGATGGTAATGCCGCAGGGGCCGCGATCGGCGGCGCGCTGCTCGGCCTCGGCATCGGCGCGGTGATCGGCAGCGCGCTGGCGCCCCCGCCGCCACCCGCCTATTACGCGCCGCCACCCACGGTTTACTACGCGCCGCCGCCGCCAGCGTACTACGCCCCGCCGCCGCCCGCCTATTATGGCTACTGAGGAGAGCGACCGTCCCATGAATGCGAAATCAACCGTGAAATCCTGGCTCACGCTCGCTGCCCTGCTCACGCCGCTGGCGCTGCCGGCGGTCGCGCTCGCGCAGACCGCCGCGCCAACGCCGCAAGCTGCGGCGCCTGCCCGGGGCGGCCCCGAGGGCGTGCAAGCCTATATCGACCAGATGCACGCCATGCTGCAGATCACGCCGGCCGAGCAGACCGAGTGGGACAGCTTCGCCCAGGTGATGCGCGAGGGCGCCGCCGGGATGCACCAGGCGTTCGAGCAGCGGGGCGCGGCGCTCCCGACGATGACCGCCGTGCAGAACATGCAGTCGTACGCCGATCTCGCAACGCGGCACGCGAAGGACATGGAAGCGCTCGCCGCCGCCTTCCAGACGCTCTATGCCGCGATGCCGCCGGCGCAGCAGCAGAATGCCGATGCGGTGTTCCGCGATTGGTACGCTCATCCGGGGCACCATTGATGGAGAGCGTGATCGCGGAGGTGGTGTAACCGAAGGCGTGAATCACGCGAGAAAACAAACAGCCAGATCCTGGCGGCTTGGGTCGATGCTTTCGTCTTGAAAGGAAATTGCTTTCGACGTAGAACCCCTTCCGCGTGTCACAAAAAAAACCCCGGGGGAGGGGGCGTCCTTCGTCTCATGCCCGATCCGACCGCTCTCCGCCCGGCAGGCCGCCGCCGGGTCGGCCCGTGACCTTCGGGAGCCGCAGTGCCTTGCTGCAGCGCCGACTGAAGATCGCCGAATGGATTCGCCAGCACGGCCAGATGCGCGTCGACGAGCTGAGCGAGGCGCTCGCCGTATCCACGGTCACCATCCGCGCCGACCTCAACTATCTCGAAGACCAAGGGCTGCTCGTTCGCAGCTTCGGCAAGGCGATCGCCGCCAAGAGCGTCCGGCCGGCCGAGCGCCCCGCTTCTCAGGCGCTCGCGAAGGCGCATGCGCTCCCGATGCTGCGACTGGCCAGCCGGGTGATCGCCACCGGCCACACCCTGCTCGTCGGCCATGGCGAGCTGCCGGTGCAGGTCATCCCGCTGCTGGCCGAGATCCAGGGACTTTCCCTCGTCCTCGCCTCGCTCGACGCCGTCCCGCTCGCCCGCGCCCTGCTCGACGGCCGGGTCCATGTGCTCGGCGGCGAGCTGGGTTCCGACGCGGCCTCGCTCGAAGGCTCGGTCGCGTTGCAGAGCCTCGGGCTCTACCCGATTACCCATTTCGTCATGCAGGCGGAAATGCTGAGCAGCGATGGTACCCTCCTGCTCGGCTCGAAGCCCGCCGAGCGGTTCTGCGCCACCGCTTGCCGCCGGGCCGAGCGCGGCATCGTGCTGCTCGAGCGCCCGTCCCTCTCGCTGGAGAGGCGGCCATCGGCGATCCCGCTCGACCTTGCCACCGATGCGATCTTCCCGAGCCCACCGGGAGGCCACGCGCACGACGCGCTGCTCGCCGCGGGCTTCCGCCTGGCCGGCGGGGAGCCCGGCTCAGCCACGCACTTCTCCCGCTTCCACGCCCCGGAAGGACGATGACCCTGCCGCCCACGAAGCCCGGCAAGATCGTCACCATGGGCGAGATCCTGGTGGATATTCTCGCCGTGGAGCGTGGACGCGGCTTTCACGAGCCGCTCAACCTCAAGGGCCCGTTCCCCGGCGGCGCGCCCGCCATCTTCATCGCGCAGGTCGCCCGCCTCGGCCATCCTGCCGGCATCATCGCCGGCGTCGGCGACGACGATTTCGGATGGCTCAACATCGAGCGGCTGAAACGCGGCGGGGTCGACGTGAGCGCCATTCGCGTGCACGACGATCAGGTCACCGCGACCGCCTTCGTCCGTTATCGCGAGGACGGCGAGCGCGACTTCCTCTTCAACCTCAAGCTCAGCGCCGCCGGCCGGACCGAGCTCGACGCGCCGGCGCGGGCGCTGCTCGCCGAGTGCGGCCATTTCCACATCATGGGGTCCTCGCTCTTCTCCTTCCATCTCATCGACGAGGTGAAGAAGGCGGTCGAGATCGTCAAGGCGAACGGCGCCACCGTCTCCTTCGATCCGAATATCCGCAAGGAGATGCTGAACATCGCCGAGATGCGCGCCGGCCTCGAGTTCATGCTCCAGTACTGCGACATCTTCCTGCCCAGCGGACCGGAGCTCTTGATCCCGACCGAGGCGCGGACCGAGGAGGAAGCGATCGCCGAGCTGCTCGCGCTCGGCATCTCCTGCATCGTCGTCAAGCGCGCCGCCAGGGGCGCCAGCTATTATGACCGCGCGCGCTCGATCGATCTTCCGGGCTACGAGGTGACCGAGGCCGATCCGACGGGGGCGGGCGACTGCTTCGGCGCCGCCTTCATCGCCTCTCTCCGCCGGGGCATGCCGGTCGAGGAGTGCGTGCGGACGGCCAATGCGGCCGGCGCGCTCGCGGTGAGCCGCCAGGGCGGCATGGAGGGTGTCTCCACCCTCGCCGAGATGCAGGCGCTGATTGCCGGCCAAATATCGAGTTGACTTTCCAAACGAAAGCAAATTACCTTCAAGTCATAAGAAGAAAGGGCTTTGGCCCCCAACCCCACGGAGGAGACGCATGATGGATCACGATCCGTCGGCCCACTCGCATGCCGCCCCGTCGCCACTGCATTCCCTCCTTCCTCCGGCCCGGCTTGAACCCCGGGAAGGACTTCGTCCGATATGGAAACGGACCGCCACCACGCTGCTCGCCTCGGCTCTCGCCTGCCTGCTCGCCGGGACCGGCAGCGCCGTCGCCGCGACGCTCACCATCGCGACGGTGAACAACCCCGACATGCTGATCATGCAGAAGCTCTCGCCCGCGTTCACCAAGGAGACGGGCATCGGGCTCGACTGGGTGGTTCTCGATGAGAACACGCTCCGCGAGCGCGTCACCACCGATATCGCGACCAAGTCGGGCAGCTTCGACATCGTGACCGTCGGCACGCTCGAGACGCCGCAGTGGGGCAAGAACGGCTGGCTCGATCCAATCGGCGATCTCGGCCCGTCCTACGACATGAGCGATATCTTCCCGACCGTCCGCAGCGCGCTTTCCTACAAGGGCACGCTCTATGCCGTGCCGTTCTACGCCGAAAGCTCGATGACCTATTACCGCAAGGACCTCTTCAAGGCGGCGGGACTGGCGATGCCGGCCCAGCCGACCTACGCGGAGGTCGCGAAATTCGCCGACAAGCTCAACGACCCTGCCAAGGGCGTCTACGGTGTCTGCCTGCGCGGCCTGCCCGGCTGGGGCGAGAACATGGCCTATCTGACGACGCTCGTGAACACGTTCGGCGGCCAATGGTTCAACATGAAATGGGAGCCGGAGCTCACCAGCCCGGCCTGGGAGAAGGCGATCAGCTTCTATGTCGATCTGATGAAGCGTGACGGGCCGCCGAACGCAACCTCCAACGGCTATACCGAGAACCTGGCCCTTTTCTCCACCGGCAAGTGCGGCATGTGGATCGACGCGACGGTGGCCGCCGGCTATCTCTTCGATCCCTCGAGGTCGAAGGTGGCCGCCGATGTCGGCGTCGCGCCGGCGCCAGTCGGCATCACGCCGCATGGGTCGCACTGGCTGTGGTCCTGGGCGCTGGCGATCCCCTCGACCTCGCGTCATGAGGCGGACGCCAAGAAGTTCCTCGCCTGGGCGACCTCGACATCCTACATCGACCTGGTGGGCAAGACCGACGGCTGGGTTGTTGCCCCGCCCGGAACCCGCCTCTCCACCTACGAGAACGCGGATTACCTGAAGGCCGCGCCGTTCGCGCCGCTGGTCGAGGACGCGATCAAGTCCGCCGATCCCGATCACCCGACCCTGAACCCGGTTCCCTACACGGGAATCCAGTTCGTCGGCATCCCGGAGTTCGAGGGCATCGGCACGACGGTCGGCGAGGATGTCGCCGCCGCCCTCGCGGGGCGCGAGAGCGTGAAGCAGGCGCTCGCGAGCGCTCAGGCCTCGACCAAGCGCAGCATGGTCCAGGCGGGCTACATCCAGTAGCGCCGGGCGCGGACCGCTTCGGGGCGGGGATGGGCGCGACCACGTTCCGGGCGACGGGGATGGCGGGAGGCGAGCTTGCCCGCCATCGCCGGCGCTCGTCCTGGCTCCTGCTCTCCCCCTCGGTCGTCCTGCTCGCTCTCTGGGCGTTCGTTCCGCTGGCGATGACGCTCTACTATTCGTTGCAGCGCTATGACCTCCTCTATCCCGCGCGACGCGGCTTCATCGGCGGCACCAACTACAGTCTCCTCTTCACGGATCCGGACTTCTGGACCGCCATCATCAACACGCTCGTGCTCGTGCTCAGCGTGCTGGTCATCACGATCGTGCTCGGCATCGTCCTCGCCCTGCTCCTCAATCAGAACTTCCCGGGCCGCGCGGCCGCGCGGCTGATGGTGATCGCGCCCTTCTTCGTCCTGCCGCCGGTCTCGGCGCTGATCTGGAAGAACCTCCTGTTCAATCCGATCAGCGGGCTCTTCGGCTGGCTCTTCAAGCTCGTCGGCCTCACTCCAATCGCCTGGTTCACCACCGACCCGATGATCGCGCTCATCATAATCGTCGCCTGGGAATGGGCGCCCTTCGCGACGCTGATATTGCTCACCGCGCTCCAGTCGCTCGATGCCGACCAGCTCGAGGCGGCGCGCATGGACGGCGCCGGGCGTATCAACCGCGTGATCTACGTCGTGCTGCCGCACCTGGCCCGCCCCATCGCGATCACCATCATGATGGAGTCGATCTTTCTTCTCTCCATCTTCGCCGAAATCCTCACGACCACCGCCGGCGGCCCCGGAAGTGCTACCACCACGCTCACCTATCTGATCTATATCCGCGCCCTGCTCGACTTCGACATCGGCGGCGCCTCGGCGGCGGGCGTCGTTGCGATCGTGCTCGCCAACGTCGTCGCCGTGTTCCTGATGAGCGCGGTTGCGCGCAACATCGAGGGCTAGGAGGATGAGGGAAGAGAAGGCACCGCCGGCAGGCGCGATCGCGGCCTGGGCGGCCGCGTTCGTCATGTTCTTTCCGATCCTCTGGATGATCATCACCGCCTTCAAGACCGAGGCGCAGGCGATCGCCATCCCGCCGCTCCTCTTCTTCCGGCCCGTGTTCTCGAGCTTTGCCGCGGCACTCGAGGAGTCGGGCTATGTCCATTTCGCCGAGAACAGCATCATCGTGAGCCTCGCCTCGACCGCGCTTGCGGTCCTGATCGCCTTTCCCGCCGCCTACGCGATGGCCTTCCAGCCCGGCAAGCGGACGCAGAACCTGCTGGTCTGGATGCTTTCGACCAAGATGCTGCCGCCCGTCGGCGTGCTCGTCCCGATCTATCTCATCTGCCGCGACGCTGGGCTGCTTGACACGCGCACCGCGCTCGTCATCGTCGACGCCCTGATGAACCTGCCGATCGTCGTCTGGATGCTCTATTCCTTCTTCCGCGACATCCCGCGCGATATCCTGGAGGCGGCGCAGATGGACGGCATCGGTCCGCGCGGGCAGATGACGCATCTGCTTCTCCCGCTCGCCTCGCCCGGCATTGCGTCCGCCGCGCTGCTCTCGATCATCCTCTCCTGGAACGAGGCGTTCTGGAGCATCAACCTCACCGCCGCGCATGCCGGCACGCTCGCCACCTTCATCGCGCGCTATACGGCTCCCGAGGGCCTCTTCTGGGCCAAGCTCTCCGCCGCCTCGGTGCTCGCCGTCGCGCCCATCCTCGTCTTCGGCAGCCTTGCCCAGCGCCGCATGGTGCGCGGGCTCACCGTCGGCGCGGTGAAGTAGCGCCATGGCAGCGCTCGAGCTCCGCCAGGTCGGCAAGTGGTACGGCGGCTTTGAGGCGGTGAAATCCGTCGATCTCACCATCGAGGATCGCGAATTCATCGTCTTCGTCGGCCCCTCGGGCTGCGGCAAGACCACGCTCTTGCGCATGATCGCCGGACTCGAGGAGATCAGTTCGGGCGATCTCTTCATCGACGGCGAGCGCGCGAACGCGGTGCCGCCCGACAAGCGCGGGCTCGCCATGGTGTTCCAGTCGTATGCGCTCTATCCGCACATGACGGTGGCGGGGAACATGGGCTTCGCGCTCAAGATGGCCGGAGCGCCGAAGGCCGAGATCGAGCAGAAGGTGAATGGGGCGGCCCGCATCCTCCAACTCGAGCCGCTGCTCGGCCGCAAGCCGCGCGCCCTTTCCGGCGGGCAGCGCCAGCGCGTCGCCATCGGACGGGCGATCGTGCGAAATCCAAGGGGCTTCCTGTTCGATGAGCCGCTCTCGAACCTCGACGCGGCGCTGCGCGTGCAGATGCGCACCGAGCTTGTCAGGCTGCACCAGGACTTGGCGACGACGATGATCTACGTCACGCACGACCAGGTCGAGGCGATGACGATGGCGGATCGCATCGTCGTCCTCAATGGCGGGCGCATCGAGCAGGTCGGCACGCCGCTCGAGCTTTACCAGCGGCCGGCCAATCTGTTCGTCGCGGGCTTCATCGGCTCGCCCAAGATGAATCTCTTCCCGGCGCGCGCCGTCTCGGTCGGCAACGGCGCGGTCACGCTCGAGCTGTCGGCCGGCCGCACGCTCTCGGTTCCCATGCCGGCCGGGCTGATCGCCCCGGGGGCTGCCGTCACGCTCGGCACCCGGCCCGAGCATCTGGCGCTCGTCGATGCCGGCCCATTTGGCGGTATCGTCGATGTGGTCGAGCATCTCGGCGTCGAGACCCTGCTCTACGTGAAGGATCCCGAAGGGGTCACGACCATCGTCCGCACCGACGATCTCTCGCGCGTCCGCCAGGGCGAGACGGTCTCGCTGGCACTCCGTCCCGGCCGCGGCAGCCTCTTCGATGCGAGCGGCCACGCGTTCTTCCATCTTTCCCCGACCTGAGAGGCGCGCATGTATCTCGAGAAATTCGGTCTCTCCGGCCGCCGCGCGGTCGTCACCGGCGGCGGGCGGGGGATCGGGCTCGCTTGCGCGCACGCGCTCGCCGAGGCCGGGGCGGCCGTGGTCATCGCCGATGTCGACGAGAAGGTGGCGGGCGAGGGCAAGGGTGCGCTCGCCGAAGCCGGTCACGAGGCCGCTTCCATCCGGCTCGACGTGACCGATCCTGACGCGGTGCGCGCGGCCGCCGAGCAGCTCGAGGCGCGCTTCGGCGCCGTCGATATCCTCGTCAACAATGCCGGCATCGCCCGCTCGGGCACCGCCGCCGAGGAGGTGGCGGACGAGCACTGGCTCGATGTCCTGAACGTCAACCTCAACGGCACCTTCTGGTGTGCGCGCGCGTTCGGCGCGCGAATGCTCGGGCGCGGGCGAGGCGCGATCGTCAATATCGGCTCGATGTCCGGCTTCATCGTCAACAAGCCGCAGAAGCAAAGCTACTACAACGCCTCCAAGGCGGCGGTGCACCATCTCACGCGCTCGCTCGCAGCCGAGTGGGCCGACCGCGGCGTGCGCGTGAACGCCGTCGCGCCCACCTATATCGACACGCCGCTCACGCGATTCGGCATGGAGGACCCGGAGCTCAAGCGCGTCTGGCTCGAGATGACGCCGATGGGCCGCGTCGGCCGCCCGGACGAGATCGCCTCGGTCGTGCTCTTCCTCGCCTCGGACGCCGCGAGCCTGATGACGGGCTCGATCGTGCTCGCCGACGGCGGCTATTGCTGCTGGTAGCCCGCGAAGCGGCGCATCATCAATCTCCTGCCCACGCTCCTGAGGAAGAATCCTGAGGCGCGGACGCTGCGCCGCAGCATTGCGGGAGGCGATCGAATTTTGTTGCAGGACGTGTTCCTGGAGGAGGAGCATGCCTCTCGCCGCTAAGAGATCGTACGAGCTTCCGGGCGGCATCGCCTCGCGAGAGGCCCGGCTTCGCGGAAATCGCGAGGCGATCCGGAAGCCGCCTGCTTCGTTCGAAAAAGCGAGCCCGAGCGCGTTCGGCCCTACCGAACATGCTCGGGACAAAAACTGTCGGGAGGGTCAAATGACATCTTTGCTTGCTCTTTCGCTGAGCATCGCCGTTCTTGGGGCCATCTGGGCGTTTCTTGCGCTTGGGCCGCTCAGTGGTTTCGTCCTGGTATGGGCCGGATTCATCGGCTGGGGGTGCTTCTTCCACAGCGGCGGCGACAACGCGGCGTTCGTGAAAACCGTCATCGGCACCGCCTATGGGGCGGTGATCGCCTGGATTGCGCTCCTGATCATCGTTCACGTCCCGATTCCCGCGCTCGGCGTGGTTTGGCCGGCAATCGTGGTCGGCGTCACGGTGTTCTGCCTGGTGATCGTGGCCTCGGTCGAGCCGCTCTCGGCGGTCCCGGCCAATGTCTACGGTTATGCCGCGGTCGTGGCCTATTCGCTCTCCGCGACCTCCACCGCGCCGTCGACGGGGCCGCTCTTCAACCTCTCGTCGGCATCGTTCGCCAATCCCTTGGTACTGCTGATCGTCTCGATGGTGATCGGCGCCTGCTTCGGCTACGCGTCGGGCTGGATTTCCAAGGCGCTGACCAAATCGTCCGCGGCCGCCGCTTAGAGCGTGATCGCTGGTGGCGGAATCGGGGCACCCCGCGAACTCGTCCGCAGGCACCCCGGTGCCGGAAGCGTTCGATCACGCGAGAAGGCAGTCGCGTGATCGCTGAAGGCGGAATGGCCACCGGACCAAGACCCCGAGAGTGACGATCTGATCCCCACCGGCGAAGGGGCACACCTTCAAGAGAGGCCAGGGGCCGATCCCTCCGGCCTTTTCTTTCGGTCGTGGGGATGACCCGTTCGCGGGCCGTATCGTCCTGTGGCAGAGTGGACCGGGCATGCCCGGTCGGAATTCCCTCCCGCCTGACGCCGACATAGCGAACGCGCTTGCCGCCTGGGAGGAGGGCGAGGCCGCACTCGCTCTCGGCGATCTTGCGGCGGCGCGGCGCTGGTTCGACCGCGCCCATCGCCTCGCGCCGGCAGAGGACCGTCTCACGCTTTCGCTCGCCATGGTGCTGGTGCGCGCCGGCGAGGAGCACGGCCGCGTGCTGCTCGAAGCGGTCGGCAAACGCCACGATTTGCGCGCGGTGTGGCTGGCGCTTGCCGGGGCGCATCGGCGCGCCGGCGATGAAGCTGCCGCCGCCGGCGCGCTTGCACGTGCCCTCTCGGGTCACGCCTGGACCGCGCGGGAGGCGGAAAAAGCGGGCATTCTCGATGCGGTCGCGACGGAGGCGGGATACCAGGGCTGGTGCGCGCTTGCCGCCGACGGAAGGCTGCTCGTGGGGCGGGCGGACGCCGAGGCGCTCGTCGCGGCACTCGACGGAAGGCGCCTGCCGCGACCGCGAGCCGGCCGGCGAAGCTTCGCGCTCCCTCAGGGCTGGCAGCGCGCGACGCTCCTTAGCGTCGAGGCGCACGGAAGGGCGCTGCTCGGCAGCCCGATCCGGATTGCAGCGCTCCGCCGCACCGAGGGGTTCGTCGAGGCGCGCGAGGGCGGGATCGCGGGCTGGGCCTGGCACCCGGCCGAGCCGGAGCGGGATCCGGCGCTTGGCGTCGGGCCCGCAGCGGCGGCAGCCCCGGTTTTCGCCGTCACGGCGAGCGACGCGACCATCAGCGTGGCCGACGCCGCACCGCTCGCCCGGCCGCGCGGCTTCGTCATCCCGGCGGCGCGGCTTGCCGGTATCGCGGGTCTCGTTGCGGTGCGCGACCGCGATGGCAGGGACTTGGCGGGCAGCCCGCTCGACCCGCGCCTGGAGAGCGCCGGCGCCGCGGCGCTGGCCCGCGCGACGGCGCGCCTCTTGCCCGCGCCGGGCGCGGCCCCGGTGCCTCCGCCGCCGGCGCCGATCTTCGCCGCCACGTCAGCGCCGCTCCGCGTCACCTACGCGGGTGCGAGGGCTGCGCGGCCGGGGAGCGTGCCAAGGGGCGCGCCAGTGGACGTCATCGTGCCGGTTCATGGTGCGATGGCGCCGAGCCTGGCCTGCCTCGAAGGCGTGGAGCGGCATCTTCCGCCGGGCGCCCGGCTCGTCGTTGTGGACGACGCCTCACCCGAGCCGGCGCTCGCGCGTGCCCTCGACGACCTGGCCAGGGCGCGCCGTATCCATCTCGTGCGCCTTGCACGAAACCGCGGCTTCCCCGGCTCGTGCAATGAAGGCATCCGCGCGGCACGGCGGCGGGCGGACATCGTGCTCCTCAACAGCGACACGCAGGTCGCCCCGGGCTGGATCGAGGGACTGCAGGCGGCGCTCGCCGCGCCCGATATCGGCACGGCCACTCCCTTCTCGAACGAGGCGGCGATCCTCAGCTACCCGGACCCGGAGGGCGGGAACGCGCTGCCGGATGAGGCGGAAACGGCGCGGCTCGCGCGGATGGCCCGGCGAATTCATCACGGGGTCGCGGTGGAGATTCCGACCGGCGTCGGGTTCTGCCTCTATATCCGCCGCACCTGCCTCGCGGAGGTCGGGCTCTTCCGCGAGGACCTCTTCGCGCAGGGGTACGGCGAGGAGAACGATTTCTGCATCCGCGCGCGGCATCTCGGCTGGCGCCATGTGGCAGCGCCCGGCGTGTTCGTCGCGCATCTCGGCGGCAAGTCCTTCGGAGCTGCGGCCATGTGGCTGACGCGGCGCAACCTCGCCCTGCTGAACCGCCTCCATCCGGGCTACGATGCGCTGATCGCCGAGCATGTCGCCGCCGATCCGCTCTTCGCGCACCGGCGCCGGCTCGACGCCGAGCGCTTCGCCGCGGGGCGACAGGCCGGGGCCGCGATCCTGATCACGCATGGCCGCGGCGGCGGAGTTGACCATTTCATCCGCCGGCGGGCGGCGGCGCTGCGCGAGGCGGGATTGCGGCCGATCCTGCTCCGCCCCGGCGATGCACCGGGCGGCGGCCGCGCGGCTTCGGTGAGCGACGACACCGAAGCGGATTTCCCCAATCTCCGTTATGGGATTCCGCGGGAGCTTGGCGCGCTCGCGCGCATGCTGAGACCCGAGCGGGTCCGCCATGCCGAGCTGCACCACCTCGTCGGGCACGACCACGCGATCCTCGAGCTTTGCCGGCGGCTGAAGGTTCCCTACGACGCTTACCTGCACGATTACGCCGCCTTTTGCGGGCGGATCGCGCTGGTTGGCGGCGGGGGGCGCTATTGCGGCGAGCCCGAGCTGGAGGTTTGCGCCGCCTGCATCGCCGATGCCGGCAGCGAGATCGAGGAGGACATCGTGCCCGCCGCGCTCGTCGCCCGCTCGGAAGCGGAGCTCGCCGGGGCGAGGCGCGTCATCGCCCCTTCCGCCGATGCGGCCGGGCGCTTTCGCCGCCATTTCCGCGCACTCGCGGTTGAAGTCGAGCCTTGGGAGGACGATGCGTCCCTGCCGGCTTCGCTGCGGAAGGGATTTCGCAAGCCGCTCTCGGTTGCGGTGATCGGCGCCATCAGCATCGCCAAGGGGTACGAGATTCTGCTCGCCGCGGCACGAGACGCGGCGTGGCGTGCGCTGCCGCTCCGCTTCGTGCTGGTCGGCTATTCCTGCGACGACCGGCGGTTGCTCGAGACCGGCCGCGTGTTCGCAACCGGCGAATACCGCGCGGACGAGCTGCCTGCGCTGATCGCCTCGCAGCGGGCGGACTTCGCGTTCCTCCCCTCGGTCTGGCCCGAGACCTGGTGCTTCGCGCTCTCGGAGGCATGGCAAGCGGGCCTCGACGTGGCGGCGTTCGATCTCGGCGCGCAGGCGGAGCGGATCCGCGCGACCGGGCGCGGCTGGGTGCTGCCGCTCGGGCTCACGCCCGCGGCGCTCAATAACACATTCTTCAACCTCAGTACGCTTGCAAGACGATAGACGGTCTGCCAAGAGTTTATGAACGCGATCGCGTAAAGGTTGTAAACATCGATGCTCTCCTTTCCGTTGTCCTGAGCTTCCGCCGAGAGAGCCCAATGTCCGAGCAGAAGATCGTGACGGAACTGAAAGTCTCGGGGCACTTGATGAAGTTGGATCCGGGGCTCTACTGCGTCTTCCACGGCCCCAACGGTCACAGCCCGAATCCGGCGACGGGCCTGCCCGGGGTGCGCATCTCCCTCCCGCCGGGTGTCTCGGGCGCGAACGGGGGCGTCGAGATCAGCGGCTTCCGCGAGGACGGGTGGGTCTCGACGGACAACGACGCGGCGCTGATCAGGGTCTCGGACGGGCCGGCGCAGGTGCTGGTGACCGTTTACCAGTCCGCACTCGGCGGCGATGCGCTTCCACAACTTCAGGTTGTGAGGCTCGGGGACATCCGGCCGAACGGCGCCCACGCGGCGCACCATGTGCCGCCGGCGGGCGCTGCGGTGGCGGGCGAGGTGGGCGGCCCGGTCACCGAAATGGCGGGCGTTAACGCTCCGCACGCTGCGCCTCCGGCCGCCAGACCTCCGGATGCAGCGCCCGCGGTGACGGCCCACGTACAGCGGCGAGGCGATGTCGGTGGCCGGCTCGGCGAGTGGGTCGGCGAGCGGGGCAGCAAGCTGTGGATCGAGGGGTTTGCGGTGCTGCCGCCGCCGGGATTGCGGCCCGAAGACATCGAATACCAGGGCGTGCTCGGGCGGGGCTGGCTTTCGCCCTGGTCGCAGGGGGGGCAATTCTGCGGCAGCCGGCGCATGGCCCTGCCGATCCTCGGGATTCGGGTGCGGCTGCGCGGCGCGGCCGTCGGTGCCTTCGAGTGCTCGTATTCGGCGAGCTTCACCGACGGCTCCTCGGTCGGTCCGGTGAGCGCCGGCGAGCCCTGCGAATCGGAGGCCCTGGCGCCGCTCGAAGCCTTCCAGGTGACGCTGCGCCCGGCGCAGCAAGCGGGGGGCATGGCGGAGCGGCCTGAGCCGCCGTCCTTCATTGGACCCGCGCGGAATACGGCGCCGCCACCGATGGCGGGAAAGAAGGGGCGCGACAGGGCCGCGGAGGCCCGGCTTGCGGCGCATGCCCAGGGCAAAGGCCGCGGCAAGCGCCCTGCCCGCCACCGCTAGAAGCGTGTTCACCCTGACTGAACGCGCTCCAAGTTGTTTTCCCGAGCGGAGTCACGCGCCCCTGGATCGCTTCGCGCCGGGGTCCCCGCCGACAAGTCGGCGGGGCGCCCCGATTCCAGTCAGGCGCGATCCGCTCTAGCACGGGGGAACGGCGGACTGGCGTGAGGTACCTCTTCGTCCACCAGAATTTTCCCGGCCAGTACGTCCATTTCCTGAAGCACCTCGCGGCGCGCGAAGGCGACCAGGTCGTCTTCCTCACCGAGCCGAACGCCAACCACCTCGCCGGCGTGCGCAAGGTCGTCTACCGGCTGCCACGCGGGCCGAGCCGGGCGACGCATCCGGACGCGCGGGAATTCGAGCTCGCCTCGCTGCGGGCCGAGACGGTCGCGCGCACCGCGGAACGAGTGAAGCGGCTCGGCTTCACGCCCGATATCGTCATCGGCCACCACGGATGGGGCGAGCTCTTGAACATCCGCGATGTCTGGCCCGGCGCGCCCGTGCTGGGCTATTTCGAGTTCTTCTATCATACCGAGGGGGTGGATGTTGGGTTCGACCCCGAGTTCCCGCCCGACCCGGCGCTTTATCCGCGCGTGCGCGCCAAGAACGCGGTGAACCTGCTGGCACTCACCATGGGTGGGCATGGCCAGACACCGACGCGCTGGCAACGCTCGACCTTTCCCCCGTGGGCGGCCGCTTCGCTCAACCTACTGCCGGAAGGCGTCGATCTCGCGCTCTGCCAGCCGCGACCGGCGGCGCGGCGGCGGGCGCTCACGCTCGGCCCGCTCAGCGTCGCGCCCGGGGAGAAGCTGATTACCTATGTCGCCCGCAACCTCGAGCCCTACCGAGGCTTTCACGTGATCATGCGGGCGCTGGCACGGGTGCTGGCGAAGCGGCGGGACGTGCGCGCGGTGCTGGTGGGCGGGGACGAGGTGAGCTACGGCATGCCCCCGCCCCAAGGCGGCACTTGGCGCAGCCGCCTGCTCGCCGAGCTTGGCGAGAAGATCGATCCCGCGCGGGTGCATTTCCCCGGCAAGATCGACTACCGGCACTATGTCGCCCTTCTCCAGCGCTCGGACGCGCATGTCTATCTTACCTATCCGTTCGTCGCCTCGTGGTCTCTGCGCGAGGCCTTGGCGGCGGGCGCGCCGGTGATCGGCAGCGACACGCCTCCGGTGACGGAATTCGTGCGCGACCGGCGCAACGGATTGCTCACGCCCTGCCTCGATCCGGCGGGCCTTGCGGAGCGGATGCTCGAACTGATCGAGGATGTGCCGCTCGCGCGCCGGCTCGGCGCGGCGGCGCGGAGCTACGCGGAGCGGCATCTGCGCATGGAGGACCACATCGCCGCCTATCGCACGCTGGTGCGGCGGCTCACCGAGGGAGCTCAATAGCCGCGCGAAAGATCGACCGTGTTGGGGACGGCATCGCCGCGGCGGAGTGCGGCGAGTGCTGCGAAGAAGCGATCGAGCGTTCGCGCGTTGTAGGTGGCGGGATCGTCGGCCGCGATGTGCGGCGTGAGCACGAGGTTGCGGGTGCGCCAGAGGCGGTGGCCGGGCGGCAGCGGCTCGCGGGAGAAGACGTCGAGCACCGCGCCGCCGAGGCGGCCCGCATCGAGCAGATCGGCGAGCGCGTCCTCGTCGAGCACCGCGCCGCGGCCGATATTCACGACCCCTGCGCCGAACGGCAGCAGGGCCAGCCGGCGGCGATCGACGAGGTTGCGGCTCGCCGGCGTGAGCGGGCAGGCGAGCAACAGGAACTCGGCCTCGGCAAGCGCGCGATCGAGCGCCGCGACGGGCCGCACCGCCGGGCACGCGGGATGAGAGGCACCCGTGCGGGTGATGGCCGTGACGTGCATGCCGAAGCCGGTGGCGCGGGCCGCGGCGGCCGCGCCGAGGGCGCCGAGCCCGACGATGCAGAGGCGGCGGCCGGCGAGTGAAGGCGTGTAGCGCGGCTGCCAGCTTCCTTCGGCCTGGGCTGCAATGAGCGCCGGCATCTCCGCGGCGAGCATCAGGATCGCCATCATCGCGTATTCGCCGGCTTTCTCGCCGTGGATGCCGCGATTGCAGACGAGGAGCGCGTCGGGTGGCAGGTGGGCGAAGGGCGCCAGCGCATCGACGCCGGCGGTGGTGCAGAAGATGAGCCGCAGGCGGGGCGCGGAAAAAGGCGCGGCAACCGCCGCCGGCGGTGCGATCACCGCTTCTGCCGAAGCAAGGCCGGCGGCGAGCGCGGCAGGCGTGTCGCCGACGCTGAGCGCGTGGCCTCTGCCTGCCTCGCCCGCGCGCGCTTCGGCCTCCTCCCACTGGCGGAGCGTGATCGCGAAAAGCGGATCGTCCGGTGCGTTCTGGATATGGATGCGCATGGCGCGAGGCTGCCACGGCGCCGGGAGAGGAGCGAGCGGCGGGGATTGACCGGCGGGGCGGCAATGGCCTTCCGTTGGGGATCATGGAGCCCGCGATGATCGAGACGCGGCGGGTCGAGACGTCGCCCGGCATGGCGTTCGACGTGTCGGTCGGCGGCCCTTTGGGCGCCGATCTCGTCCTGATGCTGCACGGCTTCGGCGTTTCGCGCTTCCTTTGGAATGCGCAGATTGCGGCGCTGGCGGGCGCGGGCTTCTTTGCGGCGGCGCCGAATCAGCGCGGCTATGCGGCGGGAGCGCGGCCCGACCCGGGCGACTTCGCCAAGTACCGGATCGATTGCCTGATCGACGACGCGCTCGATATCGCCGCAAGGCTGGGCTACGGCGGGAGGCGCTTTCATCTCGCCGGTCACGACTGGGGTGCCAGCCTTGCCTGGGAGATCGCCGATCGGAGCCCCGAACGGCTCGCCTCGCTGACCATTCTCTCCCGGCCTCATCCGCTGGCTTTCGCCTGCGCGCTCGCTTCGCCGGACAGCGAGCAGGCGCTGCGATCGCGGCACCACAAATGGTTCCTCGATCCTGGGGCCGGGGCGGAGATTCTTGCCGAGGACGCCAAGTGGCTCCGAACGCGGCTCAAGGCGAACGGGCTGCCCGCGGAAGCGATCGAGGCGCACCTCTCCGTCATCGGCAATCCGGCGGCGATGGAGGCGGCGCTCGCCTGGTATCGGGCGCGCGGCGTGCGGCACCGGCCGGTCGGCCCGATCAAGGTGCCGACGCTCTATATATGGGGGGACGCGGACGACACGGTGGGGCGCCTGGCGGCCGAGGGGACCGCAGCGTTCATCGCGGCAGCCTACCGGTTCGAGGTGCTGCGTGGCGTCGGGCATTACGCCCCCGATCAGGTTCCGGATCAGGTCAGCGCGCTCCTGCTCGCGCACCTCGCGCGTCATCCGGCGTGATCGCTGAAGGCGCAATCGGGGTGTGCCGCGAGGTGGTTCGTCGGAGCCCCGACATCTAGAGGGTGGCGGGAACGGTCTGGTAAGGCTCTTCGAGCGAGGCGATCTCGGCCGGGCTCAAGGCGAGGTCGACCGATCCCGCCGCCGCATCGATCTGCTCGAGCCGCGTCGTGCCGACGACCGGCGCGACCAGGCCATCCTTGTGCAGCAGCCACGCGAGCGCGACCTGCGCGGGCGTGGCGCCGTGCGCCTCCGCGATCGCGGTGGCGCGCTCGATGATCGTCCGGCCGGCCTCGCTCTGGTAGCGGAGCGCCGCCTTGTCCTCGCGCGCGCGCTCGGTGAGCGCATTGCTGCCGGCGGTCCGCGGGCCGGAGAGAACGCCGCGCGCAAGCGGGCTGTAGGGAGAGAGGCCGACGCCCTCCTCGCGGCAGAAGGGGATCATCTCCCGCTCCTCCTCGCGATAGAGGAGGTTGTAGAGATTCTGCATGGCGATGAACGGCGGCAGGTCGTTGGCGCGCGCGAAGAGCTGCAGCCTCGCGAACTGCGTCGCGCGCATCGTCGAGGCGGCGAGATAGCGCGCCTTGCCGCTGCGCACGATATCGGCAAGCGCGCACACGATCTCCTCGACCGGCGTTATCGGATCGAACCGGTGCACCATGTAGACATCGACGTAGTCGGTCTTCAGCCGCGCGAGGCTTGCATCGATGCTCGCGATCAGGTGCTTGCGGCCGAGGCCGGAACGGTTCGGCCGATCGGCCATCATGTGGCCGACCTTGGTGGTGATGACGAGTTCGTCGCGCGCCACCGAGCCGATGAGGCCCGCGCCGATGGCCTCCTCGCTCGCGCCCTGATTGTACACGTCCGCGGTATCGAAGAAATTTATGCCGAGATCGAGGGCACGTTTGAAGAACGGACGACTTGCGGCAGCGTCGAAGGCCGCCCATGTGCGCCGGCCCGCCGCACCCCATGAGTTTCCGCCGAGGCAGATACGGCTGACGACGAGGCCCGATCGCCCGAGGTTCCGATACTGCATGCATGCTCCGCCGCAACTCTTGCGCCGCATCATGCACGGCAGCGCGGTGGCGGCAATCGGCGCCCATCGCGACCTCATCCTGCTATAGGCAAGAATGCGCCCGCGATTTGCGCTGTCCTCGGATCGCGATAACGTCCGGGTCGGCAGTGGCGGCGGAGAGGCACGCCGGCGGTCGGTCGCCGAGGCGCCGGATCTGGGGCCGCGAAAGGAACGGATGACCGAGCGGTCCTGCGAGATCGCAGTGATCGGGGGCGGGCTGGTCGGCATCGCGATCGGCTACGGACTCGCGCGGCCGGGCCGGCGGGTGAGCGTGCTCGACGAGGGCGATCGCGCCTTCCGCGCCTCGCGCGGCAACTTCGCGCTCGTATGGGTGCAGGGAAAAGGCGTCGGGATGCCGCGCTACGCGGCCTGGACGCGCCATTCCTCCGAGGTCTGGGCGGGCTTCGCACGCGAGCTTGGCGAGGAGACCGGAATCGATATCGCGCACCGCCGCCCGGGCGGCTTCGCGCTCTCTCTTTCGGAGGCGGAGCTCGCGCGGCGCGGGGCGCTGATGGAAAGGCTGATGAGCCAGCCCGGAATGGAGCCCTACCCATACGAGTTTGTGGGGCGGAACGAGCTTCGCGGGACCCTGCCGGAGATCGGGCCGGACGTGGTGGGTGGCTATTACTGCCCGCTCGATGGCGAGGTGAACTCGCTTCGTCTGCTGCTTGCCCTGCATACGGGCTTCACCAGGCGCGGGGGCACCTACGCGCCGGGGCATGCGGCGGCGCGGATCGCGCCGCAACCGGGCGGCGGGTTCCGGATCGAGACCGAAGGCGGCGCCGTCGCGGCGGAGCGGATCGTGCTGGCGGCGGGGATCGGCAACGCGCGACTTGCGCCCATGTGCGGACTTCGCGCCGCCGTGCGGCCGCAGCGCGGCCAGGTGATCGTGACCGAGAAGGCAGCACCGTTCCTACCCTATCCGATGCACACGCTCCGCCAGACCGACGAAGGCGGCGTGATGATCGGCGACAGCGCGGAGGAAGCGGGGGCCGACGATGCGCGCGTGCGGCTCGGGATCCTCGGCGTCGAAGCGGAACGGGCGGCGCGGATATTTCCGCATATCGGCCGGCTCAATGTCGTCAGGACCTGGTCGGCGCTTCGCGTCATGACCGACGACGGGTTCCCGATCTACGACCAGAGCGAAGCCTATCCGGGCGCGTTCCTCTGCACCTGCCATAGTGGCGTCACGCTGGCCGCCGCGCACGCGATGACGCTCGCGCCGATGATCGCGGCAGGCACGCTCGATCCGGGACTCTCCGGTTTCAGCGCACGGAGGTTCGATGTTCCGGAGGCTGCCTGATCTCGCCCGGCCGAGCGTTTCCTTCCTGCTCGACGGCGAGCGCGCGGAGGGACGCGAGGGCGAGAGCGTCGCCGCTTCTCTGCTCGCGGCCGGACGGCCCGTCTGCCGCACCACGCCGGTGGGAGGGCTGCCCCGCGGGCCATTCTGCATGATGGGGGCCTGCTTCGACTGCCTGGTAACGATCGACGGCGTGGGCAACCGGCAGGGCTGCCTCGTCAGTCTGCGCGAAGGGATGGACGTGCGCACGCAGGACGGACGGCGCGAGATCGGACGATGAAGCGGATCGAGCTTCTGGAAGAAGTCGCCGCCGCCTACGATCTCGTGGTGGTGGGCGCGGGCCCGGCCGGGATGGCGGCGGCGGCGACCGCCGCAGCGCACGGGTTCTCGGTGCTCGTCACGGACGAGGCGGCGGGGCCGGGCGGGCAGGTCTACCGCGCAATCACGACGACGCCGGTCGGGCGGCGGGACGTGTTCGGGCGTGACTACTGGCAGGGCGCGGCGCTGACGGCCGCCTTCGCCGCAAGCGCCGCCGACTACATCCCCGGATGCGCCGCCTGGTATCTGGACGACGCGCTGCAGGTCGGCCTCTCCGCGGGCGGGACCAGCCGGACGATCGCGGCGCGGCGGGTGATCCTGGCGACGGGCGCGCTCGAGCGGCCGTTCCCGATCAAGGGCTGGACCTTGCCCGGCGTGATGAATGCGGGGGCGGCGCAGATCCTCCTCAAAAGTGCGGGGCTCGTCGCTGCCGGACGGGTGGTGCTGGCGGGCTCCGGGCCGCTGATCTGGCTGCTCGCCGCCCAGTACCTCGCGGCGGGGGCGAAGCCGGCGCTGATCCTCGAGACGACGCCGCCCGGCCAATGGCGGGACGCGGTGCGGCACTTCCCCGGCTTTCTCCCCTCGCCCTATCTGCGCAAGGGATTGGCGCTGATGGCGCGAGTGCGCCGCGCGGTGAAGGTGATCCCGGGCGTTGCGGAACTGGCGGTCGAAGACGAAGAGCCGCTTCGCGTCGGCTGGAAGCGAGCGCGCGGCGCCGCCGGGACGATTGCCGCCGATCACCTCCTGCTGCACCAGGGGGTGGTGCCGAACATCAACCTCGCCGCCGCCGCCGGCTGCGCGCTCGCGTGGAACGAGGCGCAGGCGTGCTGGCAGCCCGAAACGGATGCGTTCGGAAACACGAGCCTTTCCGGCATCGCGGTCGCGGGCGATGGGGCCGGAATTGCCGGGGCGGAAATCGCCGCGATGCGCGGGCGGATCGCGGCGCTCGCGGCCGCCGAGGCGCTCGGGAAGATTTCGCACGAGGCATGCGCGCGGCTGGTTGCGGGGGAGCGCAAGGCGCTGCGCCGCTTCGAGCGAGCGCGCCCCTTCCTCGATACGCTCTACCGGCCGGCGCGGGCGTTCCGGCTCGGGGCGGCGGAGGCGATGGCCTGCCGTTGCGAAGAGGTGAGCGTGGCGCGCGTGCGCGAGGCCGTCGCGAGCCTCGGCGTTCAGGGCCCGAACCAGCTGAAGGCCTTCCTGCGCTGCGGGATGGGGCCGTGCCAGGGACGCTTCTGCGGGCTGACGGTGGGCGAGATCATTGCCGACGTGCGCGGGGTATCGCCCGCCGAGGTGGGCTATTACCGGCTCCGGCCGCCGGTGAAGCCGATCACGGTCGCCGAGCTTGCCGGCATGAAGACGACCGCGGCCGACATCCGTGCAGTCGTCCGAAGCTAGCCTAAGAGGAACCAGAGGCGGAAGAGCAGCGTCTCGAGGGGAGTCTGGCGGTAGAGGCCGGCGAGCGACAGCGCGGGGAAGCGCCGCCAGGGTGGTGCCGCGAGAGCTTCGGCGATCGCGGCGACGGCGGCGGCCGCCGCCGGCGAGAGAAGCTCCGGCGTGGCCGCAAGCGCGGCGACGTGCGCGCGGAACATCCGCATGAAGGGGTGCGGGCCGCGGTAAAGCGCGCCGAGGGCGCGCGGGAGCCAGGCGCCGCGCGCGCCCACCAGGTTACCCCCGTGCTGGCGGTAGAGCACGGCGGGCTCGGGGTCGGCGAGGATGCGCCCGCCGGCGGCCGCGACGATGAGGTAGCTCCACCAATCGTGCAGCGTGTCGGAGGGCGGCCGGCTCCGCGTGATCAGGCGGGCAGCGGCGCCGTTCATCATCGCCGTGCACCCGGTGGCGATGTTCTGCGTCAGCGCGGCTGGAAAGCCCGGTGGGCGGCGCACGGGAAAGGAGAGCCCGATGCGGGTCAGCGCCGGATCGACGAGCGTCTGGCGCGCGCAATAGAGCGCCGGAAGATTGGCGGGTTGGGAGGCGAGCGCGCCCAGCCCGCGGGCGAGCTTCTCAGGCAGCCAGACATCGTCCTGATCGGCGAAGGCGACGGCGTCAGGCAGCGGGCCGAGGGCAGAGAGGTCCGCAAGGATGGTGAGAAATCCGCGCGTCGCGCCGAGGCGGCGGGAGGGGCCGTGGAGCTCAACCGCCCGGCCCGAAGCGGGGCCGGCGGTGAAGGCGTGAAGCAGCGCCCGCGTGTCGTCCGCGGAGCCGTCGTCGCGCCAGTAGAGGCACCAGGAGCCATGCGTCTGGGAAAGGAGGCTCGCGAGCTGGGCCGGGAGGAAGCGTGCACCGTTGTAGGCGGAGAGAAGGATCGCCACGCGCCCCTGCCCCGCCATGGCGGGAGGGCCGCGGGCGCTTCCTTCCGTGCTCCGCTCGGATACGATCGGCTCTGGCGTTGCGGCGCTCGGCTCAGCTGGGCGGTGCATCCAGCAGCTCGTCGATGAGCGGCCCCAGGCTCTCGCGCCAGGGAGGAAGGCGGATGCCGAACACCTCGGCAAGGTGCCCGCAGTCGAGCCGGGAATCGGCGGGCCGGCGCGCCCGCGTCGGCCAATCCGCGGTCCGGATCGGGGCGATCTCGGGAGGCGCAATCGAGTGGCGGGCCGCTTCCTCGAACACGGCCGTCGCGAGCCCGTGCCAGGTGGTCTCCCCGGTTCCCGCGGCGTGGAAAAGGCCGCCGAACCTCGCCTGCCAGCCTTCGCGCTCGATCCGGCCGAGGACGGCGAGGATGGCAGCGGCGAGGTCGGCGGCCGAGGTCGGCTGGCCGTGCTGGTCGGCCACCACGCGGAGATGGCTGGTCTTGCGGCCTGCACCGATCATCGTGCGCACGAAGTTCCGTCCCGTGGGCGAGATGACCCAGGCGGTGCGCAGCACGATGGCGCGGCCGCCGACGGCCAGCACCGCCTCCTCGCCGGCAAGCTTGGAGGCGCCATAGACGCCGAGCGGTGCCGGCGGGTCGGATTCGACGTAGGGCGCGCCCTTGGTGCCGTTGAAGACGTAATCGGTGGAGATGTGGATGAGCGGGATCCCCGCCTCGGCAGCCAGCACGGCGAGGCGGGCGGGGCCGTCCCGGTTTGCCCGGAAGGCCGTCGCCGGATCGTCCTCGGCGGCATCGACGGAAGTGTAGGCGGCGGCGTTGACGACGGCGGAGAGGCGGCGGCGGGTGAGCCAGTCGTCGATCGTCCGGACGACCGTTTCCGGGCGGTCAAAGTCGAATTCGGGGCGGCCGAGGCGGAGGATCTCTCTCCCCGCCGTTCTGCCCGCGCTCGCGAGCGCGGTGGCGAGCTGCCCACCCACGCCGGTGACAAGGACCGCAGCCGCCATCAAGCGACCTCGTAGGCGAACCAGGCAGGGCAATCGGCGAGGCGCGGCCGCACCCGGTCCTTCTCGGAGAGGATCGCCCGTTCCGGCGCGACCGGCCAGGGGAGAGCGAGGTCCGGGTCGTTCCAGAGGGCACCGCACTCGCTCGCCGGATCGTACTCGCCGGTCATCTTGTAGATGATCTCGGTATCGTCGACGAGCGTGCAGAGCCCGTGCAGGAATCCGGGCGGGATCCAGAGCTGGCGCCAATTCTCGGCGCTCAGCTCGGCATGGACGTAGCGGCCGAAGGTGGGCGAGCCGTGCCGCACGTCGACCGCAACGTCCCAGATGGCGCCCCGGACCACGCGGATCAGCTTGCCCTGCGCCGCAGGAGGTACTTGCGCGTGCAGCCCGCGCACTGTTCCGGCGGCGCGGGAGAAAGTGTGATTGTCCTGCACGAAGGAGGAGGCGATCCCGGCGGCGGCAAGCCGGCTCTGGCGGAAGGTTTCGGAGACGAACCCGCGGGAATCGGTGAAGCGGCGCGGCGTTATGAGACGCACTTCGGGAATGGCTTGGGGTTCGATCTGCATGTCGCTCCGGTCTCTGCGGCAGCGCGCACGGAGCCGGGTGCCCTTTCGGACGCGTGCCCGGTCGTGCGCGCGATCCCTTGCAAGCTAACATACCGCGGGCCGGGGGAGGGTGTCCCCTTGGCCTTCCTCGAGGGCGGCCATGGACCTCGCGCCTCCCCGATCAGGAACGAAGCAGCGCGCCGGCGAGGCGGGAAAAGAGTCCGGGGCGGCGCGTGGCGGTAGCGTGGGCGGCAGCGCGCGGTTCCGGGGAAGAACGTGCGCGCGTGCCCACGAGGCCGGCGATGCCTATGATCTCACGCGCCCGCTTGGCATTGCCGGGATCGTTGGCGATTCCGCGCTCGGCGGCGAGCTTCGCCTGGGGCCAGTCGCGAAGATCGAGCAGGAGCTCGCCGACCGATGCCCAGAAGGCGGCGTCACCGGCACGCCGCTCCATCACCTCCGCGAGACGAGCGCGCCCGGCCGCGATATCTCCGCCCCGGATCAGCGAACGGGCGAGTGCGAGCTTCGCGCGCGCATCGTGGGGGGCAGCCGCGAGCCAGCGTTCGGCGGCGGCGCGCACCACTTGCTCGTCCCCGGCCTGTTCCAGGAGGGGCACGGCGCGGGCGAAGGTGTCACGTGAGGGGTTTCTCTCGAGAAGGGCGGCGAGCCGGGACTTCGCCTCGGAGCGCTGGCCGGCGGCCAGGAGAAGCTCCGCCCCGCGGAGCTCGTAGGCGGGCTCGTCCGGATCGAGCGCGATCGCCCGGCCGATCGCAGTGAGCGCGCGGGGCCGGCGATCGAGCGCGGCAAAAAGCTCGGCGAGGCCGGCCCAGAAAGCGGGGTCCGACGTGGCGCTCGCGGCCAGGCGGGAAGCGGCGCGGCGGGCCGCACGCCGGCCGCGCCAACCGCCGTGCTTCGAGCGGAGCGCGATCAGCTCCATCCATGCCACGGCCGGCTCGGTGCGTTCGCCGAGAGCACGGGCGAGCAGATCCTCGGCGCGCAGCTCCTCTCCCGCGCGGCGATAAAGCCTCGCGACAGCGATCAGGCGTGCCGGGTCATCGCCCACGCCCCGGCGGACGCGAGCGAGTTGCATGCGCGCTTCCTGGGGCACGCCGGCACGGATCAGCCGCTCGGCCAGGAGAAGTTGGGGGGCGGGTTGATCGATCTGCGCCGCCGCATTGCGGGCGGCGGCCTTGGCGGCATCGGCATGCAGCCCGACTGCGTCGAGCGCGGCCACGGCCTCTTCCATCAGGTCAAGCCGGGCGGGAGGATTGGCGCGCACGCGCAGAAGCTGTTCGAACGCTTCGGCCTCATCCTCGCGGGCGAGAAGGAGAATCGCGAGCTGCAAGCGTGAGGCCGAATCCGCGGGCCGTTCGTCCGCGGCCGTGCGGGCAAGCGCAAGCGCCTCGTCTTGCATGCCGCCCCGGCGCAGCATCAGGATCAGCCAGTCGAGGCGGCGGACGCGGGCCTGCTCGGGAACGAGCCGGAGGGCGATCGCCAGCGCCTCGGCCTTTTCCCCACCGCGCTCGAGCGCGATCGCGAGCTCCATGCGGAGATCGGGATAGCCGGGAAGTGCGGCGACCGACTCCCGCGAAGCGGCGATCTGACCGGCCGGCGCATCGAGCCGGTCATAAAGGAGGAGCATCCGCCGCCAGAGGGCCGGGTCCGGGTCGATGATCGCGCGCGCCGCGACGAGAAGAGTGAGCGCCTCGCGCCACGAAGCCGGGTCGGACTTGTTCTCGGCAAGCGCCGCCGCGAGCAGGAGGAGGTTCTCTGCGCTCGGCGCCTCCTCGGCCAATGCGCGGAAGACAGCGAGCGCCTTCTCCTTCTCGCCGACCGCGGCAAGCATGAGGCCGAGCTTGACCCGGCGGGTGATCTCCCTCTCGGCCGGCCAGATCAGCTCGAGGATCGCCGCGGCACTTCCCTTGTCCCCCATGTCGAAGCGGATGACGGCGTCCTGAAAGCGGAAGGCGATGTGCTGCCGCACCTCGGCAGAGGCGCGGCCCATCATCGCAAGCGTCGCTTTCTCGCCGTGGACGCGGCGATAGCAGTCGCTGTAGCGCAGCCAGAAGTCGACCGGAGAGCGGTCTCCGATCTCGATCTCTTCAAGCGCCTGCTCCGCTTCGGCGGGCCTGCCGCAATCGAGCAGGGCGTCCACCAGCGCGAGCCGCCAGATGGGAGCGTGAGAGGGGAAGGCGAGCACGCTTTCCACGGAATGGAGGATTTTCTGCGTCGCGGCCGGGCGACGGGCGCCCAGGATCATCGCGCGACTTTCCCAATAGACGGACGTTTTGCGCCGGGTACGGCGGACCATGGCGCGCAGCTCGGCCCTCTTGCCCGGCGCAGGATCGAGGAGGCGGAGAAGGAAAGGGTGTGCGACGCGCCCTTCGACGACAGCCCGAACACACACATGGCCAGCGAAGGGCAGCGTGAAGCATTCGACAGGCCCGAGAGCGGCGATCATCTCCGCGTTCTTGCGGTCGACCTTCCAGAAATTGTCGTAGAGGAGGTAGTTTTCGGGCGCGAGATCCTCGCTCCGGATGCGCATCCCGGCGTGCAGCGCGGAATCGTGGAAGCGCCGGAAGCGGCTGTCAAAGCTCCCGACATCGGCCGGCGCGATCGAGATCTGCGGGCCGAAGGCAATCGCCGCGTCGACGCCAAGCAGCGCGGCATATTTGAACGCCGCATAGCCGCCCATGCTCACCCCGTAAGAGACGAGACGCTCGCCGGGCGCGCGGGTGAACGCACCCTCGATTGCCTCCAGCGCCGCACGCATTTCCGATTCCGGGAACCAGTCCTGCTTCGTGGAAACGAAGCCCATCGCTCCCAATTCGTACTTGTCGAAGAAGCTGTCGCCCCAGAAGCGGTTCGGCGGCTCGCGATAGAGGAGATGATTGAAGCTGACGAAGCGGCTTGGAGAGCGGCGGTTGTTGGCGACGACGCGGAGGGTTTCGCCCTGATAGAGGATCTCCGCCTGCGGCACGCTCATGAGGGGGCCATGCGCGTGCGCTTTTGCACCGGAGATGGGATCAACCGGCTTGCGGCAGGGCGGCGGCGACCGCGTCGGCGACCGTAGCCGCGCCCTCCTGTTCGAGGCCCTCGATCACGCCGAGGCGATCCGCCATGGGGCGGTTCTGGCTCATCTTCCACTTCCCTTCGAGCCGGGCGATCTCGATGCGGAAGCCGACGATGCCCTTGAGCTGGGAGGCGATGAAATCGGCCGGCGCGTCCGTCACCGCCCAGGGCGCGGCGCGTCCGGCCTCGTGGGCCGCCGTGAGGCGGCTCACGAGCGCGTGGAGCTCGCGCGGATCGTCGAAGAAGGTAAGCCGACCATAGGCGTGCACCGCGACATAGTTCCAGGTCGGAACGACCTTCCCGCTCTCCCGCTTGGTCGCATAGAGGGAGGGGCTCACGTAGGCGTCCGGGCCAGGGAATATCGCGAGCGCCTGGACATCGGCCGCACTCGCCCGCCATTGCGGGTTGGCCCGCGCGACATGGCCGACGAGGAGGCCGTGCTTGCCGGCGATATCGGGACCTTGCGGCTCGTCGAGCAGCATCGGCACGTGGCTCGCGATGAGGCCCTCCGGACCGAAGCTCACCAGGATCGCCAGCCCGGTCGCGCGGATGGAAGCGCGCAGGATTTCGGGCCGGTCCTCCCGGAAGGCTGGGGGAACGTACATGAACTCCTCCCGCGCCCGATTGCGAGGCGCAGACGGCACGATCGCCGGACAATCAGCATGCCAGACCCGCGCGGGCCGCCGCAACACGCGATCCCGCGAGGCGCGGCCGGCCCGGAACCCGAGCCGCCGCGGCCGGCCTCTCCCCCTTATATGCGATTTATATGAAGCGGAGCTGCCGGCGCCATCGAAGTTATATGCGGCGGACGCTAGGTTGCGTGCGCGATCGCAGCGATCCGCAAAGGGGGCAGTTATGCTCGACGTCATCTACATCCTGATCGGCGCGGTGTTTCTTGGCGGCGCAATCCTCTATGCGTACGGGTGCGAGCGTCTCTAGACCTGCAACAAAGCGGAAGCGCGGCGGGCAGAAATCGTCATGCTTCAAGGGACCAATCCGATGATCTTCGACTATGCGCTCGGCGCCGTGGTGGTTGCCGGCCTCTTCGTCTACCTCGTCTATGCCCTGATCCGTCCGGAAAAGTTCTGAGCACACAAGCAAGGAGCGCCGCGAGATGATGGGCCACACGACGATCAACGGCTGGGTGCAGATCGCCTTCTACGGCGTGGTCCTGATCCTGCTGACCAAGCCGTTCGGCGGCTACATGACGAATGTGTTCGAGGGGCGGCCGACCTTCCTCTCGCCGGTCCTCAGGCCGTTCGAGCGCGGCATCTACCGGATCTGCGGGGTTGCGGAGACGGACGAGCAGCACTGGCTGACCTATGCGGTCGCCATGCTGATCTTCAGCTTCGTGGGCTTCGTCGCCACCTACGCGATCGAGCGCCTCCAGGGGATGCTGCCCTTCAATCCCGCGGGGATGGGGGCGGTTTCGCCCGACCTCGCCTTCAACACCTCGGCGAGCTTCGTCACCAACACCAACTGGCAGAACTACGTGCCCGAGCAGACGATGAGCTATCTCACCGAGATGGCCGGCCTCACGGTGCACAACTTCCTCTC
>DATJTV010000058.1:0-10504 GCA_035503055.1 Acetobacteraceae bacterium
CTCTAGGGTCTGCCTCGACCTTTCATCGTCGGGCCGCTTCGCGGTCCGGCTAAAGGCCGAACCGCGAACGCGCGATCAACCGATCTGGCCAGCACCGGCCCAACGGGACCAGCCCATCGAGACATCACAATCAGAGCCATTTGGCTCTAAATCCCGGAACCAGGAGGGCTTTCGGACGGCAGGGAAACCCGCCTTGGGCCAGGGAGGAAAGCCGCCGGCAGCCTGCCGTCGATGCAGGCGAGGCCGACGCCGATCAGGGCCATTCCCGCGAACTCCCGGACCAGCAACGCCTCGCCCAGCACAAGTGAGCCCAGCATGATCGCACTGACCGGAATTAGGAAGGTGACAAGCAGGAGATTGGTTGCACCTGCCGCGGCAAGAACGCGGAAATAGAGGATGTAGGCAATCACCGTGCACAACAGCGCAATGCCGATCAGCGCACCCCACGTCGCTGCGTCCGGTGCCGGCAACGTCCACGGACGATCAGCGAGGGCGACCACCGGAATCAGCACGAGCGTGCTGCCGGTAACCTGCCCTGTCGCCACCTTGATTGGCGGGATGCCCTGGAACCGTCGGCCATAGACGCCGGCGAAGGCGTAAGAGACCGCCGCTCCCAGGCAGGCGACCTCGCCAAGGATGTCCTCCCTGCCCATGCCCGCCAGGGCAGCCGGCCCAACCAGGGCCGCAACACCGGCAAAGCCGACCACCACGCCCGCGAACTTGCCTCGGTTCAGCTTCTCGTTCGCGGTCAGCATATGCGCGACAACCACGGTGAACATCGGCGTCGTCGCGTTGAGGATGGAGGCGAGGCCGCTTGAAATCCGCGTTTCGCCGAACACGATCAGCGAAAAGGGAACAACATTGTTGAGCACGCCCATGATTATGAAGTCGGCCCAGAGCCGGGGGGAGGCGGGCATGAAGTCGCCTCGTGACGCGAGCCACAGGTTCAGCATGATTGCGGCCAGGCCCACGCGCCCAAGCACGACAGTGAAAGGCGGCAACTCGGCGACCAGAACCTTGAAGAAGAAGAACGACCCGCCCCACAGCGCGGCGAGGGTGAGCAGCATGGCCCACTCCCGATATCCCATCGCCGGCGTTGGGGCGGCCTTGCCTGGCATCGAACCCGCCTCCGCGGTGGGAGAGGACGAATATCGATGCCGGCACGGCACGGCACTCCGGATCTTGCGCAGGTATTCCGAAGCGCGTGTTCTCTGTAAACAATAGGAGGGCGGCAACGGCGACCTGCCCGGCCCAATCGCGCGCCTCCCCTTGTTGCCCAGCGCCTGGCGGGGGAACACTCCGCTTCCGGCCAGGGAGGGAACCGCCGCATGCAACCTTTCGAGGGGATCCGCGTCATCGATGCCACGCACGTGCTCGCCGGGCCCTTCGCGGCGTACCGGCTCGGCCTGTTCGGCGCCGACGTGATCAAGCTCGAGCACCCGGAGGAACCCGACCAGAGCCAGAGCCGTGCAACCGGTGGCGATCAAGCGCTCAAGCGCCCTGATATGACCAAGCGCACCAACGCCGAGCGAAAGGCCGCACGGGAAGAGGAGCGGACGGTGCTGGCGGCGTGGATGACCGAGCGGACCGCGGCCGCGTGGGAGGATTTCCTCCAGGTGCGGCACGTGCCGGCTGCGCGTGTGCGAACGCTCGCCGAAGCGCTCGCCGATCCCCAGCTCGGCACCCGCAACGTCGTGCATCACTTCGTGGAGGCGGAGGGCATCAAGGGCCCGTTCCGCGTACCCGTGACCGCCTTCCGCCTCGCCCACGGCGGGCCGGTGGCCACGCGCCCGCCGACGCCGCCCGGTCGGCACAACAAGGAGGTGCCGGGCCAGCTCGGCTATAGCCCGGCAGGGATCGCCGCCCTCGCGGCAGCAGGGGCGATCGGGAGGAGGGAGGCATGAGCGTGCGCATCGGCACCAACCCGATTGCCTGGAGCAACGACGACCTCCCGGAGCTCGGCGGCGAAACGCCGCTCGAAACCTGCCTCGCGGAGGCCCGCGCGGCCGGCTTCACGGGCATCGAGATGGGCAACAAGTTTCCGCCCGAGGCCCCGGCGCTCGCCGCGGTGCTCGCCCGCCACGGGCTTGCCCTCGTCTCGGGCTGGTACGGGGCGGAGCTCAGGCGCCGCTCGGTCGAGGAAGAGATCGCGGCGATGCGCCCGCATTTCGAGCTCCTGAAAGCGCTCGGCTGCCGCGTGATGGTGTTCGCCGAGACCTCCGCGACCGTGCAGGGAAAGCGCGACGTGCCGGTGGCAGAACGGCCGCTGATGGGCGAGGCGGAGTGGCCGGTCTTCCTCGACCGGCTCGGCCGGCTCGGCGATTGGATGGCGGAGAGGGGCGTCGCGATCGCCTTCCACCACCATATGGGAACGGTGATCGAGAAGGCGGCCGAGATCGACCGGCTGCTCGAGGGAACGCCCTCGAGCGTGGGCCTCCTCCTCGATACCGGGCATCTCCATTTCGCCGGCGAGGACCCCGCGCGCGTCGCCGCGCGCTGGGCCGGGCGCATCAACCACGTTCACGCCAAGGACGTGCGTCCCGACGTTCTGGCCCGCGCGCATCGCGAGCGCTGGAGCTTCCTCGACGCGGTGGTGGGCGGCGTCTTCACCGTGCCGGGGGACGGCGTGGTCGATTTTCCCGCCGCCCTCGCCCCGGTCGCCAAGGCGGGCTATGCGGGCTGGCTGATCGTCGAGGCTGAGCAGGACCCGGCCAAGGCGCCTCCGCTCGCGTACGCGCGAAAGGGTTTCGCTCATCTTCGCGCTGCGGCGGAGCAGGCGGGATTCCGGATCGGCTAACCGCACGCGCGGGAGAAGAAACGCGATGAATATCTGCATGGTGGGCTACGGGATGATGGGGGTGTGGCACTCCGAGGCGCTCCGCCGGACCGATGCCGTGCTGCACACCGCGGTCGGGCGCCGGCCCGAGGCCGCGGCGGAATTCGCCGCGCGCTACGGATATCGCAAATGGACGACCTCGCTCGCCCAAGCGCTCGCCGACCCGGAGATCGACGTGGTCGTGCTCGCCACGCCGAGCGAGCAGCACGAGGAGCAGGCGATCGCCAGCCTCGAGGCAGGCAAGCACACGCTGATCGAGATCCCGATCGCCATGAGCCTCGCCGGCGCCGAGCGCGTGGTGGCGGCGGGCGAGAAGAGCGGCAAAATCTACGGTCTCAGCCACCCGATGCGCTTCCGCGCCGAGCGCGAGGCGCTGCGCGCGCGCCTCGCCGCCGGCGAGGAGACGGTCCGCCATATCGCCGGCCGCTTCTTCATCCCCCGCCTCAGGAACGTCGGCGCCACGGGCTATGTCCGGAGCTGGACCGACAATATCCTCTGGCATCATTTCTGCCATTTCGTCGATCTCGGGCTCTATCTTTTCGATGGCGCTCCGATCCGGCGGGTCGCGGGCCATCTCGGCCCCTGCCACGAGCGCACAGGAATCCCGATGGAGTGCGTCGTCCTCGTCGAGACCGAGCGGGACGCGACGCTGCTCGTGCACGGCTCGTACCACGCCTCCTACCGTTTCTACGACAAGCTGATCGTCACCGACCGGGACACCTACTTCTTCGATATCCTCGCGAACACGCTCCGCACCGCCTCGGGTACCGTCGCCATCGCGCCCGAGCAGGAGAATGCCGCACGCATCATCTTCGATTTCCTCGAGGCCGTGCGTGCGGGCCGGCCGCCGCGCGCCTCCGGCCCCTCGGTCCTGCCGGCGATGGCCGTGCTCCAGGCGGTGCAGGACGAATGGGACGCCCGCCACGGTGCGCGCGCGATTCCCGGCCGGCCGAACCCTGCGCCCGCCTCTGCTTGCACGGGAGTCCGGTCATCATGAGGCAGGCCGCGCTGTTCCCGCGCCATGCCGACAGTCAGGCCGTCCTCTGCTGCCAGGACAATCTCGCCTTCATGCGCCCGCTGCCCGACGCGTCGATGCAACTCATCGTCACCTCGCCGCCCTACAATATCGGCAAGACCTACGAGCGGCGGCGCGCCCTCGAGATCTACATGGAGCAGCAGCAGCGGGTCATCGCGGAGTGCGTGCGCATCTTAAGTCCGCGCGGCTCCCTCTGCTGGCAGGTCGGCAATCACGTTCAGGATGGCGAAATCCTTCCGCTCGACCTAATGCTTTATCCCATCTTCCGCGACCAGGGCCTGCGCCTGCGCAACCGCATCATCTGGCATTTCGAGCACGGTTTGCACTGCAGCAAGCGGCTTTCCGGTCGCTACGAGACGATTCTCTGGTTCACCAAGGGCGATGACTACATTTTCAACCTCGACCCGATCCGCGTTCCGTCCAAATATCCCGGCAAGAGGCATTTCAAGGGGCCCAAGGCAGGCCAGCTCTCGGGCAATCCGCTCGGGAAGAACCCCGGCGACGTATGGATCTTCCCGAACGTGAAGAACAACCATGTCGAGAAGACGGCCCATCCCTGCCAGTTCCCGATCGAGCTCGTCGAGCGGCTCGTGCTGGCGCTGACCCGGCCGGGAGACACGGTGCTCGACCCCTACATGGGGGTCGGCTCGGCCATCGTCGCGGCGCTGAAGCATGATCGTGCAGGCTATGGCTGCGATATCGTCCAGCAGTACGTGGATATCGCGAGGGAGCGGGTGAACGAGCTCCGTGACGGCACGCTTCGCATGCGGCCGATGGGAAGGCCCGTGTACGATCCCTCTCTGCCGGGTGGCGGCCAGCGGCGGGGATCGCAAAAATCCTCCGCCGCGCCTGCCTTTCTCAGCGCCGCGCGGCGGGCCGGTAGCCGTCCGTCAGGGTCTTGAGAAAGGCGATGATGTCCTCTTCGTTCTGCGCGGTCATTGCCGGACGCTCGCCGAGCTTGCGGTTGAACGGCGGATCGATCACGTCGACATTGGCCCAATAGCGCGGCGGTATGTCGTTGTATTTCTCGACCTTCCCGTTCGCGCCGCGCGGGTAGATCGTCCCCGGCTCGGTGTCGCGGAAATCGTAGAAATCCATCACCTGCTGAAGCGTGTGATAGACGCCGTTGTGGAAGAACACATGGCGGGTCGCGACGTTGCGCAAGGTGGGCGTGAGGAAGAGGCCGCAATACTGCGTATCCTTGGCCATGTCCGTCCGGTACGGGCCGCAGATGCCGAGGTCGAAATAGGCGGGGTTGCGGTTGGCGGCAAGTGCCGGGTTGCGCGGCACAGCGAGCGCCTCGAACTGGTGGTCCGTGAAGAGCGGCGGCTGGCCGTCGGGGTCCGGCTGGTCGAGATGGCAGCCGCCGCAATCGGCCTTGAGCGGATCGTTGAAGAGAAGATAGCCGCGCATTTCCGCCCGCGTGAGCCGTGCCCGGCCCTCGAGCCAGTAATCGTACTTGCTGGTATAGGGATGGAAGGCCGGATCCTCGATCTCGTAGCGCGCCACGGCGAACATTGCCTCCGCGACCGCCATGCGCGGGCTCGCGAAAATCCCCGGCCCGAACAGCTGCACGAAGTGGGAAGCATAACCCGCGTGCCGGAGCTTCCCCGCGACCTCGCCGATGCTGCCGCCATCCATCTCGAAGCGGCTGAGCAGCGGAAAGACGGCCTGGTCTTGTAGCGTGTCGGCGCGACCGTCCCAGAAAAGCCCGCCCTGCGGGACGAGATTGGCAGCCGTCGCGGCGGTGTCCTGTGCGGTCTTCTGCCTGCGTGAAGCGTCCTGGCTGGCCGCCACCATCTGGCTCAGGCTGACCGTTTCGTTCGTGTCGTTGTCGGGGCCGATGCTGAAATTGGGCTGGCGCTCGAGATACATGAGCGAAGGCACGGCACGCACGCCCTGGCGCGTGAGGTCCGGCCCGCCGAGCATCGCCGGGAGCGCGTTGGGCGGGCCATAGGCGTGCGCCGGGCTGTGGCAGGAGGCGCAGGAAAGCTTGCCGGACCCGGAGAGGCTCGGGTCGAAGAAGACGCGCTGCCCAAGTTGCGCCATCGCCGAGAAGGCCAGGGCGGGCGAGCGGACGAGCGCCACGGGGTGCGGATTCTCGCCCTCGCTCAAGATATAGCTCGCGATCGGGTTGCTGAGCCATTGGCGAACCGGCACCGGGCTTTCCGCGATCGTTACGGCGCCCGTGCCGATCAGGAGCGCGAGAGCAACCCCGGCGCCGAAGAGCGGCCAGCGCCAGCGCCCCCGCCTCCCGGTTCCGGGTGCCGAGAGCCCACGCGGCTCGGCACCCGGATGCCCCGTTCGGCCGCTCACCTCCGTCCTTTGGCCCTCATTACGGGTGCGCCACGACAGTACCCGTCACCGGATCGAGGAAGAGCGGCGGATTGTGGCCGCCCGCAGACGAGAAATCGAACATGTCCATGATCGAGCCGGTGGTGGCGTCGAACGAGCCGCCGCCCAGCCGCTCGCCCTTGAGCCAGTTGTCCTCGATGAAGGTCACGACCGAGGCCTGCGAGATCGGGGTATGGCTCACGGCGTTCGTCTTGGCCCAGGGCGAGATGACGAAGAAGGGAAGGCGCGTCCCGGGGCCGCACCGGCCGTTGACAGGCTTGCCGGCCACGCCCGGGAGCGGCGTGCCGCTGCCGCATTTGCCGGGACCGTCGAGCTGATCGGCCTCAGGGTCGAAGGACGCGTTGGTCGGCGTGGCGAAGGCGTGATCGTACCACCCGTCCGAATCGTCCCAGGTGACGACGACCGCGGTGTCCTTCCAGTCGGGCTGCTGCTCGAGGAAGTTGATCAGGGTGACGACCCCGGTCTGCTCGTCGAGTGGATCCGAATAGCCCGCGTGTCCGTCCTGGTAGGCCGGCATCTTGATGTAGGAGACCGCGGGGAAATTGCCGGCCTTCACCGCGTTGTAGAAATCCTCAAGCCCGTATTCGTGATTCGCCGAGTCCGGCTTGCCGTCATGATCGAAGCTGTAGCCGATCGCCGCAAGCGAGGCCGGCCGGGCATGCGTCGGATTGGCGGTCGAGGCGTAGTACTGGAACCAGTTGTGATGGGGGATGTAGTCGGGAACGGTCGCGTGCACCACCGCGGAATAGGTGCTGCGCTTGCACCCGGTGGTGCCGTTGGCGTTCTTGATGCCGAGATCGAACCCGCCCATGAAGCCGCCCCAGGTAATGGAGGCGGCGTTGAGCAGATCGCCGATGTTCTTCCCCTCCATCATTACCTGGTCCGTCGGCTTCGAGCAGGAATCGTGGCCGGGATCGACGTCGGAGACCAGCCCGATCCCGCCCGCCCCGTCATGGATGTAGTACGAGGTCGAGCCGAGCGTGTACGGCTTCTTGGTCGTGGCGACGAGCTCGACGCCGTTCGTCTGGCCGGAAACCACCTCGAGCGCGCCCGGCGTGGACGGCCCGTAGGTGTCCGTATAGGCATTGTCGCTCATCGCGAAATGCTGGGCATAGTTCCAAAGGGCCGTAACGGTGTTGCCGTCGTAGTAGCCCATCACCTGGCCCTTGGTCCCGAAGGCGCCGACCCCGCCCGGCGTGCCCTTGCCCGTGTATTTCGGAAAGAGGTCGGCCTTGCCGCCGTCATAGGCCTGCTGCTCGGCCGTGTAGCCGTGGTTCTGGTCGGCGGTCGCCGCCTGCGTCCGATCGAGCCGGAACGGCTCGGCGGCGTCCGCGCCGTTCTCCTTGTTGGTGAAGTTCGGGTTGTTGGTCAGCAAATTGGCCGCGACGAGGTTGTTGACGGAGGGCGTTCCGGCAACGGCGGTGAAGGCGGGCTCGCCCGGCGGGTTGGTGGCCTTCGGGTAGGTCGCGAAATAATGGTCGAACGAGACGTTCTCCTGGAAGATCACCACCAGGTGCTTGATCGGCGTCGCCGTGGGGAGCGTATCGGCCGGGCTCGGGCCGGCGAGGCTCGCCGGTGCCGTCGCCCCCGCCGTCGCGGTCTGGGCGAGGGAGGTGTGGGTCCAGGCGCCAAGGCCGACCGCCAGGGTGCCGACGGCCGTGCAGAGCAGAAGTGTCTGTCGTGTCATGATTTTCCCGGAGAATCGCTGAGGACGGGGCTACACCTACCGGCTTCGCCCGACGCGGGCGTGTTAATCAATTATGACGAAGCCGTTCCGGCAAGCCGGGCGGCAGGCTCTTCCGCTTCGAGGGGCTCATGCGTCGATCTTGAGCGCGGCAAGAAAGGCCGATTGCGGGATCTCGACCTTGCCGAACTGGCGCATGCGCTTCTTGCCCTCCTTCTGCTTCTCCAGAAGCTTCCGCTTGCGCGTGATGTCCCCGCCGTAGCATTTGGCAGTGACGTCCTTGGCCAGCGCGCCCAGCGTCTCGCGGGCAATGATGCGCCCGCCGATCGCGGCCTGGATCGCCACCTTGAAGAGCTGGCGGGGAATGAGGTCCTTGAGGCGCCCGCAGATAGCCCGCCCGCGGCTCTCCGCGGCCGCCCGATGGGCGATGAAGGAAAGCGCGTCCACCGGCTCGTTGTTGACCAGGATGGTGATCCGCACGAGGTCGCCCTCCGCATAGCCGTCCATCTGGTAATCGAAGCTCGCATAGCCGCGCGAGACCGATTTGAGCCGGTCATAGAAATCGAACACCACCTCGTTCAGCGGCAGGCGGTACACCGCCATCGCCCGGTTCCCCACGTAGGTGAGGTCCGCCTGCTGGCCGCGCCGCTCGTTGCAGAGCGTGAGCACCGCGCCGAGATGCTCGTCGGGAACCAGGATCGTCGCCTTGATCCACGGCTCCTCGATGTGATCGATCAGGCTGCCTTCGGGCCAGTCGGCCGGGTTGTGCAGCTCACGCACCGTGCCGTTGGTGAAGTGGATGCGATAGACCACCGAAGGCGCGGTCGCGATCAGCTCGAGCGCGAACTCGCGGTGCAGCCGCTCCTGCACGATCTCGAGATGGAGAAGGCCTAGGAAACCGCAGCGAAACCCGAAGCCGAGGGCCGCGGATGTCTCTGGCTCGTAGTGGAAGCTCGCATCGTTCAACCGGAGCTTGGCGAGGCTCTCCCGGAGCTTCTCGAAATCGTCGGCGTCCGCCGGATAGAGCCCGCACCAGACCACGGGCACCGAGGGCCGGAAGCCGGGCAGCGGGGTCGTCGCCGGATGGCGGTCGTCAGTGATCGTGTCGCCGACGCGGCAATCCGCCACCGTCTTGATCGCCGCGTTGATGAAGCCGATCTCGCCGGGGCCCAAATCCTCGGTCGGCACCATCTTGGGCGTGAAGACGCCGATCCGCTCGATCGTGTGCACCGCGCCCGTGGACATCATCCGGATGCGCGCGCCGCGCCGCAGCACGCCGTCCTTGACGCGCACCAGGATGACGACGCCGAGATAGGGATCGTACCAGCTATCGACGAGCAGCGCGGTGAGCGGCGCGGCAGGGTCGCCCTTGGGCGGCGGCAGCCGCGTCACCAGCGCCTCCAGCACCGCCTCGATGTTCTTCCCGGTCTTGGCGCTAATCGGGATCGCCGCGGAGGCATCGAGCCCGATCACCTCCTCGATCTGCTGGCGCACCTTTTCGGGCTCCGCCGCCGGCAGGTCGATCTTGTTGAGCACCGGGATGATCTCGTGGCCGGCCTCGATCGCCTGATAGACGTTCGCCAGCGTCTGCGCCTCCACCCCCTGCGAGGCATCCACCACCAGCAGCGAGCCCTCGCAGGCGGCGAGGCTGCGGCTCACCTCGTAGGCGAAATCCACATGCCCGGGCGTGTCCATGAGGTTGAGCGCGTAGGTGAGCCCGTCTTCGGCCCGGTAGGTGAGGCGTACCGTCTGCGCCTTGATGGTGATGCCGCGCTCGCGCTCGAGCTCCATGCTGTCGAGCACCTGGCTCACCATCTCGCGCTCCGAGAGCCCGCCGGTGGACTGGATCAGCCGGTCCGCGAGCGTCGATTTGCCGTGGTCGATATGCGCAATGATCGCGAAGTTGCGGATCTGCGCGATCGGTGTGTCGGTCATGGGGAACGAATAGGGAAGTTTTGCCGGATTGTCAGCCGCCCGGATCGTCAGCCACGGAGCACGCCGCCGGCGGCCTTGGCGACCGCAGCGACGACGTTCCGGCAGGCGGCCTCGATCTCGGCGTCGGTCAGCGTCCGCTCGCGCGGCTGGAAAACGACCTCGATCGCCAGCGACTTCTTCCCCGCCCCGATGCCCGGCCCGGCAAAAACGTCGAACAGCGTGACCGAGGCGATCAGGCCGCGCTCCGCCCCGCGCGCGGCCCGGAGCACGGACTCCGCCGGCACGTCCTCGTCCACGACGAAGGCGAAATCGCGGGAAACCGGCTGGAACGGCGAGAGTTCGGGCGGCGCGCGCCGCGCCCGGCGCTTCGGCATCGGCACGGAGTCGAGCAAGATCTCGAACGCGACCGCCGGCCGCTTCAGGTCGAGTGCCGCGATCACGCTTGGGTGCAGCTCCCCGAAGCGGCCGAGCGGAAGCTTCGGCCCCTGGCCGATGAGCGCGGACCGCCCCGGATGGAAATAGCCAGGGCCGGGGCCCGTCAGGGTCAGCGCCTCGGCGGGCACGCCGAGCGCACCAAGCAGGGCGAGCGCGTCCGCCTTGGCATCGAGCGCGTCCACCGGGCGGGAGGGCGCGATCCAGCTCCGCTCCGTCGCCCCGG
>DATJTV010000059.1:0-3133 GCA_035503055.1 Acetobacteraceae bacterium
GGTCAGGGCGACCTCGCGGAGCTCGCACCTTCCCATCCCAACAGCACCTCGGCGCCGATCTCCGGCCGGCCGGGCGCGGCTGGCACCATGTTCTCGTGCACCGGCTCGGCGTGCGGCAAGGAAGCGGCGAGCGTGGCGAAAGGCCCCGGCGAGGCCCGCCTCGAGCGAACGATCGTGAGCGTGCCGGCTACACGGACGAACCGCTCCTCGACCACCACGCCGAGCCAGAGGGGAAGCCGCCGATCGCCGGCGACGACGACGGTGTCGCTCGGCCAGAAGCGCAGCACGATGCGAATGGCCTGGTGCCGGGACGACGCTCCGTGCGGAGGCGGCGTGCGGCAAAGCACGAGCGCTTCGGGCATTCCGTTTGCGAAGCGCGGCAGGACCGGAAGCGAAGCGGGATCGATGGTAGGGGCGAGCCAGGCAAGCAGGCTTTCCGCGTCCCAGGGCGGCGGGCCCTGCCAGCCCCGAGCCGCGAGCGCGCCGGAAAGATCGGTAAGAGATCCGGCCCACTGGAGAGTGAAGTGCTGGGCGAAGTTGCCGAGCAGGCCGACGCGGCTGCCGGGCAGGCTCGCCCAGCCGCCTGCGCGCCAGTCCGCGAGCGAGATCTCGCGCTGCGGCGCAGGAGGCGGCGAAACCGGAGCCGGCACGAGGCCATAGCCGCCGGCCTGGGCAGCAACCGCGGCGATGATGACGACCGAAGCGACGAGCGCGACAGGCAGCGCGCGGCCGGACGGCAAGCGGCGCAGCTGGGCGGCGAATCCGACCAGGCCGAGCCAGGCCAGCGCGAAGGCGATCGCGATCACCTCGGTCGAGAAGAGCGAGAGGCCGAGATAGAGGCGCGCCGCGGCACCAAACACGACGACCAGGCTGAGCGCGCTTGCGATGGCGGGCCTGAGGCCGGGCGCGACTGCACGGGAAACGAAGAGGCCGAGCAGCCCGTAGGAGGCGGCGGCGAGCATGGCATCGAAATTGCCGGGATGGCCGGCCGTGGGGGGAACAGTGGCGTGCGGCAGCAGGCTAAGCAGGAATGCGAGAGCCACCGACGCGGCGAGGCCGACGACCCAGGCCAGGGCCAGCAGCCCTTGGCGGTCGAGTGCCAGGAGGATGAGGACGCCGACCGCGAGCAGGCCGAGCGCCGGCGTGCTTCCCGGGGCGGCAAAGACGCGCATCGCGGCGTCCGCCCAGTCCGCATGGAGCGAGCCGAGACCGTTGAGCACCACGGCGTCGAGGCGGGCGATCGGCTCGTGCGCCAGCAGCCCCTCGAGCGCGCCGAGCAGGAGCCAGCCCCCGCCGACGATCAGGGTGGCCGTGACCGTGAGGCCGAATGCCTCGGCGCGATCGGTGGAGAGCAATCGGAGGAGAAGGCGCTGCGGCCGGCCCGGGTTCCGCACGGCCCAGGCCGCGAGCGGCTCTGCGAGCCGGGCGAGCGCCCGCGGCAAGCGGCCCATGACGCGGCGCGAGACCGCGATGACGGCATAGCCGAGGACGAACAGGAAGGCCGCGAGCACGGCGAGCCGGCCGGTCACTGCGCCGAGCAGCTCGAGCGAGGCGCCGAGGAGGAGCCCGAAGAGGATGTGCAAGACCGCCCACAAGACGGCCGCAACGATGTCGACGGAAAAGAACCGGACGCGCCGCATCGCGAGAATGCCGGCGAGCATCGGAATGACGGCCCGCACGCCCGGAGTGAACCGGCCGATAAAGACGCTGGTCCCGCCGCGCTTGCGGAAGAGGGCCGCGCCGCGCTCCGCGAACTCCGGATGATTGCTGAGCGGCCAGATGCGGAAGGCCGCATCCTTGTAGCGCCAACCGAGCCAATAGCCGAAGCCGTCGCCGAGCAGAGCGCCGAGCACCGCCGCAGCGGCCAGGGGCCAGAACTCGAGCGCGCCCGCGGCGATCAGGGCGCCGAAGGCGACGATGACGGCGGTGCCCGGCACCAGGGCGCCGACCACCGGGAGCGCTTCGGCGGCCGCGAGCACGAGCGCAAGCGCGTACGCGAGCAGGGCGTGATCCGAGGCGAAGGCGATGGCATGGTTGAGGAAGGCGTGCATGTTCGGGCAGCTACCGCCGCCATGCCGGCCGTTTGATGGCCGTTCTCGTGCGCCACGCCGGGGGAAGGTGGCGAGGCGCCGGCCGTTCAGCTATCGAACCGAGCGGGCCCTTCGCGGCGCGGTCGCACCGGGCAGGTTCTCGCGGTCCGACATCCGACGATCCCATGGGAGCGTTCCGATGCTGCATCGTGGTTCCGGACATTCCTGGCGCCTGGTTGCGCCGGCCCGAGAGCCTCTGGCGCGTCCTTTCCGCCGATGCAAGGCACCGAGGCGGTGAGCCCCGCGCCATGAACCCGATTCCGCCGGCCGGGCGCCACCGCTCCGCGGCCGAAATATTCCGCATCTTCATCCGACTCGGCTGCACCAGCTTCGGGGGGCCGATCGCGCACCTCGGCTTCTTTCGTGCGGAGTTCGTCGAGCGCCGAGGCTGGCTCGCCGACGAGGAGTACGCCGACGTCGTGGCCCTCTGCCAGTCCCTGCCCGGCCCGGCGAGCAGCCAGGTCGCGGCGAGCATCGGCCTCATGGGGGCGGGCCTGCCGGGGATGCTCGCCGCCTGGGCGGGCTTCACCCTCCCCTCGGCGGCGGCGCTCATCCTGTTCGCGTACGGCACCGGCCGCATCGGCAATGTCGCGGCCGCACTGTGGCTGCACGGGCTGAAAATCGTCGCGGTTGCGGTCGTGGCCCAGGCGCTCTGGGCGATGGCGCGCACGCTCTGCCCGGATCGTGAGCGTGTGACCATCGCGATCGGCATGGCGCTGCTGACGCTGGCGCTCCCCTCTTCGCTCGGCCAGGTGGGCGCGATCGCGCTCGGCGGCCTGATCGGCTGGCAATGGATCAGGGAGCCGGCGAAGGCGGCCGTCGGTGCGCTGACCGTCTCGCTCCCCCGCCCGCTCGCCCTCGCGGCACTCGTCGCATTCGCCGCCCTGCTGGCCGGCCTGCCTCTCGCAGCGGGGGCGAGCGGCAGCCACGCGGTCATGCTCGTCTCCCGGTTCTATCGCGCCGGCGCTCTGGTTTTCGGCGGCGGCCACGTGGTGCTACCGCTCCTTCAGCGGGCGGTGGTACCGCCGGGCTGGATCGGCAAC